>JBEHXR010000282.1:0-5108 GCA_048498595.1 Bacteroidota bacterium
AATTATATTTTTTCAACACCACAACCTGTATAACATCATACTAATACAAACAGCCGTGGCTGGTCTTAAAAAACCTGCCACGGCTTAAAACACAAACATCAAAACATTTATGAAAAAAATGATCACGATTGCAGCGTTGATATGGCTTATGATAACGCCAGTTTTTTCGCATGCGCAAAATAACCCTGTTAATTTACAGGTTAAAGAATCTAACGGGCAACCAATAGCGGCAGCAACAATTTTGGTTGATAAAAAAAGAACGCTGATTGCGGATGCGCAGGGGAAGATTACAATTCCGAATGCGGGCAATTCCATCATCACCATCAGCGCAACAGGATTTAAATCACGAACATTAAAAGCGGATACATTAACGCAAACAACAATTATTCTTGAACAGGACGTTGCTAATCTTGATGAAGTAGTGGTAACAGGTTTATCAACTACCGTTAAAAGAAGAAATCTGGCGAATGCTGTTGCTACTATTTCTTCCAAAGAATTAAGCGGCACTGCACCCGCGCAAACGTTAGATGCAGCATTAGAAGGCAAAATTCCGGGTGCATACATCAACGCAAATTCGGGTGCGCCGGGTGGTGGCATTTCTGTAAAGTTGCGGGGTGTAACTTCTGTGTACGGTAACACGCAACCATTGTATGTTGTAGACGGTGTGTTTATTGATAACAGCGTTACTTCTTCAGGATTAAATACAGTTACATCAGCAGCCAGTGGCGGTTCGCCAACATCTACGCAGGATAATCCATCAAGCCGCATTGCAGATATAAATCCGGAAGACATTGAAAACATTGAAATATTAAAAGGTGCATCTGCCGCCGCAATCTATGGTTCAAGAGCTGCGGCGGGGGTTATCATCATAACAACAAAAAGAGGAAGGCAAGGAAAAACAGCCATTACTGTTTCACAGGATTTGGGTTTGATAACAGCAAGAAAATTATTAGGGGTAAGACAATTTACTGCTGACCGTGCTGCAGGTTTATCAGGCGACAGTGCAACCAGCGCCGCATTAAGACAAGAATTTTTAGATGCACAATCTGCCGGTCATATCTATGATTATGAAAAAGAAATTTATGGTAACACAGCTTTTGCAAGAAACACAGAGCTGAGTTTAACGGGTGGCAATGAACAAACATCATTTTATTTTTCTGCATCACAAAAAGATGAAGGCGGCATCGTAAAAAACACAGGTTACCGCAACACCGGTTTTAGATTAAATGTTGATCACCACATCACAGATAAAATAAAAATTGGTGTTAGCACTAATTACATTAATTCTTCTGCAGACAGAGGCTTATTTGGTAATGATAACGCAGGGGTAACAACAGGTATCGCATTGTCATCAACACCATCATTTGCAGAATTGCATCCTGATGCAAATGGCAATTACCCGGTTAATCCATTTGCTGCTTCCAATCCTTTACAAACGATTGCGCTGATGAAAAACAATGAATCAGTAAATCGTTTTATTGTTGGGCTAAATCTCGAGGCAACCTTGCAAAGCAGCAACACAAGCACAACAAAGTTTATTGCACGCGGTGGCTTTGATTTTTATAATCTTCAAACCACGGCACTGTTTCCCGGCACACTGCAATGGCAGGCAATTAATAAAGGAACATCTATACAGGGGTTCACGAAAAATCTAAATACAAACTATATCGCTTCACTGGTAAATACATTCACACCATCAAATAATTTATCATTAACTACTTCGGCAGGTTTAACACAAGAAACAGGAGATTATAATAACCTCCTGAATGTTGCCACACAAATTATCGCGGGGCAAAGCAATGTAAACGAAGCCGGCGCATTAAACGCAACACAGTTTCGTAATAAATATTTGAATACAGGAATTTTTGCGCAGGAAGAAGCAAACATTATTGATGCGGTTACCTTAACTGCCGGCGTGCGTTTTGACAGAAGCAGTAACAATGGTGATGAATCAAAGTTTTATGCTTATCCAAAAGCAGGTATAAGCTGGAATCTTACAAAATCGGGTATTGTAAAAGATGGTTTTTTTAATAACGTGAAACTACGCGCTGCTTACGGACAAGCGAACAATATTCCTGTATATGGAAGCAAATTCACCGGCATGGTTATCTCCAACATCAATGGCAATCCGGGTGTAATTGTAAGCACACAGGAGGGCGATCCAAACATTAAACCTGAACGTCAAAAAGAATTAGAAGCAGGTATTGATTTTAGTGTATTGAATAGCCGCCTTGGGTTTGAATTAACATACTACAACAAAAGCATCAGCGATTTTCTTATGCTGCAAAGTTTGCAGGCATCATCAGGCTTTACCAGCAAATGGGTGAATGCGGGCGATTTGCGCAACCGCGGTGTTGAGTTGGGTATGAATGCTGTACCTGTTCAAACAAAAAAAATTACATGGAATACATCCGTTAATTTTTGGTTGAACCGTTCGAAAGTTACACGTTTAACGATACCACCAATTCCGCAAGGTTCGTTTGGTTATGTGTTGGGTTCATTTCAAATTGAACAAGGAAAATCTGCAACGCAGATTGTTGGTTTAAACGGACAAGGTGTTGGTGTTTTAGGTGACGCTGAACCAAAATTCCAAATGAGTAGTTATAATGAAATTACTTTCTTCGGAAAATTAAGCCTGCGCTTTTTGATTCATTGGAAACAAGGTGGCGATAACATCAATCTTACTTCATTGGAAAATGATTTTGGCGGTACGAGTGCAGATTATGATAACGTCACCAATAAGCTTGGTGTACCGGATGCAGTGTATCGCATTATGCAGATTGGAACAGATGCACACATATTTGTACAGGATGCAAGCTACCTGCGTTTGCGTGAAGCCGGATTGTATTATTTATTTGATAAAATTCCGGGCAATGTGGTGAAAAGTATTCGTGTTGGCATTTCATTAAATAATTACGTTACCATCACGCATTATAAATCGTATGATCCTGAAGTATCCAACTTTGGTTTCAGCACCATACAACAAGGTGTAAGTACAGGTCTTTCAACCGGCGTTGATGTTGACCCTTATCCTGCAAGCAAACGTGCAGCGTTTCATATTTCATTCACCTTTTAATAAACAATAATTATTACAATGAAAAAGATTCATTATATACAAACAATATTTTTTGCATCAGTGATAATATTCTTTTCAGCGTGCAAAAAAGATTACGGAAATTTAAACGGACCAACCGTTGAAGCTTATCAAACTAACGCAACTGTTGCAGAATTAAATAATCTTGTAAGCGGAACAGAATCGGGCATGCGCAATTCAATTGCTTTTTATTTAGATGATGTGGGAACGATTGGCAGAGAGGTATATCATTTCTCCAACTCTGAGCCGCGTTATGTTACAGATTTATTAGGTGCAAGCAATGCTACATTAAGTGGCAGCAATTTTTACATCAGTACGCCATGGGCATCACGGTACAGGGTTGTAAAAAATTGCAACGTTTTAATTGATGCAGCAAACAATACAACATTAGCAACAGATGCACAGAAAAAGGCATACACCGGTTTTGCAAAAACAATAGAAGCCTACCAGCTCTTAATGAACCTGAACCTTACAGATTCGAATGGCATTCGCGTGGATGTTGCTGATCCCGATAATCTGGGAGCGATTGTAGATTATAATACCGGGCTTACAGCTATTTCATCTTTGTTAGATGATGGTGCATCTGATTTAAATGGTGCTGATGTTGCATTTCCGCTGGCAGGCTTCGGTCAGTTCAGCGATGCAGATGGTTTGATAAAATTCAATCGTGCATTGGCAGCACGGGTTGATGTGTACGAACAAAAATGGAGCGATGCTTTAACTGCATTAAATGCATCCTTCTTTGATTTGAATGGCGACTTTTCAACAGGTGTTTATCATGTGTTTGGAACAGGTTCAGGCGACCAGTTGAATCCTGCTTTTATTCCTCAAAACCAAAATGGTGAAGTACGCGTTGCCCATCCATCTTTTGCGGCAGATATAAAACCAGGCGATGACAGGATCAGTAAAGCTACATTGCGTACTTCAACAGCCTCCATTCCTGCAGGCTTAAGCAGCAACCGCGATGTGTGGGTTTATACTTCAGGCACAGCGCCCATTCCAATTATACGCAATGAAGAATTGATTTTAATTTATGCAGAAGCAAATATTCAATTAAACAATTTTGATGATGCCATAACTGCATTAAATATCATTCGCACAAAACATGGTCTTACAAATTATAGTGGTGCACAAACACAATCTGCATTGATTGATGAAATGTTGTATGAGCGCAGATACTCATTGTATTTTGAAGGACATCGCTGGATTGATATGCGTCGTTACAATCGTTTAAATCAATTGCCGTTAGACAGACCTGATGATAATGTGTGGAGTGAATTTCCGTTGCCGGTAACAGAACAATAAGTTATAAGTTGTGAGTTATAAGTGATAAGAATTTTTTATTCGAAAAATTACTGCTTATCAACTCACAACTTTTTGTTTTTTTAATTTTGAATTTTTAATTAGTTATGAAAGGTTGGCTACTTACCCTTGTTTTAATTTATTTAATAGCAATTGAAATATTGCGCGTGTATTTTATTATGCCATTTCCAGGCAGTCAGCAAGCAAACACAATCAGCATTGCCTATTTTATTGATAGAAATATCTGGTGGTTGCGACTCATTGGTTTTGCAATTGTCATCATCCCGTTAATACAAATTTTTAAGCACAGTAAAGTTTGGAAAAAAGTTGTTGTTGTGTTGGTGCTGATTTTTTACGGCATTGTTGCATACGAATTCAATTTTAAATTTCTTGCTGATAAAATGTTTTATCAGCCAAAAAATAAATTGTTATTGAGTGCTGCAGCTGATACAACTAACCGTGATCATTTAATTATTGGCGTTACCATCAACAACGAGTCAAAAGCGTATCCCATTGAAATCATCGGCTATCATCACCAGGTAAGAGATACGATTGGCGGCGAACCTGTAATGATTACCTATTGCACCGTATGCAGAACAGGCAGAGCATATAGCCCGTACGTAAATGGAAAACTTGAAAATTTCAGATTGGTTGGCATGGATCATTTCAACGCGATGTTTGAAGATGCAACAACAAAAAGCTGGTGGCGGCA
>JBEHXR010000283.1:0-5031 GCA_048498595.1 Bacteroidota bacterium
GTTCTTCCCGTCCATAAAACATCATCAATTATTACAATATTTTTTCCTGCCGTGCTGAACGGAATGTGCGTTGTGTTTGCCAGCTTTACTTCCTGGCGAATATCATCACGATAAAAAGTTATATCGAGCTTGCCATAAAAAATTTTATCAGCCGAAACCAATTGCTTTAATTCATTCACAATTCTGTCGCTTAAAAAAATACCTCTTGGCTGTATGCCAATCAACACAGTGTTTTCAAGGTTTAAATGATTTTCTAAAACCTGGTGCGCCAGCCTTTTTACTGTTAGCTGTATTTGTTTTTCTGTTAGTATTGATTTCAATCGGGGAATTTTTATCAAAGTAAACAAGATTACCGTAATTAAGAGCTTTAAATACACATCAATTTGTAATTTTTGAGTTGAAGTATAAATTAATTCCTGGAGGATTTTGTTTATACATTGTTTTATTCCTTAACTTTCGTTAAGAATATTCAGACTAAAAAGGCGCATTTCTATAACTGCTATTGTTGCAAAATGTAGGACTATCGTTGATAAGAATTGCGCTTTGTGTTTACATCCTTTCCCCATTAACGTAAACATGCATTGGCCAAAGAGAAAAAGCTTTTTTGTTTAAATAGTTTAATCGGCATGTTTCTGTTGAATAAAAAGCATAAAAACAACGCAGCATGTTTGTTTAATGCTCAGCGTTGGCACAATTAAAAAAGTTATAGATAAAAATTTTAAGTGCAGAAACCATTTACAAAAAACGTTTTATTATTTCCGCCTTCAACAATTAAAAACGCAGAAATAGTTTCTTAAATCAAATCTTACAATATGAAAAAAAATGAACGTCGCACCTTTATAAAGCAAATTTCTACTGGTGCAGCGGTGCTTGGCGCCGGCATTCTTTCTTCTCCCTTAAAATTAGCTGCCTCCGGATTTTCTAATGTAAATCCTTCGGATGCGGATGAATGGTTTAACCAGATAAATGGGAAACATAAAATAGTTTTTGATGTAACGCAGCCGCACGATATGATGCCTTTTGCGTGGGCAAAAGTTTTTTTACTCACGAATGATGCAACAGGTACGGCTGCAAAAGATTGCAGTGTTGTTGTTGTGTTGCGCCATGAAGCAATTCCCTTCGCACTTGGAAATGATCTTTGGGAAAAATATAAATTAGGCGAGATGTTTAAAGTAAATGATCCTAAAACAAAAGCGCCTTCTTTGCGCAACCCCTTCTGGCAACCGCAAACCGGAGATTACTCTGTGCCGGGTGTAGGCAATGTAGATATTGGCATTAATCAATTACAAGATGATGGTGTAATGTTTTGCGCCTGCAATATGGCAATAACCGTTTATAGTGCTGTGGTTGCGGGGCAATTAAATAAAGATGTTGCAGAAGTTAAGAATGAATGGATGTCGGGCTTATTACCTAAAGTTCAACCGATGCCTTCTGGTGTTTGGGCAGTTGGTCGTGCACAGGAACATGGGTGCACTTATTGTTTTGCCGGATAAAAAAGATTGGTTGTATTAAGGCTGATTAGTTAAAACGTATTGTTCAAATTTTTTAAAGCGCTCATCTAAATCTTTTTTGAGCGCTTGTTTTTTTGCATCGCTTAAAAAACTATACTTAATACCATTGTACACAAAATTTTTAATGTTGCTGTAGCTAATGTTTTTATATCGCAAAGCAAGCAGAACATATTGCTCAGTTAGACTACTGCGGTTTACACCTGCATCATCAGTGCTGATAACAATCGGCACATGATAACGATAATACAACATCAATGGATGCGCATCGTTTTTTATTCCAAGAATATATTCATTACTCGACAAATTTATTTCAACAGCAATTTGTTTTTTACTCATATAGTTGAGCAATTTGTAATTATTTTTTTCATAAGCAATATCAATTCCGTGACCAATACGTTGCGCTTTTGCAATGTAAACTGCTTCAGAAATATGATAAGTTAGATCTTCCGGTTTTACATATCCTTCTGTAATTTCTCCTGCATGCATAGCATATTTTACTGAAGGATATTTTTGATGACAATACGCAAACATTTGCATGTGCAACCAGTAATCACGCATTGAAACAGGGTCATCTTCAGGCGCAACAATATTTACACCTACAATAAGCGAATCTTTTTTTGCTGCTTCAAATGATGCGATAAGATTTTTAAAACTGGTAACTGCATTTTGCACACGTACAATATATGTTTGATAACGCATGGTAAAATTTGCATCATCAATATGCGCAGTGTAATGCAAAGAATCAACAAAACGTGTGAAGCTGTTCACACTGTCTTCAACAGGCAACTGCATAACTTTATTATAAAGCGCGTCTAACACTTCTTGCAATTTCAACGAATCTTTTTGCTTGAGAATATTTGCAAGCAGCGTATTATAAAAATCACTTGAATCAATATTTAATTTTGAAACATCTACACGGCTAAACATTACTTCGAGATAAGAAACGTTTTCTGTAATCGCTCTTTGCTTTAATTCATTCAAACCTTCAGCATAATTAATATTACTCAAAGGAGAAAACAATCCAAATGTTGCAAAAAAATGTTGCTCACCATCGTTGCCGTCATAATTTTTCATGCTCCACAACTGCAATAGTTTTTCGCGGTAAGTACTTAATGAACCTTCTTTTGCAAGCGCAGAAAATTTCTTCCACTCTTTACCTGTTTCTTCATTCTCGCTTACCTGTAATGTTTCTGTGTTCAACCAAAAATCATTTTCAACTGCCCAGTTAAAATAAGTTTCGCCGTACAATGCGCCACTATAATGATTGTGCAAATCGCCGCCCTTTGGCATTTGTGAAATAAACGCAGTGAGCTCTGCTTCATTGTTTCTTATCTTTTGAAAATAATCGCTGATGGTTTGCGCTTGCGATAAAAAACACGACGATATAAAAACGGCAGTCAGAATTCTTTTCAAGCAATAATTTTTAGTGATGATTGAATGTTCAAATCTATTTTAATTTGTTGCATCTTCAAAAGAAGAATGCCTCACTTTGTTTGCATAATGATTAAATTTTTTTAATTTCCTATAATAAATAAATAGATCATGATGCCAAAACTCACTGCTGTAATAATTGTAATGGCTGCAATGGCAATTACAAGTTGTAACAACCAATCAAAGCAAACACAAACAACAACACTTATACCGCATGAAGGTTATATTAATGTAAAAGGCGGAAAGGTTTGGTATAAAATATATGGCAGCGGCGATAAAACGCCTTTGCTATTACTGCATGGTGGCCCGGGAATTCCGAGCTATTATTTAAAATCGATGGCAGACATAAGTAAAGAAAGACCTGTTATTTTTCTTGATCAACTTGGCTGCGGAAGGTCTGATAGAATTACTGACACAAGTTTAATGACGATCCAAAGTTATGTTGATGAATTAAAGCAGGTGATTGATTCGCTTCACTTAAAAAATTATTATTTGTATGGGCATTCATGGGGAACGATGTTAGGAACAGAATTTTATTTGCAACATCCCGATGGCATTAAAGCATTGATATTGGCAAGCCCTGCTTTGGATATTTCAAGATGGGTAAAAGATGCTGATAGTTTAATTACAACATTGCCAGATTCATCTCAACAAGCCATTAAAATAAATGAAGTACGCAAAACTTATGATGATCCATCTTATCAACAAGCAGTTCAGCTTTATTATCAAAAATATCTGGCAAGAAAGCAACCATGGTCTGCAGATATCGATAGCGCTTTTTCACAAGCAGGCGAAAATGTTTATCTGCATATGGATGGTCCAAGCGAGTTTACCATAAGTGGTAATCTGAAAGATTATAATGCAACAGATCGTTTGGGCAACATTAAAATACCAACGCTTTTTGTTTGTGGTGAATATGATGAAGCAAGACCTTCAACCGTAAAATATTTTCAAAGCCTTGTGCCTAATGCACAGTTTGCGGAAATATCAAATGCAGGTCATTTAAGTATGCAGGATAATGCTGGTGAAAATAATAAAGCGATTGAAGATTTTTTAAATGATCTTGAAAAGTAAAACGCTTTAACAGGAAACATCGTTTTAATAAAGCGTTGTAGTCCCTTTCACTGAAACAGATTTTTCGTTCAACAATAAATCAAAAACTATTACTTCATTGTTGCCTTGCTTTAGCCACGAAGCCGGGCAATATAATTTTTGCTGAGGACCGATATACCAAAATCTTCCAAGATTATGACCATTCACCCACACAACACCTTTTTTAAAGTGGCTCATATCAATATATGTATCACCAGTTTTGTTCAAGATAAAATTGCCTTTGTAAAAAATTCCTTTTGCAGAATCGTTCAAATTGTTTTGCTGAAGTGAAGCAATAAATTTTTCATCCATAGGCAATAAAAAAATTTTCCAGTTCATCAAAGTCATTCCGTTTAATGTTACACGATCTGTGATTCCTTTGCGATCGATCATGTATTGCGCAAAATTGATGTGTCCCATGGCTTCCACTAAAATTTCTAATTCAGGATTTGTATTGTTTGATTTTGGTAACGTGATTGTTCTTTTTGCGTCATCTCTGTAAATTGTATCAATAAATTTTCCGTCTAAAAATATCAACGCATAATCGTGCGGTTCTGTTATCGTTAATCTTCCGCTTGTATTGCCAAATAATTTTGTTGTATATAAAATCATCCCGCTTTTTTGATCAAATGCTTCCATTGGTTTTGGCTGAACTGCAGCGATTGGTTTTGGCAACTGGGGCCATATTGTTGTAAACGGCGTGCATGTAAATGATGGAATTTCTATTGTTGGAATCGTTGCGGGCACATCCGGAATTTTGTAATCAACATATTTTGAAATAAGATTTCTCAACGCAAAATATTTTGGTGTTGGCGCACCTTGTTCATTTATCGGCGCATCATAATCGTAACTTGTTACATCTGGTTGAAATTGCGTTGGCGAGAAAGCATTTGCGCCCGCAGTAAAACCAAAATTTGTTCCGCCATGCACAACATATAAATTGAAAGATTTTTTGTGATCGAGTAAATATTTTACTTGTTGCAAAATATCGTTTGTA
>JBEHXR010000284.1:0-5029 GCA_048498595.1 Bacteroidota bacterium
TTTAATACTTATAAGTTACGCTTAGCTTCCTTCAAATAATTAATCCTATTGATTTTATAGGGATAAGTGATTTTTCTTATTTTTGATGTAGCGTTAACGTTATCACCAACAAATTCAGTAACTATGGTTTCTAAACTTAGTTCTGCTGAAGTATTGAACTTTCTTATTATCGTGAGTTTAATACTTATTTCAGCCCGTATGCTTGGCGAAATTTGCCGCAGGTATAATCAGTCAGTAGTAATAGGTGAAATTCTTGCAGGCATAATTTTAGGACCATCATTATTAGGTTCCATCTTTCCCAATCTATTTCATGAAATTTTTACTTCTCAACCCAGAAGTTATGCAGCTTTCGACGGACTTGCAAACATTGGTATCATCCTGCTAATGTTTATTGCCGGGTTTGAAGTTGATATAAAACAAATCAAAAAGCAAGGCAAGCAAGCCGCATATACAAGTATTATGGGTCTTGTTTTTCCTTTCGTGATTGGCTTTGCTGCCGTATATTTTTTCTATCATAACTTGTTTAATTCTCCTATAAAAAACCCTACAATACCTGCTATGTTTTTTGGAACGGCTTTATCCATCACTGCACTTTCCGTTATAGCGAAAATTTTAATGGATATGGAAATGTTGCGCTCCAAACTCGGTAATCTTATTCTTACGGCAGCCATGATAAATGATTTTCTTGGCTGGATACTTTTCTCCATCATTATTCAGCTAATGAAAACAGGAAAGCAGGATGGTTCATTTGAATCTGTAGGTTTAATTTTGTTATACACTTTTATTTTACTTACAGTGGGCAGATGGCTTGTTGATAAGATTTTAATGGTTGCAAATAAGTTTTTTTCCATTGGTGTAATGATAACGCTTGCTGTATGTCTTTGCCTCATAAGTGCCGTATTCACAGAATATCTTGGTGTACGTGGAATTTTTGGCGCTTTTCTTATGGGTGTTGCTATTGGCGATTCTAAATATTTTCCGGAAAGGCTTCAAAGTATTTTGCACCAGTTTGTAATAAATATTATTGCGCCATTATTTTTTGCATCCATCGGTTTACAAATAAATTTCGTTACGAATTTCAATTTTGAAATAGTCTCTATCATTGTTTTGATTGCCTGCTTTACAAAAATAATTGGCAGTATTATCGGCAGCAGAATGAGCGGGCTAAACAAAAATGAATCGTATATAATCGCTTTTGGAATGAACTCGAGAGGTTCGCAGGCAATTATCCTGGGAGCATTAGCGCTGCAGGCAAAAATTATTGATGAACCTGTTTTTGTTGGATTGGTTGTGATGACTGTTGTTACAATTTTAATGGCGGCACCATTAATGCGATATTATTTAAATAAAGAAAATGCTGCAGCCGGAGATGTTAAAACAAATGTTACAATTATCCCTCAGCAGGAGCAATCTTTTGCCGGCGGTGCATAAAATCAATTATCATTTGGTAACAAAACTGCTGAACCTTATCTTTGCGCTCCTTTTAAATAATACGGCAAAATCCGTATTTTAAAATTTAGTTATGAAGAAAGACATTCATCCAAAAAGTTACAAGCTCGTTGTGTTTAAAGATATGAGTAATGGTCATTCATTTTTAAGCCGGTCAACCGCTTCTTCTAAAGAAACAGTTAAGTGGGAAGATGGAAATGAATATCCATTAATAAAGCTTGAAATTTCGAATACGTCGCATCCATTCTTCACAGGTAAAAATGTGTTGGTAGATACAGCCGGACGTATTGATAAGTTCCGTAAGCGTTACGAAAAGAAAAAATAAACTGAACAGAAATACAATCCCTCCGGCTTCGGGGGGATTTTTGTTAATAATTACTTCATTCATTAGTCATCTAAATATTTTCTTTGCACAGCATTATGAGCCAGGTAACTTCTTATCCAAAAGAAAAAATAAACATTTTATTTCTTGAAAACATAAGTGATAAAGCGGTAGATTTTTTTCGCAAGCATGATTATGTAAACGTAAAAAAATTAACCGGCGCATTATCAGAAGAAGAATTAATAAAACAAATTAAAGATGTGCACCTGCTTGGCATTCGCTCAAAAACACACATTACAAAAAATGTTTTGGATGCCGCTAAAAAATTGCAGGCAATCGGTTGTTTTTGCATTGGTGTAAACCAGGTTGATTTAAAAGCGGCGACACATGCAGGCGTTACTGTTTTTAATGCGCCTTACAGTAACACACGCAGTGTTGCTGAATTAATTATTGGTTTATCTATAATGCTTATTCGCAGAATACCGGATAAAAATAAAGCAGCGCATGAAGGCATCTGGATGAAGGAAGCAAAAGGCAGTTATGAGCTGCGGGGAAAAACGCTTGGTATAATTGGTTATGGAAATATTGGCTCACAAGTAAGTGTGCTTGCTGAAGCATTAGGCATGAAAGTGATTTTTTATGATGTGGAAACCAAGCTTCCGTTAGGCAATGCGCACCAGGCAAAAAACTTAAAAGAGTTATTGTCTTTGTCTGATATTGTTTCTCTGCATGTTCCTGATACTTCACAAACAAAAAATCTTATTAATAAAAACAATATTAAACAGTTTAAGAAAGGCGCGATTTTAATTAATTATGCAAGGGGAGAAGTAGTTGAAATTCCTGCGTTGGCAAAAGCTTTACAAGAGGGTTTGTTAAGTGGTGCAGCGATAGATGTTTTTCCTGTTGAGCCGGAAAAAAATGGTGCTGCTTTTTCCACGCCGTTGCAAAATTTACCGAATGTTATTTTAACGCCACATATTGGTGGCTCAACAGAAGAAGCGCAGGAAAATATTGGTGAAGATGTTAGTAATAAACTGTTTCAATATTTGGAAAAAGGAATTACAAATGGCTCGCATACCGTACCTGCAATAAGTTTACCGCCGGTTGAAAAAGCACATCGTATTTTACATATACATAACAATGTTCCCGGTGTTCTAAGCGCGATCAATACACAGCTTTCAAATCATAACATCAATATTGTTGGCCAGTATTTAAAAACAAACGATGAGATCGGTTATGTAGTGCTTGATGTTGATAAACAGCTTTCAAAACAAGCGCTCGAATTATTAAAAGATGTAAAAGGAACAATTAAAGTTAGAATGCTTTATTAATGATTCGTTTGATGTTCATCATCAAATTCTTTATTGCTTTATCACCTTAATCGTTTTCATTTTTTTCGTATCAACATCTGTAACAACTATTGTATAAATACCCGCAGGTAAATTATTATTCAAAATAATCTTAACCGTATTTTCTTTTTGAACATTTGCAAACACGTTGCTGTAAACAGCATTTCCTTTTACATCATACATTATAACCTGCAATTTTCCGGCGTTAGTTTTTGAGTGTATTGTTAATGTTAGATAATCATGAAAAGGATTTGGAAAAGCAATAAAATTTTCAATGTTGTTTTCAGATTTGTTTTCATTTGAGATAGCCATTTGTTTGTTTGAATAAGTAAATTCGGGCTGTTGTGTTTGCGGCAACGTTGGTATAACGTTAGATGAAGAAGGCGTATAAACACCAATCACCAAAGCGCTGATTAAACCAAACTCTGAATTTGAACTTCCGGGCAAAACAGTAATCGTTACATTTCCATATTCATCAGGTGTAACACCATAAATTGTTTGCGTTCCATTTATATTTAATGAAGCATTAAGTATGGTTGTATCTCCGTTAATAATGTATGCTGCACTTACATCTCCGTACGTTTGTGAACTTGCGAAGAATGTAAAATCATATTTCATATTTAAGTTTAAACCTGTAATCTCAAAGCTTTCTGTTTGCCCGGGGAAGAATCCATAACTTTCACGCAAAACATTATCCGGATAAATGCCCGAATTTCTCTTTGTATCCATTCCCGCATAATACAAGCCAACCAGTTCTGTATTTAATTGCATACCGGTGCCTGTTATCATTCCTTTCTCATCAAAGAAATTATTCCATATAAATCCGTTTTGCGGAACTGCATTTAAATTATTCCACGGCAGCTTTGCATCGGTTGCTGAAGTAACATTCAAATACACATTATATGCATAAGTGCTCACTGTTATTGTGTTTGAAAAATCAGAATACGAATTACCAAACACTGCTCTCACAGCATAATTGTATGTTTTATTACTTGCAAGATTGGAATCTGTAAACGTTCTTACATTATGGGGAACAGTGCCGATTAAAGTATAATCCTGCGCACCATCTGCAGCGCGCCATATTTCATATTTAGATTCGGAAGAAGATCTGTCTTGCCAGATAAGACTTATTGAATTTGTTGTAACATTTTTAAGGCGCAGATTAGCCGGGGCAATTTTCTTATATGATGTATCATAGCTCTGAATGATCAACGCTGTTAAAAATGAATAATCTGCGTTTGCCGCTTTTGAAACTATAATATTTACAATGCCTGAAGCATTTGGAGAAATACCGTTTATCTGCACCGTTTTATCTTTATTGTATGTTGCATTTAGCGTTAGCGTTGTTTTGCCAATGGTAAAATTTGTTGTTGCATTTAATCCGCCGTCATGGCTATTAAAGAAAACAAAATTGTATTTTTTCGATTTACTTAAACCGCTAAGTTGAATCGTATCGTTGTTACTGCTTCCATCGTAAATAGCTGTTTTCATTATTATGTTTGGATAAATGCCAACGCCTTCAACAGGCTGCATGCCTGACTCAATTATGCCTTCCAAACTGTTTTCATACATTAAGGTAATGCCGGTTGTATCATTATTATCATCAATAAAATTCGTAGACGATTCACCAGCGTTGGGATATACGTTTACAAGATTCCATGGCGATGGCAGCGCATGCAATCCATTTGAAAAACTTAAATAAGTGGATGTAATATTCGGGTCTTTAATTAAAATAGTAAACGATGTTGAATCGCTTGCATTGCTCTTGTCTGTTGCTATAACCGTAACTGTAAATAAACCTAAATCATTTGCAGCAGGCGTTATAACAATCTTACCTGTTCCGTTTCCATTATCCGTAAGTGTTGCAAACGACGGCAAGCCTGATGTTGATAATATGATATGATCATCA
>JBEHXR010000285.1:0-5027 GCA_048498595.1 Bacteroidota bacterium
GTACTTTTCCCGATTATTTTATTCCGTTCTCAAACTTTTCACAGGATTAGCTATTGCTGCTCTCAATGATTTATATCCAACTGTTATTAATGCAATCAAAACAGAGATTGATACAGCAATTGCAAAAACACCCATTCCTATTTTTATGCGATAATGAAAATTTTGCAGCCAGTTATTCATCATATACCAGGCAACCGGAGCTGCAACAAGAAATGCCACAACAATAAGCAGTGTAAATTCTTTTGAAAACAGATACATAATGTTTGCAACACTTGCGCCAAGCACTTTACGAATGCCAACTTCCTTTGTACGTTGCACAGCCATAAATGAAACCAATCCATATAATCCAAGACAGGAAATTAAAATAGCGATGCCTGCAAATATTTTATACAACAGCGATAGTTGGTTTTCCTGTTTATAAAAAGCATTGATATCATCCTCCATAAAACTGCTGGTGTTGGCATATTCGGGATAGTATTTATTCCAAATCTTTTCAATAGCATCTTTTGTTTGAATGAGATTTGCGCTTTTTATTTTAACAGAAGTTACTGCATATAATCTTTTTTTGGGTTTAATTAAAATAGGCTCTACTTCATCACGAAGAGAATTTGTTTTAAAATCTTTTACAACACCTGCAATTGTTTTCCATTCATCCGTTCCCATGCGTATTTGTTTGCCAATTGCATTGGTTGCATTTTTTAAACCGAGTTTTTGCACAAGCGTTTCATTGATCACTACATCGTTTACTGAATCGCCTGCATCGTAACCATGACCTGCAACAAACTGCAACCCAAAAGTTTTAAAATAGTCTGCATCTGCACATTTATAAAACAAAGTAAAATTTTCATTTGGCTGATGATTGAAGGCAAAGCTGGTTCCCCAATTGTTATCAGATGAAGGCACATCACTGCTAAAGCTTGCAGCCTGAACGCCGGGCAATTGCAACAGGTTTTGTTTAAAAGCACTTTCTCTTGAAGTAAAAACGCTGTCTGCATTTGCATTGAGCACTAAGACGGCTTCTTTATTAAAACCAAGATCGGCATTGCGTACAAAATTCATTTGACAGATTGCCACAATCGTTCCTATTATCAACACTTGTGAAATTGCAAATTGTACAATCACCAATCCTCTTCTTAAAGAAATTCCGCCAACAGTTGCAGATGTGATTTTATTCTTTATAGCAAGTATGGGACTAAAGCCAGATAAAATCAATGCAGGATATAAGCCTGCAAAAATTGTAATTGTTAATGCAATCAATACAACAAACGCAATGTTTTTTGCAGTTAAAATATAGAGCGGTTCATTAATTGAATCTATATGTTTTATATAAGGCAGGCATATTTGTGCAATTGCGGCAGCGCATATTAATGAGAGGCAAACAATCAGCGCTGTTTCACCCATCATCTGCCAAAAAAGCTTATTGCGATTGCTGCCTAATACTTTTCTTATACCGATTTCTTTTGAACGATTTACAGCCTGAGCCGTAGAAAGATTTATAAAATTGATACAAGCCATGATGATGATAAACACACCAATTAATGACAATGTCCACAAAGTCGATTTGCTGGTAACATGATCGCCGAGATTACCGAAACGATCATCGAAATGTATATCACTTAATGGCTGCAAAGAATTCCAGCGTATGTTACCTTTCTTTTCATCGGTATAATTTTTTTTGCCGAACTCTTTTAATTGGGCATTGATTTTTTCCGCAGATACTGATGGCGGAAGCAACATGAATATTTGATTGCTGCTATTTGTTCTTCCCCAAGTGGTTGTGTAGCCATAAGTATCAGGATAATTTTTAAGCGTTTCATAAGACGTAACAACACCAAGTGGAAAATCGGTATTAGCGGGCACATCATTCAATATGCCTCCAACTCTTAATGTTATAATATTATCAAGTTTTAAAAATTTTCCAACAGCCTGGTGCCAGTCGCCAAAATATTTTTCAGCCATCTTTTTTGTAAGCACTGTCACATTCGGGTCTTTTAAAACTGCAGGTCCATTTACCAGCCATTTGTATTGAAAGATTTTAAAGAATTGAGGATCGGCGAAAAACATTCCTGCTGATTCTATAAATTTTTTATCAGAAATATTATTGCTGTTATTACCCGCCACAGTAACCTGGCTTCCATTATTTGCATACAACACACCGGTTGTTATTTGTGGAAAATCTGCGCGTAATGCTTCGAGTGCAGGATATGGAATGCCTGCGGTGTATTCCATATCATCGGGATATTTATCGATGGTCACAACGTGATAAATGTTTTTATAATTGGGTTGAAATGTATCGTAACTCAATTCATAATCCACAACTATAAATAATAAAATGCATGCTGCCATTCCTATTGCCAATCCACTTACATTAATTGCAGCATAAGCTTTATTTTTTGAAAGATTTCTCCACGCAGTTTTGAAATAATTTTTAAACACATTATAAGTTTTAAGTTGTATGTTATAAGTTGTAAGTATAAAACATTAGCACTTCTTCATTTTCAAATTTTCAAATTGCCGAATTGTCGAATTAATTCATTCCGTTCTCAAACTCTTCACCGGGTTTGCGAGTGCAGCTTTTATTGCCTGGAAACTTACCGTTAAAAGTGTAATGATTAAAACGCCTGCACCGGCTGCAGTAAAAATCCA
The DNA here is from genome assembly GCA_048498595.1 of Bacteroidota bacterium. GTDB lineage: Bacteria > Bacteroidota > Bacteroidia > Chitinophagales > Chitinophagaceae > Parafilimonas. The sequence continues at coordinate 2,647 of JBEHXR010000285.1, forward strand.
CCATGAAATATTTGTGTGATATGTATATTCTTTCATCCAGCTATTCATAAAATAATAAGCAACAGGGGATGCGATCAATAATGAGATAAGCACTAAGCCAATAAATTCTTTTGATAATAAATTCCAGATATTAAACACGGAAGCGCCAATTACTTTACGCACACCAATTTCTTTTGTTCGTTGCTCTGCAACAAAACTTGCCAAGCCAAACAAACCAAGACAAGAAATAAAGATGGCGAGTATGGAAAAGAAAGTTGAAAGCTTGCCAATGCGTTGTTCCTGGCTGAATTTTGCTGCATAATCATCATCCACAAATTTGTAATCAAACATCGCCGAAGGAACAATGTTTTTGAAAACAGTTTCAATTTTTGGCAATGCTGCATTTGCGCTTACATCAGGTTTTATTTTCACTACAATTTGAGTAGATGTTTTATTTGTGGCATCTAAAAAGAAAATGCCGCGCTTCTCAGGTTCATACGGCGAACCCATAATCACATCTTTTATTACGCCAATAATTTGCAGTGTTTTTGTGCCGCCTGCAGTCTTCACAAATTGCCCCACCGGGTTTTTAAAGCCCATATCTTTTGCAGCTGTTTCGTTAATAATAATTTTATTGCTGTCCGTTGCAAATGCTTTATCAAAATCACGTCCTGCAGTAAATTTCCATCCCACCATTTTACCAAAACCATAAGACACATTGGTGAGTGCAAAAGAAAATTCTCTTGGCTGTTTGCCAATCCAATCAAAGTCGCTTGAATTGTACCAGATTTCCGTCATGGGATTTGAAGAAAGTTGCATATCTTCTACCATACCTGTATTCAACAATTCGTTTCGCAACAAATCTAATTTGCCATCATAATTCGGATCATTTTTTGGAATTGTAATTAAACCATTACTGTCATAGCCAATCGGCCTGTTTTGTGCAAACTGAATTTGTTTATACACAACAATAGTTCCGATAATTAAAATAACGGAAACAGTAAATTGAACAACGACTAATACTTTGCGCGGCAATGATGTAAACCTGCCTAAGCGAATCGTGCCTTTCAAAACTTTTACAGGTTGAAATGCAGATAAATAAAAAGATGGATAGGCGCCGGCAAGCAATGCTGTTATTAAAATGAATGAAAAGTTGATTAACCAGAAATATGGATTTGAAAATGGAATAAAGATTTTCTTATCAGCAATTTCATTAAACCATGGAAGTGATAATACAACAAGCAATAACGAAAGTATAAAAGCAAGAACTACTACTAAAAATGATTCACTTAAAAATTGTTGTATCAATTGAATTTTTAAAGAACCCATTGTTTTGCGGATACCCACTTCTTTCGCTCTTTTTTCTGCACGTGCTGTGCTTAAGTTCATAAAATTGATACAAGCTAACAGCAGCACAAAAATTCCTACAATTCCAAAAAGCCACACAAATGTTATGCGACCACCATCAGGCAAACCATTCTTAAAATCAGAATATAAATGCCAGTCTTTCATCGGGTATAAGAAAGCCTGCATTTTATATTGCCTCATGCCGGTTGAAACTTCTTTTGGAACACTCTTGAAATAAAAATCTTTAATAGCAGTATTGGCAACTGCCATTGAAACATTTGGCTGTAACTGAACATAAATTGGGAATGAACTATTGTCCCAACCATCTTTAACTTGTTGTATCCAATCATTCGATGCTACATATAAATTCCACGGCGCAAAAAACTGAACATTTCCATATGTGTTGTTTGCAGGCATATCTTCATACAAACCCGTTACAATCACATCAATTTTATTATCGATTTTAAGGCTTTTGTTGATGGGATCTTCATTGCCAAATAATGCTTTTGCTGTTGATTTTGAAATCACAACAGCATGCATATCATTTAATGAATTATAATTGCCTTCAATCATCTTTGGTGAAAGCATTCCTAATCCTTCAGGTTCTATAAATTCACCTTGCTTAGAAATTTTTTTATCATCTGTTGAAATAGTATAATCACTAAGCCACCATGCCATAACAACATGCTTAAAATACTGGCTGTAATCTCTTTTCAACAACGCAGCCGTTGGATAATGCATGTTGCTTACGCCATCTGTTACATGTGTGTTTGGATCGGTAAATATTCTTCTAACCTGTGCAATGCTTTCATAGTTTTGATTGTTTCTATTGAAAGTTACTTCATTATACACCCACATACCGATTAACATTGCTACAGCCATACCAACTGCAAGCCCGCTGATGTTAATGATAGAAGAAACTTTGTTCTTCAACAAATTCCTCCACGCTGTTTTGAAATAATTTTTAATCACATTATAAGTTTTAAGTTGTATGTTATAAGTTGTAAGTATAAAACATTAGCACTTCTTCATTTTCAAATTTTCAAATTGCCGAA
>JBEHXR010000286.1:0-4984 GCA_048498595.1 Bacteroidota bacterium
AGAAAATCTTTTACTGATGTATAAATATATTTTACGCCCGGTGTTTGTTCCAGCACTTTATCGAGCACTTCAACAATTCTTGAAACAATAAATGAAGATGAGATCCATCCAATTAAACTAACAAGAATTATTACAACTATAAATCCAAGACCGGGAATGGTGCGGATGGAGCCGTTTGGTTCCGTCATTAGTTTCGGAAATAAAGTGTATAGCAGGTTTGGCAAAATATTATCTATCATATTAAACACCAGGATAACAACGTACAGGGTAATTCCAATTGGTGCAATAATTATTACGCCCTGGAAAAAGTACTGGATAAGTCGTTTCCACTCAAATTGCTTTCTTTCTTTAAAAAATATGCGCTTCATATAAATACTTATGTAAAAACAAATATCACTATTGTAATTGTTGAAATGTTATTCAGCCATTAAAAAGGTTGAGAAATATGGGTCGAATTAAAGAAAAACCATTTTTAAAATTTCAAATTTCTGCAATTAGGCAATCTGTTACCTTTGCCGCTCATTTTTTTATATGAAGGATAAGAATACGATTATTGGTATTGTGTTACTGGCAGTTTTATTTTTTGTTTTTTTCTGGTACACCAATAAAGAACAGTCGGCGTACATGGCGAATCAGCAACATATACAAGATTCGCTGCACCGTGATTCATTGTCTAAAATTACGCCACAACAAAAGGAAGCAGCGAGGCTTGATTCTTTGCGCGCAGATTCACTTTCAAAAATCTCCAAAGCAGGAAATTTCAATAATAATATTTCCACACCCGAACAAACCTATGTTGTAGAAAATAATGTGATGAAGATTACTTTTACAAGTAAGGGTGGAAAAGTAAAAAGTGTTGAACTTAAAAATTATAATTCTCGCACTGGCGGCAAAGTGGTATTAGGTGCTTCGGGAAAAGATGGCGTTACCTATAATATTAATACGGGAAATAATAATGCGGCAACAACCGGCGATTTAAATTTCACCGCATCCCAACTTGTAAAAAATGCAGATAGCAGCCAAACCATTCAATTTACGTTGAAGGATTCAGCACATACAAGCATCGTTCATCAATATGTTATAAAACCAAACAGTTATTTAATTGACTGGAATATTCTTATTAACGGAACAAATCAACTACTAACAAATAACACGGTTAATTTTCATTTTGTATCACAGCTTATGCAAGTGGAAGCAACTGCAGATTATGAAAGAAGAATGAGCGATGTTTGTTTTTCAGAAGGAAATGATTTTGATTATATATCTGCACACTCAGATCATACTTTCGAAAAACCCACGCAATGGATAAGTGCGGTGCAACAATTCTTCAACACAACGCTTATTGCAAAAAGTAATTTTAATAGCGGCAAGGTAGTTTGGACACGCAGCACAGACAGCAGCAATGTAATTGGTTCGGTTGATGCCACCATGCAAATGCAGGTTCCTGCAACAGCTTCTGCTAGCATTCCTATGCAATTATATTATGGTCCGAATGATTATAAGATATTAGGAAACGCAGCCCCTAATATGGATCAAATCGTTAATCTTGGCCGCGATATGTATTCGTTTGTTCGCCCGATAAATAAATACATTATTATGCCGGTGTTTAATTTCTTTGCAAGTTTTATTTCTACACTTGGCTGGGCAATTGCTTTGCTTACCATTTTTATTCGATTAATAACATCGCCATTAGTTTATAAAAGTTATAAGAGTGGTGCAAGAATGAAATTATTAAGACCGGAACTTGATGAACTGCGAAAAAAATATGGAAAAGATCAGCAGGGCTTTGCAATGGAGCAAATGAAATTGTTTCGCGAAGCCGGTGCAAATCCGTTAGGCGGATGTTTACCATTATTGTTACAGATACCTATATTCTTTGCGTTGTATAGCTTTTTTAATTCAAGTATTGCATTAAGAGGTCAGCACTTTTTATGGGCAAACGATTTATCAACCTATGATGTAATTGTGCAGTTTCATACCAAGTTGTGGATAATAGGCGATCACATTAGTTTATTCTCTTTGCTTGCAGTTGGTACAAGCTTTCTTATTTCTATTTATAATATGAGTATGACGCCGCAGGATCCTAACAATCCGGCGTTAAAATACATGCCATATATATATCCTGTTTTTATGCTGCTTATTTTTAACTCTCTGCCTGCGGCGTTAACCTGGTATTATACTGTTTCAAACCTTATTACTTTGGGAATTCAATTCACTATTCAGAATTATATTTTGGATCATGAAAAAATTCTTGCAGATATGCATGAGCGCAGGAGCAAGCCTAAAGTAAAAACCAAAAGCAAATGGCAGGAGCAGTATGAAAGGATGATGGAGACACAGAAGAAAGTGCAGGAGCTAAAACAATCCCAAAAGAAAAAATAATCATTCAGCGGGTTAAGATTTTTTACGGCTCAAATCTTAAAATTTGATTTGATTAATTTTTGTATTTTTATTCTATGAAGAAAGTATCAGACATATTAAATCGTAAAGGCAGTTACGTAGAATCGGTACATCCGGATACAATAGTAATAGATGCGCTTAGATTAATGGCTGATAAAAATATTGGCTCCGTTGCAGTAATGCAAGGCAATATATTTGTTGGGTTGATGACTGAGCGCGATTATTCACGCAAAATAATTTTGAAAGGGCGTGCATCAAACGAAACTACAGTGGGCGAGATAATGACTTCCGATTGTCCCACCATTACAAAAAATGATTCCGTTGAACATTGTATGGAAATCATGTCTTCGCGAAATCTCCGTTATTTACCTGTTATAGAAAATAATAAACTTGATGGAATAATTTCAATCAACGATGTTGTTACAGAAACCATACTCAACCAAAAAGAAACCATAGAACATCTTCAGAATTATATCCATTCTTAATTAGATTTTCATTTGCTTTTAATAGAGGAATTTTTACGATATTTTATTAACTTTGCCGCCCCGAATAAAATCAATCGGGTTTTTTATTATGAGTGAAAATAATATTGTTAACACAAACGCTGATGTTCAGGAGTCTGCCAATGGCCAACAACAAGCCGGGGCAACTACAGCGACAACAAACACACCTGGAGCAGAAGCACAAACTTCTGAAAATGCTGAACCCATAGTTGAAAATGCAGTTACAGAATCTTTACCTCAACCTGTTGAAGAGAAAATTGCAGCACATGATGATTTTGACTGGAGCGTTGATAAACGCAACGTCACACAGTATGCTGACGATGAAAAAAGCAAGTACGATAAGGTTTATGAAAATACTTTCGTAACAATCGAAGACGGCGAAATAGTTAATGGCGCTATAGTTGGGCTTACAAAGACTGATGCAGTAATTAACATCGGTTTTAAAAGTGACGGACTTGTTTCTTTGAATGAATTCCGCGACAATCCAAACACAAAGGTTGGCGATATAGTAGAAGTAATGGTGGTTGAAAAAGAAGACCGCGATGGCAACTTACATCTTAGCCGCAAACAAGCACGTGTGTTTAGAGCGTGGGAAAGAATTGTTGAAGTACATAAAACCGGTGAAGTTGTTACCGGAAGCGTTACCAGCAAAACAAAGGGTGGTTTAATTGTAGATGTATTTGGTCTTGAAACATTTTTACCCGGCTCTCAGATTGATGTTAAGCCTGTAACTGATTACGATCAGTTTGTTGGCAAGACAATGGAATTTAAAGTTGTAAAAATTAATGAAGCCATAAAGAATGCCGTTGTTTCTCACAAAGCTTTAATTGAAAGTGATATTGAAGCACAGCGTGCAGAAATAATGAGCAAGCTTGAAAAAGGTCAGGTGCTTGAAGGAACTGTAAAGAACATTACAGACTTCGGTGCATTTATGGATCTTGGCGGCCTTGATGGTTTATTATATATCACCGATATTTCATGGGGAAGAATTTCTCATCCTGCAGAAGTGTTGAAGATGGATCAGAAATTACAGGTGGTTGTTTTAGATTTTGATGATGATAAAAAACGTATAAGCCTCGGCTTAAAACAACTTACTCCACATCCATGGGATGTATTGCCTGAATGGATACACGAAGGTGCTATCGTAAAAGGAAAAGTTGTAAATATTGAAGATTACGGCGCATTCCTTGAAATACTTCCGGGTATTGAAGGTCTTGTGCATGTAAGTGAAATTACATGGGCAAACACACCAATCAATGCGAAGGAGTTCTTCAAATTAGGTAATGAACATGAAGCTAAAGTTGTAACGCTTGATAAAGAATCGCGCAAGATGAGTCTTTCAATCAAACAACTTACAGAAGATCCATGGAATAATATTGAAACAAAATTCCCAGAAGGAAGCAAGCACAAAGGTGTTGTTAAGAACATTACTCCATACGGTGTTTTTGTTGAATTGCAACCCGGCATTGGTGGTATGATTCACATCAGTGATCTTAGCTGGTTGAAACGTTTCAATCATCCTGCAGAATATACAAAAGTTGGCGAAGAAATAGATGTAATAATTATGTCTATCGACAAAGAAAACCGCAAGCTTCAATTAGGACATAAACAATTGGAAGAAGATCCATGGACTGCATTGCAAGACACCTTTGCTGTTGGCAGTGTGCATGAAGGAACAGTTGTAAGAAAAGATGATCGTGGCGCCATTGTTCAATTGCCTTACGGACTTGAAGGTTTTGCTCCTAACCGTCATCTTATTAAAGAAGATGGAAAAAGTTTGGTGGCTGATGAAACTGCACAATTTATGGTGATTGAGTTTGATCGCAACGAAAAACGCATCCTGGTTAGCCATTCAAAAATTTGGGAACAGGCAAAAGCACAGGAACAGGAAACTGCCAAAAAAGAAGCAAAAGCTGAATCTGATAAAGCTCGTAAAGCTGTAAAGAATATTCAAAGCAAAGTTGAAAAAGCAACGCTTGGCGATCTTGGTGCACTTGCTGAGATAAAAGAAAAATTAAAGAAAGAAGAAGGAGAAAAATAGTCTTTCTTTTATAAGCATAAATAAAAGCTGTTTCATTTGA
>JBEHXR010000287.1:0-4984 GCA_048498595.1 Bacteroidota bacterium
ATGGAAGTGCGGGTCAGTTAGGCGCACAGCACTCAACTGCATTCGAAAATATTTATGCAAATATCCCGGGATTAAAAGTGGTATCTGTTTCTAACGGATATGATGCGAAAGGTTTGCTGAAGCAAGCCATTCGCTACGAAGAAGACCCGGTAATGTTTATGGAAAGTGAAGTAATGTATGGTGATAAAAGCGAAGTGCCCGAAGAAGAATATTATATTGAACTGGGAAAAGCCGATGTAAAAAAAGAAGGTACTGATGTAACGATTGTTTCTTTTAATAAGATGATGAAAGTGGCGCTTGCTGCAGCGAGTGAATTACAAAAAGAAGATATAAATGCTGAGGTAATTGATTTGCGCACGATTCGTCCTCTGGATTGGATGACTGTTTTGGAAAGCGTTAAGAAAACAAATCGTCTTGTAATTGTTGCAGAAGAATGGCCGATGTGTGGTGTGGCAAGTGAACTTGCTTATCGCATACAAAAAGAAGGCTTCGATTATTTGGATGCACCTGTTCGCCGAATAACAAGTGCCGATGCGCCCATGCATTATGCACCTAACCTTGTTGCTGCATATCTTCCTGATGTTCCGAGAACTGTAAAGTTGGTGAAGGAAGTGATGTATATGGAGAAGTAAAACCCCAACCCTAAAGGGAGTTTTATGAAAACACTTTTTATAACTGCAGCAGTTTTATTTTGTTCATCCGTTTCTGCGCAAAAAGATTCTACAAAATTTCTTAGCGATACAACTATACTTGAAAGCGTTACTGTAACTGCATTTGGCAGTAATGCAAAGTGGAAAGATGCGCCTGCTGCTGTTGCATTAATCAATCAACAGCAATTACAGCGATTCGATAATAAAACACTGGTTCCTGTTTTAAATACTGTTGCCGGTGTGCGAATGGAAGAAAGAAGCCCCGGCAGTTATCGATTATCTATTCGCGGCAGTTTAATACGTTCTCCTTTTGGTGTTCGCAATATTCGTGTTTACTGGAATGATATTCCGCTTACAGATGCAGGCGGAAATACTTATTTGAATTTGGTTGATATTAATCAATTGCAATCAATAGAAATAATCAAAGGACCTGCATCGAGCATGTATGGTGCGAATACAGGCGGTGCGCTATTATTGAAATCGAATCCATCAGTCTTCAACCAAAAAAATATTTTTAATACAGGAATTGAAACAGGTTCATATGGTTTATTAAATGAACAACTTGGATGGAATCGTCATACAGAAAAATTATCTTTTAGTATTCAGCAAAGTCATTTGCAGAATGATGGATATCGCCAGCAAAGTGCATTAAGGCGCGATAATATTTTAGGCGATCTAACATGGAATATCAATACACATGAACAATTATCTGCTTTATTATTTTATACCAACTTACATTACGAAACGCCGGGTGGCATCACCAAACAACAATTTGATTCTCTACCAACATTAGCGAGATTGCCAACGTCGACATTGCCTGGCGCAATTCAACAACATGCAGGTGTGTATAACAAAACAGGTTTTGTGGGATTTAGTTTAAAGTCCGCGTTTAGTAATTTATGGAGTAATACTACAACGCTAACAATTAATCATACGGGTTTTAAAAATCCATTTATTACCAATTATGAAAAAAGAGATGAACTGAATTATGGTGCGCGAACTGTTTTTGAAATGGATGCTTTAAAATTTAAATGGCTTACAGGTGCAGAATGGCAACAGAATATTTCGCACATAAATAATTACGATAACAACAGCGGCGTTGCAGGTGATTTAATGTATGATGATGATGTGCATGTGCAACAATATTTTTTATTTACACAAGCCAATTTCGAATTTCAACGATTAACAATTCAGGCAGGTGCCAGCATGAACAAACAGCAATTAAAATACAATCGTGTTTCGGATTCTGTGTATAATTTCTGGCAACATCAAAACACAAAATTTTTAATTGCGCCAAGATTAAGTTTGTTATATAACATATCAACCAGTGCTTCTTTATATGGAATTATTTCAAAAGGATTTTCGCCACCAACATTAGCAGAGGTTAGACCATCAACCAATCAATTTTATAATTTACAACCAGAATACGGGTGGAATTTTGAAGCGGGTATTAAAGGTTCAGCACTTGAAAATTTTTTATCATTCGATGCGTCTGTTTATGCTTTCAAATTGCGTCATGGAATTGTTCAACAACAAGATAGTGCCGGTGCAGATTATTTTGTAAATGCAGGAAGTATTAAAGAAAATGGTGCTGAGGTTTGGATTGATGCAAGAATCATTCGTAATAAAAAATCATTCATCAATAATTTGTCTGTTAGCAACAGTTTCACTTATCAGCCGTACAAATTCAATAACTATATTTCAGGAACAAAAAATTATGCAGGCAATTATGAAACCGGTGTTCCAAAAACAATGGATGTTATAACACTTGATTTAAATACGACACCCGGAATTTATTTCAATGCAAATGCAAACTTCACATCTTCCATTCCGCTTACCGACGCAAATGATGTGTATGCCGGCAGTTACAAATTAGTGCAGCTTAAGCTTGGATATAAACATCGATTTAAAAAAACAGTGCTTGATTTTTTTGCCGGCATTGATAATTTACTAAACGAAAAATATAGTTTAGGAAATGATCTCAATGCAGTTGGTGGTCGCTATTTTAATGCGGCACCGGGGCGAAATTATTTCGCCGGCTTGCGCATTAATTTTTGATTTAACTGAAGCGTAAAATTTTGCAATAGTTAGTTTTTTATTCACGCAGATCTGCAAGCCTGAAAAATGGAAACAATTTGTTGCGGATAATTTTAAGCAAATCGTTATCCATGTAATTATTAGCAGCCCAGTGATTGCTGTCTTTAACTATAGTACCTCTGTACTCATTATCAAAATAAATGTCAAAAGCAGGAACAAATGCACTGTTTGATGTAGTAGTAAAAGCAGGTATGGCTTCTGCTTCATAGTGCTTGTTCATGTACTCAAAATCGAGCCATACAATTTGGTTTAAACTCATAAGATATAAGAATATTGGATGCACAATATCCAAATAACTTTTCTTCCTGTTAAAATTTGCGGGTTAATTTATTGTTCGAAAAAGACAATATCTGATCGATCGCTAATTCAGGCTCGGATCACCAAATGTATTGCCCTGGCTTATATCTCCGGTTGTGTAGCCTTTCTTAAACCAATACATACGTTGTGCACTCGTGCCATGCGTAAATGCATCAGGTACTACCGTGCCTTGTGTTTCTTTTTGCAAGCGGTCATCACCTACTGCATTTGCAGCACTTAATGCTTCTTCAATATCGCCTGCATCTAAAACATGTTTCATCTGCTGATCATAGTGCGCCCAAACACCTGCGAGAAAATCTGCCTGCAGTTCAAGTTTTACGCTGAGTTTGTTGTATTCTGATTGGCTTATTGAGCTTCGTTGTGCATCAACTTTATCTGTAATGCCTAAAAGATTTTGAACGTGATGGCCTACTTCATGCGCTACTACATACGCCATTGCAAAATCTCCGTTGGATGCACCAAAGCGATCATGCAGTTCATTAAAAAAGGAAAGATCTATATAAACTTTTTGATCTTCGGGACAATAAAACGGACCGGTTGCTGCACTTGCATAACCGCAACCTGCTTGTGTTTCACCTGAAAACAAAACCAGTTTAGGATCAGTATAGGTTTTATGCATTTCATTAAAGAGCGAATCCCAAATATCTTCCGTATCGGCGAGCACCACAGCCACATAATCCTTTAAGGTATCATTCGGATTATCGGCTGTGGCATTTTGTGTTGTTTGATCTTGTTGTTGCTGCTGTAAAACATCGCTCGGATTTCCCCCTAAAAAATAAATGATAGCGGCAATAATTAATCCACCGATGCCGCCAAAAGCAACATGGCCACCGGTTATTCCCCGACGGTCCTCAATGTTACCGCTTTCGCGCCGACCTCTCCATTGCATAAATAAATTTTAGCTGTTAAATCAAATTTGTTTCCAAAGTTGAAAAATATTGGATTAAGATCATTCAACCAATTCTGCAAATAATTTATCTAACTCTTCTTTTGCATTGCTGCAAAAACCCGGATGCACAGCAGATGTTTGAATGATGGTACTTTTAGCCGCAGTAAGCCATCTAAAGCGGGCTGCTATTGGTAACGCAGCAATATCTCCTCCTTTAATATTGCCATCGCAAATCTGTTGTATTGCTTCTAATTTTTTTTCTAATTCTTCAACTTCTATTTCGCAGTAAAAACTTGCAAAGCGATTTTTATTTAAATGAAATCTTGCTTTTAAAAACTTCTCACCGGCACAATACAAAATTACACCTGCGTTAAGAAATTCTTCCCTTTCCACACGTGGTACAATTCTTATAATCGCATATTCAAATAAGTGCTTGTCTTGCATTGTTTGCTTCGTTTACAAAAATTTCAGATGCATTAAGTCGTGCTATTAAAAATTCAGAATAAATATTTCTTTTTTCTTCCGGTGTTTGTAAAATATTTTCTTTGTCAAGCCAGTCATCCGGTATCAAAGAAACAATTGATTTTATTTTTTCTTCTGTTAGAATTTGTTTGAAAGTTTTATCAGCATCAACAATCATGGAAGCCTGCTTTAATAAAACATGATCTTTCACTTGTTGAAATGGCCGTTCAGCCTGTTGTTTAAAATCATCCCATGAATGATGAAAATATAACGATGCACCATGATCGATCAGCCATAATTCTTTATGCCATACAAGCATGTTTGTATTACGTACTGTTCGGTCAACGTTCGTTATAAAACAATCCAGCCAAACAATTTTTGAAGCAAGTTCTTCATCAATGGTTGTTGTTACAGGATCGAATGTAATTGCTCCTGAAAGATAATGCAGTCCTAAATTTAAGCCTGTACTTGCTTTTAACAGGTCTTGTATTTCTTCATCAGGCTCTGTTCTGCCAAAAGCTTCATCCAAATTTGCAAAAACGATCTCAGGAATTTTTAATGAAAGCGC
>JBEHXR010000288.1:0-4934 GCA_048498595.1 Bacteroidota bacterium
GGTTTAATGCCATGCAGAATATTATAACGACCAGCCTGGTTTGCATGCCACAACATATAACCTGCATTTGCAAATGCATTCGCAAACGAATCAACCGGCGCATCCAAGCCATATTTTTCAAACACATTTACAAACGTGAGATCCATGTACAGATCATCATACAAACCTGCATTGTTAAGCATGTTATCTTTTATCAAACCATCACGCCACATTAGTTTTTGATAATCGCCAATAAATGTTCCGCAAAATTGAAATTCATAAGGACCGCCAAACGTAACACCAATCGTTTGTCCAGCCCAGCCACCTTTAATTTTATCCTGTAAAACTTCTTTAGAAATTTTTAATGTTGATGATTGCGTAAATGCATTTGCTAGGAAAAAAATAGCAGCAACAACCAGTAATAGTTTTTTCATGTGAAAAATTTATTAATCTAAAACTTTTGAATCGGTCTGACGCTTTTAAAGCGTCTGACCGTAACATAATCAGAAAATCTTTTAATCCATCCAAATCATAGTTCAGACAGTTCAGATCTGTACGGCGCTGATGCTTGTGCACCTAAACGTGTAACAGAAATTGCAGCAGCATTATTTGCAAACTGAATTGCTTCTTTTAAATTTTTTTGTTCTGATAATGCAACTGCCAATGCTCCGTTAAAAACATCACCGGCAGCAGTTGTATCAACTGCGTTTACTTTTTTTGTCGGAATCAAACTGAATTCATTGTTTGTATACAACAGCGCACCATCTTCACCCAATGTTATAATTATTGTTTGAATTCCTTTTGCTGATAAAATTTGCGCAGCCTGTTTTGCTTCATCAATATTATTGATTGAAACGCCGGTTAGCATTTCTGCTTCTTTTTCATTTGGTGTAATGACAGAAATTTTTTTCAGCAATGCATCATCTAATTTGCAAGCCGGCGCAGGATTTAAAATGAATTCTTTGTTGTATTGATTTGCAAGATGAGCAACGTATTCAACTGTTTCAATTGGTGTTTCAAGTTGCATTAAAATGATGTCTGCCTGCTCAATTACATGCGACAACATTTTTATATCATCAACTAATAAATTTCCATTTGCACCTTGCGCAACTGTTATTGAATTTTCACCTTTTGCATCAACATTTATCAACGCAACGCCGGATGGATTTTTCTCATCAATAAAAATATATTCTGTGTTGATGTTTTCTTTATCAAATAATTCGATTGCCTGTTTACCGAAAACATCGTTTCCAACTTTTGCAATAAATGTTACATCACCATTTAAACGAACAGCAGCTACTGCCTGGTTGGCGCCTTTACCACCTGCATTCAAAAAAAAATTTCCGCCTAAAATAGTTTCGCCCGGCGCAGGTAAATGATCGCATTTAATTACCATGTCTGTGTTGGAACTTCCTATTACAACTATCATAAGCAAAGTAAAAGTTAGAAGTAAAATTTATTTCGGTTGATGTTGAATCAATTCATCAATTAATTTTTGCACAACTTCCGGTGAAGTTTTTTGAATTAAATAGGCTTGTGTTCCGTTATCATCATCTATCCACGTATTGCTTCCATCTTTATCACTGATAACAATTTTTCCGCGCTTCACATCAAACCATTTTTCATAACCCAACACACCAACAAGCACTGCTGTTTCATCCCAGCTTTTTCGTCCGGCACTGTCTTCTGCAGCGAGCGGAATTGAAATGCGAAACACATCTTTCACGGGATCATTTATGATTGAATCGTTATGAATAAGCGGCAAACCACATTTTATTTTTTCACCAATTTCAAAACCTGAAAACAAAACAGGCGTTGGCCAATTTTCATAAACGTATTTTGATGATGGAAAATCGCGGTTGATGTTAAACTCGCTGCCGGCAGGAAACGCGCCGCCCATGCTTACCAATTGCTTTACTTTTTGCGTTACCAATTGTTCGCCGGTTAATGATGAGAACATATCAGGTTTTGATTGCAATAAATTCTTGAGATTGGTTAAAAAACCAACGGTGATTATTGTTACACTTTTATCAGGCTGAATAGATAAAATTCTTCTGTATAAAGCAACAGCATCAGGAACATCTTTGTTGCTGTTTATTGCATGCGGATAATTTTTTACGATTGAATCCGTCCAATGCTGCCAGTCGCGCAGATCAAGCGCTTCACCTTTTGGAACTGCGATAGGAATATTTGCTCTGTTAAAATAAGTATTGAATACACTAAACACCGCCGCAACATTTTCATATTTGGTGCTTGCGATTGTTGCGAGAATATTTGCTTTTCCTTCATCGGCAAATGCATGTAATAAAGTAATGGCACCTACGTCATCATAATCAGGTCCCATATCTGAATCGAAAATTACATTCACCTGCGATTTGCTTTTGAATACCATCAGCAGAAAAATTAATGCAACAAAATATTTTCTCATACTAATTCACTTGTTTTATTAAACGCATTACTTCGCCGCCACTGCCTGCAACATGCAGGTTTATTACGTCTTTGTTGGTAACCGTTTTTGTTTGTTTATTTAAATGATTAGGATCAACATTTACATCGTTTGCGTCTGTATAAATTTCTGCCGTATAATTTCCATCATTCAAAAAATTTAATGGAATAGAAATATTTCTCGGCTCATGATTGGTGATCGTTCCAACATACCAATCGTTATTACTTCTTCTTGCAATGGTGATGTATTTAAATGCTTCTGTTGCATCGAGCACTTTTGTTTCATCCCATGTTGTTGGTATTTGTTGAATGAATTCAAAACCCGGCTGACCTTCATACGCTGCAGGATAATCGCAAACCATCTGCAAATAATTTTCAAGCACAACATACATTGCCAACATGTGACAACGCGTGCCAAGCACCAATGGCCTTGTAAATTGCGTTTTAAATTGTTGCTGCGTTGCAGCTCTGAAACCACCTAAATGATAATCTGTGCTGCCCGCTAACATGCGTGTAAAAGGCATGTTTATATCATGATCTGCAGAAACACCACTGTCACTCCATTTATCCACTTCATAATTCAGCGTGCCTTCTCTTGTATATTCATTTGGATATGTTCTGCTTAAACCTGTTGGTTTGTATGCGCCGTGAAATTGTATGTGTAAATGATGCTCTGCAGCCTTTTGCAAAATCTCTGTTTGTATGTTTACCATTTCCTGGTCATCGCGATCAAGAAAATCAACCATCATTCCTTTCAATCCCCATTTTTCAAATTGCGTAAATGATCTTTCTAAATCCGGATAAATAGCTTTCCAATTCACCCATACGCGAATGCCAACGCCTTTTTTTGCCGCATAATCACAAACCTGCTGCATATCTAAACTGGGTACTGTTTGTGTAACATCTGTGTGCGGACCCACAACCCCATAATCAGCAGCATCACTTTTATACCATGCAAAACCGCCATACCCAATCACAGTATGATAGTCTATGTGGTTGTTCGCACAAAAATCAATATAGTATTTAGTGAAGTCGAAATTTATGCCGGGCGAAATTGTTGTGTCTGGTATAATATCGCCATTCCACCAATGAAAATCTGATTTGCCGGGATGAATCCAGCTCACATCTTTTATTGCGCACGGTGCATTCAGATCTGTGATCACATTGCTTTCAACCAAAGCGCCGATTCTGTCACTTATCAATAAAACGCGCCATGGCGTTGAATGCGGAACATCAGCTTTTACTTTTATACCCCCATCCCCTAAAGGGGCGGGAAGCGGAGAAAGCTTGCTTGTGAGAACGCCATTATGTTTTGAAAGATACATGCCTGCATAATCGAGCAATGCTGCTTCTGTTATTGCAACATAAATGTGATTTGGAAATTCAAACGTTGCCGGCATATCGAGTAATGTATCTGCTGTCAGATCATTTAACGCAACAGTTGTGTAAAATCCTTCGTGTGATGTTGTATAATTTTCGCGCAGCAATGCATGCACAATTGGATTGTTTGCGAGATTGAACGTTGTATTTTCATCCGTTAGAATAAAATTGTTCCAGCCGGCTTGTGTCGGCAAGTAATATTTAAACGCAAGACCATCTTTAAATGCTTTTACAACCAAATTTACTTTTCGATGATTGCCGGTTTTTTGTTCTAACTTAATTGTTACTTCGTTATACACATCATGCACATGCTTTGTTTTTCCAACAACAAGATCATAATCTTCAACAGAATCATTCCAAACGGGTTTATGCATGATGAGATCATTTTCAAAATTGCCGTCCTGGAAATTAAGGCTGAGCTTACTATCGTTAACGATCCTGTTTTTTTTATAAATAATATTATAATAAGCGTTGCCATCTTTTAAGTGAAAATCGAAAACAATGTTTCCATCGGGGGAAACCAACATAATTTTTTTTTGTGCTGCAACATGCAGCGAGCAAATTATACAGAGGAAGCAAATAAGTTTTTTCATACACGCAATTAGCGTGAAGATAATTATATCAGCATAAATGTATAAAGGAATAGTTTTTGTTTTTATACCGATATGAAATATATAATGGTAATTGTTTTATTATTTGCATCGTGCATACAAATAAAAAGAAAGCCATTGTTTGAAGATAAGCAGCGAGACACTACAACAACTTCAGAAAATACGAGCGTAACATCTTCACTAATAAATACAGGAAATACTTCACCGGCAGAAGTTGTAAAGTATTCTGAAAGCTTAATAGGTACACCTTATTTATATGGTTCAACAAATCCGCAACAAGGCTTTGATTGTTCCGGCTTCATAACTTATGTTTTTAAGCATTTTAATATTTTAGTTCCACGTTCTTCGATTGAATTTACAAATGTTGCAAAAGAAATTCCTGTTGAAAAATCGAAGCCCGGCGATTTGATTTTATTTACAGGAACAGACAGCACAGAACGTTCTGTCGGTCATATGGGAATTATTATTTCAAACGATTCTATTCAAACTTTATTTATTCATTCATCTTCAGGAAAAGCA
>JBEHXR010000289.1:0-4931 GCA_048498595.1 Bacteroidota bacterium
ACACGGATTTGATGTGTTCTTCCTGTCTCTAATTTGCATTCAACCAATGTTACATAATTGAATCGCTCAATTACTTTATAATGTGTAATTGCATGCTTTCCATTTTCACCTTCAGGATATGCATCAAACATTTTGCGATGGCGCTGATGTCTTCCAACATGTGCTTCAATTGTACCGCTGTCTTTTTCAATATTTCCCCATACTAAAGCAATATATTTTCGTTGAACAGTATGATTAAAAAATTGCTTGGCAAGATGCGCTGCTGCTTCAGCAGTTTTTGCAACCGCAATTAACCCGGTTGTGTTTTTATCAATGCGATGCACAAGACCATATCTTGGCAATTCTTCTTCTGTAATATTTGGATTTTGTTTAAGAAGATGATACGCGATTCCATTCAACAATGTTCCTGTATAATTTCCTACGCCGGGATGTACAACCATGTTTGGCTCTTTATTTATAACCATTACATCGTCATCTTCATAAACAATATTTAGGGGAATATTTTCTGCTTTAACCTCTGTGTACTCAGGATTAATGAAACGCAGCAAAACAATTTCATCACCAGGCTTTATTTTGTAATTGCTTTTAATTTGTTTTCCATTCACCGTTAAAAAACCTGCATCAATTGCCTGCTGCACTTTATTGCGGCTTGCATTTTCAATTCTTTGCTGTATCCATTTATCAATACGCAAAGGCTGCTGCCCTGTATCAACCTTAAAAACCTTTTTTTCATATAGCTCTTCTGCCGGTTCTTCTTTTTCTATTTCCAATTCATCATTCATCAAACAAAATTAAGTGTATTGTAAAAGCATTTTTTTGATTGTAATTTTACAAACATGCGTAAAATTATTTTACAGGATTTGGGAACAAAACAATATAAAGAGGTTTGGGATTACCAGGAAAATTTATTACAGCAAAAAGTAAAGGCAAAACAAAGTGGTGTTTCAAAAAATGATTACTTACTTTTTGTTGAACATCCACCAGTCTTTACGTTAGGTAAAAATGGAAAAGAAAAAAATTTATTGGTGAATGAAAATTTTCTTTCACAAAAAGGCATCGAATATTTTCATATCAATCGCGGCGGCGATATAACTTTTCATGGACCTGGACAATTAGTTGGTTATCCAATTCTCGATCTTGATAATTACAAAACAGATTTGGGTTGGTATTTGAGAAGTCTTGAAGAAGTAATCATTCTTACAATAAAAGAATACGGTTTAAATGGTGAGCGAAGTAAAGGCGAAACAGGCGTTTGGCTGGATGCAAGTGTGAAAGGCAAAGAAAGAAAAATTTGTGCGATGGGAATTCGTTGCAGCCGATGGGTTACGATGCATGGCTTTGCATTAAATGTAAATGTTGATTTGAACTATTTCAATTTAATTACGCCTTGCGGAATACCGGATAAAAAAGTAACATCAATTGAAAAAGAGCTTGGGACAAAAGTTGAAATGGAAGAAGTAAAACAAAAGCTATTGAAGAATTTTGAAATTGTATTTGACGCTGAAATTATAAAGCCTGAAAATTTTACAACCTATAGAAGCGCAGAAAAATTTACAGGTTCAATTGTTTAAAATGCGTTCTCATTTTTTTTGGATAATCTGCAATCGCCGCCGCAGAATCTGCAATTTCAGGATGCCATAATTTTTCCCATTCAAAACTGTAATAACCGTTGTAATTGTTTTTGGCAAGCAAATCAACCGCTTCAAAAATCGGCGATGTTCCCTCACCTAAAAAAACATATTCCTCTTTACCATTAATTTCTTTCGCATCTTTTATATGCGCATGTCGAATATATTTTTTCAAACTTGAATATACCTGTGCTGGCGGCTCTTTTGTAACAGACCACATATTGTATGCGTCCCAAACCAATCCTACATGCGGATGCGAAACCTGTTGCATAATATTTAAAAGATCTGCGGTGTAAACAATTTTACCATGTGTTTCCATTAACACATAAACATTTTTACGTGCTGCATATTCTCCTAATTCTTTCAGCGCACTTACAATTAAAGCTATTGTTTCTTCTTTTGTTTGACCATCAGGAATATCATTTGGAAAAACTCTTAGGTTAGCACAATTTAATTTCTGCGCTAAATCGATAAATTGTTTTGCGCCATCAATATTTTTTTGCCTTTCACTTGCATCTTTATGATGCAATTCAGCAGAGGAACCAAGATCAACAACTTTCAATTTTTTATCGTTCAATTTTTTTAATGAAGCTTTAATGTTTGTGTCACTATTAAATGCATCACATTTTGTTAGATCAAGCTCTCTTTTAATTCCGCGAAATTCAATTCCATCATATTTATTTTCTGCAGCGAAGTTTACAATCGTATCAAAATCCCAATCCGGACAACCAAGTGTTGAGAAAGATAACTTAGGAATATATTTTTTTGATTTAAATGATGAAAACAAAACTGCAGATGCAACAAGCCCTGAACTTGCTTTTATAAATTTTCTTCTTGAAGAATATTTTAACATGCGTTAAAGTTAATGAGAAGAACCATTTGTTTTTTCTTCTTCAATCATATCAGCTTCTATTTTTTCTTTCTTGAGCGTAACGCGAATGCGGTTGTAAATACTCATATAAATATTAGCAATCCAAACCAGCGAGAAACCGGCAACGATGTAGCCTTTCCAATCATCATACAATAAATGATATTTTGTAATGACGAGCATGAGTACAGTTACGTAATGACTGAAACAATATTCACATGTTAGTAAATAGAAAAATTTTCGCTGCAGCAGCGTTTTACTTTTCTTGCTGCATTCCGCACAATAAGTATGTATCTCTCTGAAAATTTCTTCGTGTGTAAATGTCCATGCAATGCATGCAACAGGAATTGCGAGAATAAAAAGCGAAGTTATTTCGTTGTTAATTGTTACCATTAACTTACATCTTGCAAACTAAGAACCACTCTTAATCATATAATCAATTTTAAAAATGATTTAAAATGGTTTGTTATTGCTGGCACGAATTTTTATTAATTATCGAAAACACTTTATGGAAAACAATCAAAAAGTTATCGAAGTTTTAAATGATCTTATTCAAATTAATAACGATCGCGTTACAGGTTACGAACGCGCTTTAAAAGAGTTGAAAGATGATGATTCTAACCTGAGAACTTTATTTGAAAGTTTTATTGATCAGAGCAGAAATATAAGAAACGAATTAGGGGTTGAAGTGCAGACATTAAAAGGCAAAATGGATGACGGCACAACAGCCAGTGGAAAAATTTATCGTGCATGGATGGATGTAAAGGCAGCTTTTACTGGTCACGACCGCCACACAGTTTTAGAAAATTGTGAATATGGGGAAGATGCTGCTCAAAAAGCTTACAAGTCTGCAATAAACACGGAAGACTTGCCTGCTTATTTAAAAGAATTAATCACAAAACAACAGCAGGAATTAAAAGGTGCGCATGATGAAGTAAAAGCATTGAGAGACGAATATGCACACGCTTAATTCTGAATACTTATTTAAATCTTGAACTTACAACAAGTTCTTTGCTGCCGGATGTATATGCGTAAAAGCCTTCGCCCGTTTTTATTCCTAAACGTCCGGCAGTTACCATTTTTATTAGCAGCGGACAAGGTGCATATTTTTGATTTCCGAATCCGTTATGCAAAACATTTAAAATAGAAAGGCACACATCAAGCCCGATGAAATCTGCAAGCTGCAATGGACCCATTGGATGCGCCATTCCTAATTTCATGATCGTATCAATTTCTTCAACACCCGCAACATTTTCATACAAACTATAGATCGCTTCATTTATCATCGGCATTAAAATCCTGTTTGCAATAAAACCAGGATAATCATTCACAACACATGGAATCTTTCCTAACTGTTTACTTATATCAACAATCGTTTTTGTAACTGAAGCATCAGTTGTAAACCCATTTATTATTTCAACCAGTTTCATTACCGGAACGGGATTCATGAAATGCATACCGATCACTTTATCTGCGCGCTTTGTTACTGAAGCAATTTGCGTAACAGATATAGATGAAGTATTCGTTGCAAGAATTGTTGAAGCTGGTGCAAACTCATCAAGCTGCTTAAAAATTTTTAGTTTCAGTTCTGTATTCTCGGTTGCAGCTTCTATAACAAGATCTGCATCCTGCACACCTTCTTGTAAATTGGTATAAGTTGAAATATTTGCAAGCGATTGTTTTTTTTGTTCTTCAGTAATTGTGTTTTTACTGATTTGCCTGTCGAAATTTTTTGAGATCGTTTGCAATGCTTTTTCAAGTTGCGCAGCATTTACATCAATTAAATTCACTTCAAAATTATTCTGCGCAAACACATGCGCAATTCCGTTACCCATGGTACCTGCACCAATTACTGAAACTTTTTTTATCATCACTTATTGATTTTGAAATTTTGAATTGATATAAATTGAGGAAATAAATGTGTTTTCCTACGGCTTTCAAGTTCCATTCATCAATTTGCAATCGTTTTACTGCATTTCTTTAAGCATCTTCTTTCCTTCTTCTTTTATACCAGCATCATCAAAACTACGGTTTGGCAATCTCACCAATTTATTTAAAACATCAATGGCTTTGCCCGGCTGATGATCGTATTGATAGACTTTTGCAAGATCGAGATAATCTAAAGCAAAGTATGGATCGTTCATTCTGCTTTTCTCCATATAATAAACAGCCGAATCAATTTGTGTATCGGGAATACCACCATAAAACGCTTTAATAGCTGCGCGTTTTAGCCACGATAATCTTATCAGTTCAAAATGCCACTTACCTAAAATATAATTTGCCTTTGCATGATTTGGATTGATGGCGAGTGCCTGGTCTGCATAAATTTTTATCTGCTTCACATCGTCAATAATCTTTTTATTATCATCATCTGTTTCAGTTTTTTTAGCAGATACTAAAGCCATCGCATAACATGCATCGGCATTATGCGGATC
>JBEHXR010000290.1:0-4928 GCA_048498595.1 Bacteroidota bacterium
CAAACCTGCAACCGTTATTCCAATGCCAAAAGTTATAGATGATGATGCCTCCGGGTTATTGAAATTATTACAGGATAGCAAAGCAGGCGAAAGTGTTGTGCTAAGCGAAATACATTTTGAAGAAGGAAGACATGTATTGATAAAATCTTCAAAGCCCGCACTAACTGCCATGTTAGATGCATTAAAAGCCATGCCTTCTCTACAATTAGAAATACAGGGACACATGTGTTGCGACGATGCGCTTACCGTAGATGGATTTGATATAGATACCAAAGAATTTATGTTGAGTTATAACCGCGCCAAAACTGTGTATGATTTTCTGGTGCAAAACGGTATTGATGCATCACGGCTTACTTACAAAGGATATGGCACGCGTAAGCGGCTTGTTTCTCCTGAAAAAACAGATAAAGACAGGGATAAAAACAGGCGCGTTGAATTTTTAATCACAAAAAAATAATTACAGGATCTCTTTTAATTTTTTATATGAGGAAGAATATTGAAATACTTGCAGCAGTTTTTGCAACTGTTTTCTGTTTGTTTAATTTAAACACTGCCCATGCGCAGCATGCAGATGGCGATTATGTTATTTCTGCAATTAGTTTAGAAGATAACAGTATGCAGGATAGTTTACAGCATGTGCCCGTGTTTGAAGATGCAAGCATCAATTGCCTTTTAAACAGTCAATGGGAATTTTCTAAAGGTGATGGTTATTATAAAATAAGCAGCGCCAGTACGTGTACCAAAGGCATGCGACAGATAGCGTGGAAATTTTTTAGTCTTAAGGGTTCAGATTATTTCCAGTTTGTAAGAACATCTGCAGTGCATGGCGTGCGTGCAGATACACATGATATTTATATATGCGAGGTGAAATCATCCGCAAAGCAAACATTTACGTTGCGCTATCCAATTCTGTTTGCTGATAAACCCAATGCTATTCTTTTTACTTTCACCCGGCAGGAATTATAATATAAGTTCGTTGTAACTGATCCAGGAGCAGGTAATCAAAAATTGGGTTACCTGTTTTTATTTGCAGTAGTCAATCGCTTCATAAATAATAATTACAAAAATTACTTCTGATAATATTTTTATATTAGTTGAAAATTTTTGTATGCCTGAATTAAAAAATCATCGCCGTCTATTTATAAAAAATGTTTCTGCAGGTTTGGGCGCTTTGTATTTGCCTTCATTCATAAATGCACGAAATAATAAGCAGGCACTGAAGAAAAAAATTGTTTGTGTTGGCGGTCATCCTGATGATCCTGAAAGTGGTTGTGGCGGCAGTCTTGCAAAATTTGCACTTGCCGGAAATGATGTAACAATTATTTACCTAACAACAGGAGAAGCCGGCATTGAAGGCAAAACGCATGATGAAGCGGCCGCGATACGAAAGCAGGAAGCGATAAATGCTTGTGCTATCTTAAATGCAAAGCCGGTGTTTGCAGGGCAGATTGATGGCGATACCATTGTCAATAATGATTGGGTAAATAAATTGTATGCGCTTATCAATTCAGAAAAGCCTGATATTGTTTTTACGCATTGGCCGCTTGATTCACATAAAGATCACCAGGTAGCAAGTTTATTAACCATACAATCCTGGATGCGCACCGAGGATAAATGGCCCTTGTATTTTTTTGAAGTATGTACAGGCGAACAAACCTGCACTTTTCATCCAACAGAATATGTAGATATTACAGATACGCAGGAACAAAAAAGAAAAGCTGTCTATTGTCACATCAGCCAGGATCCTCCGGGTATTTATGCCTGTGGTCATGCAAGTATGGAAGATTTTCGCGGAAGAGAATTAGGGGTTAAAGCCGGTGAGGCTTTTGTACGCATGAACGGAAAAACAATGGGCGGATTGTATGTTTAAAAAACCTGCATCACCGGTATTTATATTTTAATCCATCCTTCACTGCAAAGCGGTTCATCATGCATCTTCTTATTTAGAATTTACTCCAAAAGAACATTGCCGTAAACCAGTTTTGGAATGTTTTGTTTCAAACTTGGAAAAATATTTTATGCGGGTAAACAGAGAAGTGTTTTAAATCAAGCACTTACGTGTGCGAAAATGTACTGGCATTTTGTTTGGCATTATGATGCATCCCGTTTTTACTCCGCTCTACGAAAACTCTAAATCAGAATAAGATGAAAAAGTTTTTCGTAATCATTGTAACATTTGTAAGCTTGGTTTCATGCACAAAACAAGTTGCATCATTGCCAGGGGCCGACAACCAAAACACGTTCTTTAAAAGCGCCAACATTGCTGTAGAAAACATGACAGCAAAATCAACTGCAACAAGTACGGTAACTATTGGTTTTTCTACGGTGTTTGAAAACAACATCAGCCGCATAGAACTGATGCGCGGTACAGATGCGAATAATTTTTGCACCATACAGTATGTAGATATTACTGGCAACTCTGCTGTACAAAAAAATTATTTGTTTAGCGATTCAAATGCAAAAAGCAGCACAATGTATTACCTGCTGCGTTTTCAAGACAACTATGGTAACTGGAACTATTCATCTTATGTAACCGTACAGGTTAACTGATCTTCGGAGGTTTTTCAAATAGCGCTCTGTTCATTTTTGAACAGAGCTTTTTTATTTTAAAATTTATTCGCTTTATTTTCTCTTTTTCTCACCTATCATTTTCTGCAATTAACCGATTTGGCGTTTTCCATTTTTTATGTTGCTGATAGCTTGCATGCTAATAATTCAAGTTATGAACATTATTACTTCTGCAAAGATCCTGTGGCTCTGTTTTGTTTTTGGATGGTTATTTATTTCCGCGTTTGCAAAAAGAAAATCGTAATAATTTTTTAGCTATTGAGGAATGTAAGTAATGCCATTGATTAGCTGGCGCTGGTTACCTGTTTTTAAATAACTCACGAATTCCCTTCCATCGGAAGTTGTATTCCAGTCGTAATGATACGCGCCAATACTTTTCAGTTTTCCTTTTAGTGAAATATTATCAAAGGAAGAATAATATTGAACAGGTGTGTTGCCAACAGATTTTAATTTACCTTTTAATGCTTCGTTGTCAAATGAACCATAATATGTAATTGCATTTGTACCGATGTTTTTTATTCTGCCTGCAATTAAGGCATCATCATATTGCCTGTAATAATCAAAAGTTAAACTGCCTGCAGATTTAAGTTTGCCTATTCTTTCAGGATAATCATGCGAGCCGTAATAAGTAAAATAACAAGTACCGATATTTTTTATTTTCCCGTTTAAAATTGAATCAGGATCGTGCTGATAATAAAGCACAACGCCCTGGTAAGGCAATAGCTTTGGAGCAAAGTAATTTCTATTGTACAATGAAGCTTCCTCTGTTCCATACTCCAAAATTTTTCCATCGTCAGAAATTCTTATTAAAATGTTTTGATTGGTTAATATAGAAAACCACGCAAAGTCTGATGCTTGCGAAAATGTTACCTGGCTTAGCTGCTGGGCGTAACTATTCAGCATTAAAAATGATAAAACAGCAGTTAAATAATATTTCACCATGCGCATTTAAATAAAGATAACAAAGTAAAAATTTGTTGCCTCAAACATCCTCTGCTTTTATGTTATAACAATTTATTTGCAGCATTCAAAAAATGGATTGTAACAATATGCGTTTACTAACCGTATTGTTAACAACAGAATTCCCGAATAATGACTGCCTTCAAAAACCAGGATGAGGCAGTAAGCAACGTGATTGAATTATACCGGGGTAAAGATTACAGTGAACCAGTGCTTACCGCTTTAAAAGAATTACTTGTAAAAAAAATAAACGAAAGCCTGCATTATGATGAACTCGCTGTTTATTTTGATGCGCGGTTGCAGGCACACGGTGTGCATTACGATACCGCCAACGTTTATCTGCTAATGATGAACGCGCTGCTTAGCTTTTCTGAATATTGCAACGAGTAATTGCTGCACGGAGTATTTGCATAACCCTTCAATTTAAGAACACGAAAGTGGTAACTGCAGGTTTTACTTTCGATTGTTGATTTAATTCTCTTTCAATAATCCTTATCTTAATATTTTTACAGCATAACGATTACATCAATGACTGAAATAAAACGCAGAACATTTATTAAACATACGGTGATGGCCGGCGCGGCTGCTTCTTTATTGCCCGAAATGTTGCCGGCGCAGCAATCATCATTAAACAAAAAAATAGCAACACCAAAAAAAGTAATTGTAGCAGGTGCAGGTATTACAGGTTTATGTTGTGGTTATGAATTGATGAAAGCAGGTCATGATGTAACTATTTTGGAAGCGAGTGGCAGATACGGTGGTCATGTATTTACCGGCCGGGATGGCTTGTCTGATGGATTGTATGCAGATTACGGTGCAGATCATATAACACAGCCGGGCTACGAAAAGTTTTTTGAATATTGCAAAGCATTTAATCTTGAAGTAATTCCATATCCAAATGCAGAAGGCTCTGAAGCTGCACCAAACGGAAATGTATTAAAGCAGATCAACGGAAAATTTTATACTTCGGAAATGTTGTCTGATGCAAATACATTACAGCAATTTGGCTTCAATGAAAAAGAAGTTGCCTTCTTAACAAAAAATCCCTGGTATGCTTTAAGTGCGTTTTATCTTGATAAATACACAACGAATTTTAAAGATGCGTATCAGCCATTCGGTGCAGGTTATGATGAGCTGGATAATATTTCTGAAAATGATTTGTATAAAAAAGAAGGCGCATCTGAAATGGCATTAAATGTTTTGGGAGGAAAAAATGTTTCGGCTTTATATGCAGCGTGGCGTTTGGCGATTATGAAAATGCGGGGTATTCCATTATCGGAAGGTGATACTTATCATTTAAAAAATGGTAATGAACAATTACCCATTGCATTTGCAAAAAAATTAGGCGACGGATTAAGACTGAATCATGAAGTAACGGCAATTAAGCATGATGCAAACAG
>JBEHXR010000291.1:0-4858 GCA_048498595.1 Bacteroidota bacterium
ATTTTATCGTTGATGGAAAAAGTTTTTGCAGGCTGAAAGTTTTTTATTTCAGGTGCTGTTATTGTTGCATGTGATGGGCTAATACCTAAACTTTTCCAATCAATTTTTAATTGAACAGTTGTGTCTTCACTTGCCCAGCTTGCAATAGAAATTAATGCAGCGCCTTTCTTTTTATACACGGTTGCTAATACATTTTTGTTGGTTGTTCTTACAGGATTATCATGCACCCAATAACCGATCATCTTTGTTCCCTGCATTCCAAAATCATCCCATACTTTCCAAATAGGCCGCGGGTCTGCATTATCGCTCCATGGCATGCGATTCGTCATTCCGTAAATCATTCCGCGCCATGGATTACCACCGCCTTGTAACATTTCACCCATTAAACCAAAAGGAATTCCGCTTACTTCTGTTAGAAAAAAATCAGGCGAATTATTTTCATAATCGAAGTACTCACCAAACCACAAACGATTTAAGTACGGAAAATTCTCCATGTACAAATTCGCGCTGTTATTAAAGCCATCTGCTTTATCATATTGATTTGCCGAATGCAAATCAATAATGCCCGGATGACCATCTTTTGTCAACACTCTTTTTACGCGTTTCATCGTTACGCGATCAAAAGCAACATCATCTAAATAAATTCCATCAATACCCACATTTTGTGTAAGCCAGTTCAAACCTTCAACATAATAATTGTGCCAGCGATTCATACCGCTGTTAATAATTGCCGCATCTTTCAGTTCAGGCACAAACCACGCAGCAATGTAATCGCTATCCAAATGTTCCTGCAGCCATGCAAAGCCGCCGCCTTTTCCCGGCGAATAAATTTCATGACCCAAACTTCGTAATGCAGGTAATTCGTATGCATGATTTGATAACTCACGAATCGTGTTATAAATTTTTACTTTCAAACCAACAGCATGCGCAGAATCAATGTAGGCTTTCATTTCGCGCCATGCAATAAAAGGATAATTGATGTAAGGATTTATTGCAGTTGCATGATGAATATTTATAACCGTTGCACCGCTTGCTTTTATTGTATCAATCGGTTTGTATGCATGATAAAAACGCGTTGCCCACTGAAAGTCTGTATTGATTGTATGAAACGGTGTAATAAGTAAATTGAAATTATAATATAATGTATCACCTGCTTTCATTGTTCTTGCGCCGCTGTAATTGTTTACGAGCACTTCATTACCTTGCTTGCCGCCAGGCAGGTTTTTTCTGCTGATGCTGATGCCGCCTTTGTTTTCATTACCCCACGATGTTGGCAACAACAAAGGTTTTTGCAAATAAAAATTTGTGTTTAACGGGCGAACATAATTTTGATCGCGCAGCGAAAATTGCATACCCGCGTTAACATCACCAATCCAGGCACCATCCTGGTTTTTGTTTGCAACATCCCATTTCCAATCATAATTATCGGGCATTGCTTCGCCTTTCAAATTCAGGCCCATTATGTATTTCGCTGCATTGGCATTGTATGGAATAATAAGACTGGTGTTTGAAAGAGAAACATCATTTAACGCAATTAATTTAATGCTGTATGAAACAAAGCCATCAAATTCTGCCGATGCAGTTACATCCATTTGCAATGATGGCGATGTTGATGTGCTTTGCCATTGTACCGTTCCATCAGTTGTTGAAGTAAACTGAACACCACTACTCTTCCAGTCAACTTTTTGTGTATCGCTGTAAACATCAAAATGAAATGGCTCCTGTAAAACATTTTTTGGCGTCTTTGTATAATCCGTCATCTCTTCAGAAAAAAATGTTTGAATTTGTTTTGGCAAGCCATCATCATTCAACAAAATTTTTCTGCCTAATAAAGAGATCGTGTTATCGGTAACTTTTAAAGCTGTGTATGGTTTTATCACTGTATTTTCCTGCGCTATATCAGAGTTCAGCCATTTCAACCGCGTCATTTTCCAGGGCTCATTAACACCGCCGTCTGCAAGTGTTGTATCACGCACAAAAATATTCAGCGCTATTTCTGTTTTAAAGTTTGATGCATCGCTAACCGTTGCTCTGCCCTCGTATAAACCTGCCGGAATATTTTTCGGCACATCAATCAAACACCACAACGCCTGTACTTTTTTTGCAGGAACGTTTACCGTAAAATGCAAAGGCTTATCATCATAACTTGTTCCGTTTGTATTTAAGCATGAAATGTTTTGTGCAGGAATAACAGTATTATCAGCCGATGTTAAATCAGTAAATGTAACTTTTACGTTACTCAAATTTTGCAATGCATAAACGCCTAACTGAAAAGAAAAATTTTCACCCTTTGATGCAGTATCCGAGAAAATATTTTTAATGCCTCTTGTAACCCACCTGTCGGGCAGATCATCTTTCATTTTTACCGGGTGCATCCTGTCTTCAGGAAAAACAATGAAAGGTTTATCTGTGTTATGTTTTATTAAGCTATCCGTTAAGCTTCTCGCTGCAATGATTTCCATCGGGTACATGGAATTAAAATTATCGATTGCCTGTATTTCGTATGAGTAAGTTACGTGTGTAGTATCACTTACTTTTCCAAGCCAATCTTGCGAAGCGGTTTCTTCAGGTGCGAGATAAACGCTGGTAGGATAATTTTTACTGCCTTCATTTTTATACGGCATATAATAAATATAATATGTGCCGCTGCCGGATATTGGCTGAAAATACACTTCACCAAAATCACGCGTTATGTGATCTGCATAAACATTTAAAACTTTTTGATTGGTGTTTGAATCAACAACAATGATGCGTTTTAATTCAGGATGCTCATCTCTTCTCCGCCATTGAATATATGTTCTTATTACATCAGCCGGGTTTGTTACACGCACAATGGAGCGAAAGTTGCCGAGGCTGTCTGCGTTCCAGTTATTGTTTGCAGATGAAAATTTTAATTGTTGGGTAAGAGCTGCGTTACATATCAATAATAAAAAAACAAAAAACAATTGTCTCTTCATTAAAAAATATTTTAAAAATAAAATTGATTTCCGTTCAAACATACGGCTTACTGATTATTTTTTCCTGTTAAAAACAGCATGGGCTAAACAAACAATTTCAACGAAGAAATAAAATCATCATTGCATCAGCAAAAATTCGTGCAAACATTTGCATGATATTAAAAGTGTTTTTGAATTGCGGACAAAATAAAAGCCGCTCCTGGAAAAGAACGGCTTCGTTTTATTCAAACGTTTACCACCAACAAGTTTAATGACCAACACGCAAATACTCTTTCAAAATATCTGATTGCGGATCTTCAAAAATTTGCCCTGCAGGACCGCTTTCAACAATTTCACCGTAATACATAAAAATTACGTTATCTGCCAATCGCTTTGCCTGCCGCAAAATGTGTGTAACAAGTATAATTGTGTAGTCTGATTTCAGTTTTATAAATTCTTCTTCTATTACTCTTGAAGAAATCGGGTCGAGTGCTGAAGATGGTTCATCAGCCAAAATAATTTCGGGTTGCACAGCCAGGCCTCTTGCCAAACATAAACGCTGTTGCTGACCGATAGATAATCTTTGCGCTGATGTTTTTAGGCGGTCTTTTACTTCTTCCCACAGCGCTACTTCTTTTAAATGCTTTTCTACTTTTTCTGCAATGATTTTTTTATTGCGAACACCTTTTAGTTTTAATCCATAAGCAATGTTATCATAAATGCTCATTGGTAATGGAAATGGTCGTTGCAACAACAAACCCATTTTTTGACGAATGGAAGTAATGTCTTTGTTTGAATCTAAAATATCTTCTCCATCAATACGAATGCTGCCGCTTAATCTTAAATCAGGATATAAATCTGTTAAGCGATTTAAACATTTTAATAAAGTTGTTTTGCCGCAACCCGATGGACCGAGCAAAACTGTGATCTTATTTTTTGGAAATGTTGTTGAAACGTTTTTTAAAATAGGAGAACCTTTACTGCTTACATACAACTTATCAATCTCTACAATAGGTGTTTGCGTTGTAACTAACGTTACATTAACTTTTGCTGGTTGTAAAATTTCTGTTGTTGGCATGATGAAAATTTTTGGTGATTATTTTTTTCTTGCTTTAAATAAGCGCGCTGAGATACTTATTACGAGAACTATCAATGTTAATATAACTGCCGCTGCATATGCACGATTTTGCACTTCTTCAATAGGTGAACTCAATTGAAAAAATATTGCAAGTGGCAATGTTGCTGTTGGCTCACTAAAACTATGCGGCACATAATCAGTATAGCCTGCAGTGAATAAAACAGAAGCCGCATCGCCAATGCCTCTTCCAAACGCAAGTAATATTGCTGTTGCAAAGCCAGGCAATGCTTCTCTGAAAAAAACTTTATATGCTGTCTCTGTTTTTGTAGAACCTAATGCATACGATGCTTCCTGCAAACCAATTGGAATTGTTTTCAGCACTTCATCCATCGCACGAATCATAATCGGAGTTATCATTGCAGCTACGGTAACAATGCCCGCGCCTAAAGAATTTCTATATCCTAAATACATTAATAATGTAAATCCAAACGCGCCATAAACAATTGACGGAACGCCCCAAAGCACATCAAGAAAAAAACGAATACCGATAAGCAGGCGCTGATATCTTATTAAAAAAATATTCATGAACAATGCAACAGGCAAGCTTATAACAAACGCAAGTATGGTAGAACAAACCGCGAGATAAAATGAACCTGCAATCGCATTTAATATGCCACCATCTTTACCAAAATAATATCCGCCTTTTGGTTCCTGGCTAATGATTTGCCATGAAAGTGATGGCACTCCTTTTCGCGCAATCGTCCATATAATTTGCACCAACGCAAATACAATGATGGCTGTAAAAAGAAAAGACAAGCCGCGAAAAAATTTCTCTTCTAATTTT
>JBEHXR010000292.1:0-4853 GCA_048498595.1 Bacteroidota bacterium
GGTTTTTGAGAACGTAAATGGTTTTCTTATTAATGATCTTGACGACTATGAAAGTATGGTTAAGTTAATTAAAAAAGCGTTTTATATGAGTAATGATGATTACAATAATTTGAAAAAAAATTGTAATTCAAGTAGCAGTATTTTTTCGTTAAGATATGTTTGTAATCGTACGGTTGAGATATATAATTCGCTTTGAATAGAGCAATATAACTTTTAAAAAAACTGCAAACACAGAATCAGGTTAACTTATAAGTGTTAATAGACAATATTAATTAATGTATAAAAAAATTGCAGCATTTAGTAAGAAGGAAGAAAACAAGGAATTAGTAACACATTCAATGCTTGCATTAATTGTGAGAGTTGCAGGTGCAGGTGTTGCTTTTCTGATGAATGTAGTAATTGCAAGATACCTGGGCGAAAAAGAATCCGGATATTTCTTCTTGGCTGTAACTGTTTCTGTTGTTTTAGGAACAATAGGCAGGGTAGGAGCAGATCAGTCTGTATTGCGCTTTGTAAGTATTCACAGCAAGCGGCAGGAATGGGAAAAGGTTCATGGAGTTATAAATATTCTAATGAAATGGGGGTTGTATGTAACATGTGGAATGGCAATAATTGTTTCTGTTTTTTCGCGCATTATTGCAAACGATTTTTTTCATAAGCCCGAATTTCAAAACCCATTAATCTGGATAGCCTTGTCTATTCCTTTTTACGCCTGTTACAATCTTTACGGAATGGCGTTACAAGGATTGAAAAAGGTTGTTTACTCAGTAAGTATTTTAAGAATTGTTTCTCCACTTTTACTTATTATTTTGGTTTTAATTTTTGCGCCACACAATGGTACAATAGCTTCTATGCTATATTTTCTTTCTGCAATAGGAGCAACGCTTTTGGGTTATTACTGGTGGCGTAAAGATATACCTTCAGCAAAAGGTCAGTTTGATTCTGTTATTTTATGGAAAAGCTCTTCTGCATTATGGATAGTTGCTATTATGCAGCAAATGGTAACATGGAGCGGTCAATTTATTGCAGGTATATTTAATACACCGCAAGAGCTTGCACACCTTGCCGTTGCAAGAAATACATCAATGCTTATAACATTTATATTGCAGGCGATAGGTTTTGTAAGCGCTCCAAGATTTGCAAACATGTATAATGAGAAAAAAATGACGGAGTTAAAAAAGTACGTACAGAATACCACCAGACTAATGGTAGTGGTTTCTTTGCCGCTGGTTTTGCTTATATGGATTTTTCCTAACAATATCATGGCTCTTTTTGGTAAGGGGTTCACGGGTGGAGCAGAATATTTGCGCGTACTTGCATTAGGGCAATTTATTAATGTTATTACAGGTTCAACCGGTTATTTATTAACTATGAGCGGTCATGAAAAAGACATGAGAAATATCACAATAATCAATGGCGTAATGGCTGTAGTACTTGCATTAATATTAAACCCAATTTTTGGTGCAATGGGCTCTGCTGTTTCAACAGCAATTGCAGTGGCAAGTACTAATTTAATGGCCGTAGGTTTAGTGAAGAAAAGGCTTGGCTTTAATACATTGAGCATTTTTGGTGCTTAAATTTAATTTGTAATAGTTTAATATGGCGAAACATAAATTTATTTATTTATATGGGCTTATCATATTTGCTATTACAGTCGTATTAGGAACAGTGCCCGATTATAATTGGGATATGTTACCTTATATGTCCATCATACAGAAAATGGATGGAGTAAGCTCCTTTGATCAAATTCATGAAACTACCTATAGTACAGCTCAAAAAAATTTACCTCCTAAAAAATATAAAGACCTCGTTGACGCACGTGATCCCTATAGAAAAAAAATGGCTGAAGACGCTACTGCATTTAAAACGCAATTATCTTTTTTCGATATTAAGCCGGTTTATTTAATCATTATTTTTTTGTTTTATAAATTAGGAATAAGTCTTACATATGCAACGGTATTGCCCTCACTTATTTCTTTCTTTTTTATTAATCTTTTATTCTATTTCTGGTACAGAAGATTTAATTTATCTTTTAAGAATTTAATTGCGGTTTTACTAATAACATGTGCACTATCCATACCGTTAGCAACAAGATCAAATCCTGATACATTGGCATGTTTGTTTTTGTTAATCAGTTCATATTTATTTTTAGAAACCAATAAGCTTTTTTTGTGCGTCTTATTTTTGATATTATCAATACTAACCAGACCTGAGAATGTAATTTTTTCTTTTTTATTGTTTGGAATTATATTAGCAGGCAAATGGAAAAAGAAAATTCCATTTTATATTTCAGTTGGGTACCTGTTAATAATGGCGGCAATTTATTTTCTTGTCATGCGAAACACAGATTATCCAGGCTGGAATAATTTATTTTATCATGCATTTATTGATAATACAGCTAATCCGCTAATAAAACAAACTATCACTGTACCGCAATATCTAAAGGTAATCAGAGAAAATCTTTTAAATCTTAAAGGTATTATTGCCATTGTAGGTTTAATAATTTTATCTGCGTTTGTTCTTTTCTTCAGAAATCACAGCCAAGATAAAAATAGTTTGTATGTTTTTTTTTATGTGATTGTTGTATTTTGGACTTTAGTAAAAACCTTACTGTTTCCTATGACTGCTTTAAGATTTATTATTCCGTCAATATTATTATTATCCGTTGTTGTCGTGAAAAAATATGAGTCATTAATGTCAGAGAAACATAACAAAGCTGCTTAACGCAATATTCAAATAAAAATTAAATCCTGATGCGAAAAAAGATAACCTTTGAAAGAGTTTGGAATAAAATAAAGGATACAACCTACTTATACGCCAGAAGCTATTATAATAAATTCAGGCGCAGTAATGATTACAATAGCATTGAAAAGTATGTAATGTTTATTGGTTATCCCAGAAGCGGTCATAGTCTTATAGGTGCAATTTTAGATGCACATCCCAATATTGTACTTTCTCATGAATTGGATGTTTTGAATTTAATTGAAAATACAAAATCGAAAAAAACCATTTTTTCGATGATACTTGCAAGATCAGAATGGTTTGCAAAACAAGGTTGTGTTTGGAGAGGTTATGTTTATAATGTTCCTAATCAATGGCAGGGAAAATATAAGGAGCTTAAAGTAATTGGTGATAAAAAAGGAGGCGCATCCAGTAAAAGATTAGGCGCTAACCTGGGTCTGTTACTTGATATAAAAAACATTGTTCAAAAAGAAATGCTGCTCGTTCATGTAATTCGAAACCCTTTCGACAATATTACAACGCGTGCCCGCGGCGGTAGCCATGTTTTAAGAGAAGTGAATGATGAACTTTTATTAAAAAGTATACAGGAACATTTTAATGATGTGGAAACAATAAACAAAATTAAAAAAGAAAATAAGTTTCCAATATTGGATATATATAATGAAAGTTTTATTGCAGACCCCAAAAAAGCAATTATAAGAATGTGCGAGTTCTTAGGTGTAAATGACGTTGATGAAGCTTACCTTAACGATTGTGCGAGTATTGTGTTCGCCAGCCCGAAACAAACAAGAAGTCAAATAAATTGGAAACCTGAATTCATAGAAATGGTGCAGGAGCATATTGATAAATATGATTTTTTACGGGGCTACAGTTTTTATTCATCTGAAGCGCCATCAGCTATAAAAAAAGTTTAATGATTTAGTGTATTTTTATATGATTAAGGATAATACATTGCTGTGATTGTTTCGGCACCTAAATGTTTTAATGAAAAAAAGGGTTTTACTTATTTGTGGCAATTATTTTCCTGAGCCAACAGGCATAGGAAAATACAATAATGAAATGATGAATTGGCTTGCCGACCATGGTTTTAATTGCACTATTATATCAACTTATCCTTATTATCCTTTTTGGCAGGTACAGGAGCCTTACACAAAAAAAAGAAAATGGTTTAGTAGGGAAATTAAGATAACACCAGGCGGAAATAAAATAACAATTTATCGTTGTCCACATTATGTGCCCGTAGATCCGAGAGGCAAAAGCCGCATATTACTGGATTTGTCTTTTTTTAGTTCTGTCAGCATCAAACTTATTCGCCTTACAGGAAAAAAATTTGATTATATAATTAATGTTACACCACCCTTATCACTTGGTTTATTAGCAGCATTGTATAAAAAAGTTTGCAAGGCTAAATTTTTCTATCATATACAAGATATGCAGGTAGATGTTGCAAACGATTTAAAGATGATAAGTTCTATGCGCTTTCTTAGTTTGCTTTTTAAGATTGAAAAATATATTTTAAAACAGGCAGATAAAATTTCTACTATCTCTTCAGATATGGCAGAAAGAGCAAAACTAAAAAGTAACAAATCAGTTTATCTTTTTCCAAATTGGGCAAACACCAAAAAATTTTTTCCCTTGCAAAACAAACCTAATTTGAAAATGAATTTTGGTTTTGATCCGGATATTCCTGTTGTTTTATATTCTGGTTCTATCGGCGAAAAGCAAGGGCTTGAAACAGTAATTGAGATTGCAGAGATTTTTATGCAACGGAATTTTAAAGCGCAGTTTGTAATTTCCGGTTCTGGTCCATACAAAAAAAATTTAGAAGATTTTGCCAAAGAAAAACAGTTAACTAATCTTAGCTTTTTACCGCTGCAAACACCTGAAAAATTAAGTGAGTTCCTTAACATGGCAGATGTGCATTTAATAATATTAAAGGCTAATGTAGCGCATCATGTTATGCCTTCTAAATTAACTACTATTTTATCTGTTGGTGGTCTTGCCTTAATTACAGCTAATGCAGATTCAGGTATTTATAAAATGATAACTGAGAATAACATCGGTCTTGTTTGCCCGGCTGAAAATTTATCTGCGTTATCAGAAACAATTGA
>JBEHXR010000293.1:0-4847 GCA_048498595.1 Bacteroidota bacterium
GCAGCATTCGGATCGCTGCCACGTAAACTTTTTATAAACGCAGAAATAATATCATAATGTTGTTCGCCTTGCTTATCATACAATGCAATTCTTTTTTGCGCAACATTCATCACTAAGTCATCTGTAATAATTATTTCTTTTTTGGTTGATGATGTTACAACCAGCTCGAACAAGTTCAATAATTTTCGTGCATCGCCACCGCTAATATTTATTAATGCTGATGTTTCTTTCAAATCAATTTTATACTTCTTCAGCACTTCATCTTTCTCCATCGCATTTTTTAAAAGATGAATGAGATCATTTTCATCAAGTGGTTTTAAAACATAAACCTGGCAACGGCTTAACAATGCCGAAATAACTTCGAATGATGGGTTTTCAGTTGTAGCTCCAATCAAAGTAATAATTCCTTTTTCAACAGCACCAAGCAAAGCATCTTGTTGAGATTTATTGAAGCGATGAATCTCATCAATAAATAAAATCGCTTTTGTTTCATGCTTTGCTTTTTCAATTACTTCACGTACATCTTTTACGCCGCTGCTTATAGCACTCAATTGATGGAACGGAACATTTAATGTATGCGCAATAATGTTTGCAATAGTTGTTTTGCCACTACCCGGCGGTCCCCAAAAAATCATTGAAGGAACATTTTCATTTTCTATAGCTGTGCGTAAAATGCTACCCTTGCCAACAAGATGTTGTTGCCCTGCAAGCTCTTCTAACTTGGTTGGTCGCATTCTTTCAGATAAAGGAGCCATAATGTATTTACGATTTACAATTTCAGATTTACGATTCACCGTTTAATGCACGTCTGCACCAATCATCGAATTTCGCACTTATGATTTCGAATTTCTAAATTGGATAGCTTTATTTTTGATAAAACTTTATTGTGCAAATTCTTGAACTGAACAACATCACCAAGCATTACAAAACAATTACTGCGCTGAACAACGTTTCTTTTAATGTGCCTGAAGGAAGTGTATATGGAATTCTTGGTCCAAACGGAAGCGGTAAAACTACTTTGCTTGGAATTATTCTTGATATTTTGAAAGCATCATCCGGCGATTTTAAATTGTTAGGCAAACCTGCTGACGCAGAGATAAGAAAACAAGTGGGTACGCTTTTAGAAACGCCCAACTTTTATCATTATTTATCTGCTGAAAAGAATTTGCGCATAGCCGCACATATAAAAGGAAAAGGTTTTAATGAGATTGATAATGTTTTAGAAAAAGTGAATTTACTTCAGCGTAAGCAAAGCAAGTTTAGTACCTATTCTTTAGGCATGAAACAACGGCTTGCCATTGCGTCTTGTTTGTTGGGAGATCCGCAGGTTTTAATTTTTGATGAACCAACAAACGGTCTCGACCCCGTTGGAATTGCCGAAATAAGAGAATTGATAAAGCGACTTTCAACTGAAGGCAAAACAATTATTATGGCGAGTCATTTATTGGATGAAGTTGAAAAAGTTTGCACGCATGTCGCTATTATTAAAAACGGAAATCTTCTAACTGCAGGCAGCGTTGAAGAAGTATTAGTTGCCGATGAGATAATTGAAGTATCATCGCAAAATTTAACCGAGCTTGAAAATGTATTAAACAAAATGGGTGGCTTTACTTCCATCAAAAAACAAAATAATACGCTGCAATTATTTTATTCAAACGGCGATGCAGATGCAGCTGCAATTAATCAATATTGTTTTCAAAACAATATTGCGTTAAATCATTTGCAGGCGAAAAAGAAAAGCCTCGAAACAAAATTTTTAGAACTCACGAATAAGTAATTTATGTTACACTTACTAAAACTTGAATGGCTTAAAGTAAAAAATTATAAAGCATTCTGGATATTTCTCGGGTTATATATCATTGGGCTTTTTAGTATAAACTGGATTGCTTATCAATTTCAGGGAGAAGTAAAACAGAATAATGTGCCGCTTACAATTTTCCCTTATGATTTTCCTGCAGTTTATCAAACCATCGCATGGGTAAGCAGTTGGCTTTTATATTTCCCGGGGATGTTGATGATACTTGTTATCACGAATGAGTACAACTATAAAACGCATCGTCAAAATATTATTGATGGACTAACGCGCCAGCAATTTGTTGCTGCGAAAATTTTATTCGGACTAGCTATTGCAGTGCTTACTACACTAAGTTGTTTTTTAATTGCATTGTATTTCGGACATGAATACAGTGGCTCAATTTCTTTAAACGGCATTCAATACATTGGCTTTAGTTTTATACAAACACTTTGCTATTTGTTTCTAGCAATGATTCTTGCTTTGCTAATGCGCCGCAGCGGTTTGGCTCTGGCAGTTTTCTTTTTATATGGATTAGTATTTGAACAATTGCTCGGAGGTTTAATCGATTTTAAACTGCTAACAAATGGAACTTTACGTTATTATTTTCCGCTGCAGCCAAGCGATACATTAATACCCATCACATTTGGAAGCAGTGTTATTTATAAAGATGCGCCTTCTCAAACTGTATTATTAATTTGTTGTTTTATTTATATATTCTTGTTTGTTTTTCTTTCGTTCAGAAAATTTCAAACAGACGATCTATAAAAAATTATTTATAAATTATTAAAGCAAAAAGAGCCCCAAATTTGAAGGCTCTTTTACTACTTCAACGGACAGAACTTTATTTGATTATTTTTTTCGAATACTGTTTGTTATCTGCGATTAAGTTAACAACATATATTCCTGCCCTTACACTTAAATTAAGCGGAATGGAATAAGT
The DNA here is from genome assembly GCA_048498595.1 of Bacteroidota bacterium. Lineage (GTDB taxonomy): Bacteria > Bacteroidota > Bacteroidia > Chitinophagales > Chitinophagaceae > Parafilimonas. Next base: position 2,736 of record JBEHXR010000293.1, read on the forward strand.
TCCTGCTGTAAGATTTCCTTTATGAATTGTTTGAATAATTCTTCCATTTAGCGAAACAATTTGAACAGAAATGTTTACTGTTTTATCTAACTGCAATTGAAGCCATTCATTATTTGAGGGATTGCCTAAAATTGACCAACTGAATTTTGAATAATCAATTTTTATAGTTGATGAATAATTAAATCTTCCATCATTATCCATTTGCTTCAGGCGATAATAGTTGGAGCCAGCCAATACTTTTACATCAGTGAAACTATAATTATTTACAACAGATGAATTGCCCGTACTTTTTACAAAACCAACATCATCAAATGTTTTGCCGTCATAACTTTTTTCAATTTCAAAGCCTTTGTTGTTTATTTCATTCGTTGTGCTCCATGTTAATAAAGCTTCGTCACCATTTAATTCCCCATTAAAACTGATGAAGTTTACAGGCAATAAACCATTGCCATCGAAACTAACCAGATTACCTGCGTTGCCGTATGGTATACTTCCATATTGTGTGTACAATAAATTTTTCCAGATGTATGGAAAGCCTCCGTACCCGTTTGAATAAAAGCCAATGCCATCATAAACTCCGGAAGGATTTGCTATAAGGCTTAAACTGTCATCATTTTTAAGATAGCCAAGTTGCACCGTGTTTGATGCATTCAGATATTGAAAGAAAAGATTATTGTCATAAACTATGCACTGACCCTGGTAGCCCTTAGCCCCATCAGGATTATGATAAACGTTCAAACTGTTTGAAGCCGATTGATATTTTGCAAGATGATATTTGTTATCAGATGTTTCATATTCAATATAGAGGTGGTTATTATTAATGATTGGCGAACCGATAAAACCATTCCACCAATCGTAAGGATCGGGATTGGGTACAAGAGCGATAGATGTGCCATCAAACTTGGCCAGTTGATTAGTTGAATTTGCGCTAAGATATTTAAAGAACAATGTATCGTTATAAATAATAGGGCTTCCAACATAACCTCCCTGTGCGATAAATTGCAGGTTAGGAATGAGCGTAGGATTATTTGTTCCATTCCATTCCATTAACCGAAACTCACCCGCATTGCTAAAATATTGTATGTATAGTTTGCTATGATAAGAAATAGCATGAAGAGGCTGATAGCCATAAGCAGTGTTATCCGGATTGGGCCACATCATCCATGAACTGCCATCGTATGTGGCAAGCACAGCGGTGCCTGCTGCGTTTACATAGCGGGAACAAATTCTGTCATTAAAAATAACAGCATTGTCCTGGTAAAATCCGTAAGTAGTATTGTCTGGATTTGGAATAAGCGAAAGCCCTGAACCGGTAAATTTTGCAAACTGCCACGTACCGGCTGAGCTCACATACAAACAATACAAAGAGTCTCTGAACATTATTAAAGAACCTATACCTGATACTCCGTTTGTTGAAGCATCAGGGTTTGGATAAAGCGTAATGGAGCTTCCGTCAAAGCTCGCAAGTTGCCCAACATTTGAAGCATTAATATAAACAAAGTAAAGTTTATTGTTCGTAACGATTTCACTGCCTTGGAAAGTAACACCGAGACCAGCATCAGGATTAGATATTAAATGAAGACTATCGCCTCCTTTATAAACTGCGAATTGTATATTGGTTTGTGTTCCTGCAAAATAATATTCATTAAAATTGGTAGCGTTGTACTGCAACACCAGGCTATTTTTAAATGCAACGGGTGTTCCGGCATAACCTGAAGCAGCGCCTCCCGCTCCGAGAACGGTAAACGAACCCGTAGATGTTGGATTGGGAACCACATCAAACGTTTGTGCATTTGCAGTTGCGGCTACTAATAAAAGAAGTATGGGAATAATTTTTTTCATAAACATTTTTATTAGATGGTAAAAATTTTCAAAACCAAAGCTGCTATAATCTTCACGCGAAAACAATCGCTCATTTGCTGTATTTTTTTAAATGCGTTTTGTTTTGCAGATTGATAGAATATCAAATGCATTCGTTGTGCGGGTTCTCTTTTGCGATAAAAGATGTGATGAAAATTCCGGAAGAAAAAAAATTAACTGCTAAATTAAATTCTTTTTAATAGCCACATTAATTGCTTTGGCTTTAGAAGTTACATGCAGTTTATGATAGAT
>JBEHXR010000294.1:0-4828 GCA_048498595.1 Bacteroidota bacterium
AGAATGGGATACCTACAATGCTATGTTTCCATTCAGCTATAATTTTTTAGATGATAAATTCAAAAGCTTATATGAAAATGAGCAGCGCACCGGTTTACTGTTCAACATATTTGCAGGCATTGCCATTTTTATTTCCTGTCTTGGTTTGTTTGGTTTAGCAGCATATACAGCACAGGTACGCACAAAAGAAATTGGCGTAAGAAAAGTGCTGGGTTCAAGTGTATCGGGCATCATTCAATTGTTAGCAAAAGATTTTGTAAAGCTTGTTGTACTTGCTATTGTAATTGCAACACCCATTGCATGGTATTTAATGCATGCATGGCTGCAGGATTTTGCCTACAAAATAAATCTTGGCTGGAGTGTATTTGTTATTGCAGGTTTAATTGCGATTGCGATTGCATTGTTCGCAATAAGTTTTCAGTCCATTAAAGCAGCAGTTTCTGACCCGGTGAAGTCACTCCGCACGGAGTGACGGAATCCCGATATGGTTCGGGATGAAAAGTTTAAGAACGGAATGATAAACGTGAATGGTGAATCGTCAATCGTGAATGATAAATCGCAAAATCAGGCATTACAAAATCATAAATCAGAAATCAACTTTTATGTTTAAAAATTATTTCATCACAGCATTCAGAAACTTCTGGCGTAATAAATCTTTCTCTGTTATTAATGTACTGGGATTATCTATTGGCATCAGCGCTTCGCTTATCATTTTTATGATCGTCTTTTACGAATTCAATTATGATAAGTTTGAAAAAGATAATGATCGCATTTATCGTGTAGTATTAGATGCAAAGTTTGGCGGCGTTGATGGTCATAGCGCTGCGGTGCAGGCTCCGTTGGCTAATGCTATACAAAGAGAAGTAACAGGTGTTGACCTTACTGTTCCCATCATGCAATTCCAGGGAGATGGAAATGCAAAAGTTCGTGTTCAAAGAACAGGTTCATTTCAGCCATTAATATTTAAAAAACAACCTGATATCGTTTTTACTAATCCGCAATATTTTTATTTGTTACCATTTAAATGGATTGCAGGCACACCCAACGCATCGCTTAAAAATCCATTTAATGTTGTATTAACTGAAAGTCGCGCACATGAATATTTTCCGTCACTTCCTGCAAGTGATATCATCGGCAAACAAATAAATTATAATGATGATTTTACCGTAACGGTTTCAGGTATTGTAAAAGATTTGCATCAGCAAACAGCATTTAATGCAGTTGAATTTATTTCTTATGCAACCATTGCGCAAACACATTTACAGGATCAGTTTATGATGAATGTTTGGAATGACTGGATGGCTTATTCGCATTTGTTCGTAAAACTTTCTGCAGGCAGTAATGCAACGCAAATTGAATCGCAATTAAAAACATTGCTTGCAAAGTATAATAAGGATGCAAACAAAGATGCGGCAAATACAATGAGCTTTCATTTGCAACCTTTAAATGATATTCACTTTAACAGCAATTACCAGGGTTTTGGTTATAGAGTTGCAGATTTGAAAACCTTATACGGCTTGCTGGTTATTGCAGCGTTTCTTTTGTTGTTAGGCTGCATCAACTTTATTAACCTGACAACTGCAAATGCCACACAACGTGCAAAAGAAATTGGTATTCGCAAAACAATGGGCAGTTCAAAAAAACAATTGGTATTACAGTTTTTAGGCGAAACATTATTCATCACTTTTATTGCAACATTAATTTCAGTTTGCCTAACACCTTTATTGTTTAATGTGTTTAAAGATTTTATTCCGCCCGGTTTAGATTTCAGCTTCTTTTATCAAACTTCTGTTTTAATATTTCTTGTTGGTCTCACCATTTTTGTAAGTTTTATTTCAGGAATATATCCGGCGCTGATTTTATCAGGTTATAAACCGGTGATGGTTTTAAAAAACCAATCGTTTATAAGCAAAGGAGAAACAAGACATGCATGGATAAGAAAAGGATTAACGGTTTCGCAGTTTGTAATTGCGCAATTTTTTGTGATTGCAACTATTATGGTGAGCAAACAAATTAATTATTCGCTGAATGCTGATTTAGGATTTAATAAAGATGGCATCATAACTTTTGAAACGCCGCGTGATACAGTGAAAGCGCACACACAACAACTTTTAAACAGCATTAATGCTATTCCCGCTGTTGAAGTAGCAAGTTCAGGCTTTCTTTCGCCTGCTGATGAAGGAATTTCAATTACAAATATTCAATATGCTCCCAAAAAAGATGTGCAGCCGCAGGTGCAGTTAAGATGGGGCAACCCGCAATACATTGATGTGTATAAAATAAAATTATTAGCCGGAAGAAATGTAGCGGCAAGTGATACGTTCAGGGAGTTTTTAATTAATGATACTTATGCAAAATTGTTAGGCTTTCAAAAACCTGCTGAAGCTATCGGAAAGTATTTAACTTTTAATGGAAAGCAAATGCCAATCGTTGGTGTGATGCAGGATTTTCATGATCAGTCGATGCGTAGCCAAATATTTCCATTAGTGTTTACAGATGGCAATGGCGGAACTTTTCATATTCGTTTTAAAAAAACCAATGCTGGTGCTGCAGCATGGCATACTGCCATCATACAAATTCAAAAAGCATTTACGCAGATGTATCCTGGTGAAGATTTTAATTATAAATTTTATGATGATACGATTGCATCCATGTATGCAAAAGAAGAACAGACAAAAGGCTTGCTTACATGGGCTACAGGTCTTGCAATTTTTATTAGTTGTCTCGGCTTATTAGGATTAGTAATGTACACCATCAACACGCGTGTAAAAGAAATTGGTATTCGAAAAATTCTGGGCGCATCTGTAACAAATATTGTTTCTATTTTATCAACTGATTTTATAAAACTCGTTTGTATAGCATTTTTAATTGCTGCGCCGTTGGCATGGTGGGCAGTTTATAAATGGCTGCAGGATTATGCCTACAAAACCACTATGAGCTGGTGGGTGTTTGTGTTATCTGGTGCATGCATGTTGCTGATTGCTTTGATAACATTAAGCCTGCAAACAATAAAGGCTGCAATTGCCAACCCGGTTAAAAGTTTAAGAACCGAGTAACAATTATTAGTAATACATCGTTAAGCCTGAAATGATAAATCAGAAATAACAAAATCAACAAATCAGAAATCAGCTTCTATGTTTAAGAATTATTTAAAAATCGCGTGGAGAAATCTTCGTAAAAACAAGGTTTACTCAATCATAAATATTCTCGGTCTTGCAGCAGGCATGGCTGTAGCAATGTTAATTGCATTCTGGATTTGGGATGAGTTGACGTATGATAAATATCACACCAATCACGAACAGCTTGCACAGGTGATGACCACATTTATTGGTGACGATGGTAAGATGGGAACCGGTGAAGCTGTTTGCATGCCGATTGGCGATGAACTACGCAGCAAGTATGGAAGTGATTTCAAAAATATTTCTATGGCATCCTGGAATTTTGGTCATGTACTGGTTGTTGGTGAAAAGAAAATAACTTCTAACGGCATGTGGGTTGAATCAAATTTCCCTACTATGTTTTCCTGCAGAATGCAGAAAGGAAATATTAATGCATTGTCTGATCCCTCATCTATTTTAATAAATGCTTCGCTCGCAAAAACATTGTTTGGAGATGCTGATCCCATCAACAAAATGATACGACTTGATAACAAAGACAATTATAAAGTTGCCGGTGTGTTTGAAGACTTTCCGCACAACACAACTTTATACGATACAAAATTATTGCTGCCCTGGAAAAAATATATCACAACGGAACAATGGCTGAAAGATGCAGCAACACAATGGAACAATCATTCATGGCAGGCGTTTGTACAGGTTGCTGATAATATAAACATGGATAAAGAAACCGCGAAAATAAAGAATGTTGTGATGGTGCATAAAAATGCGAAGACCGATGGAGTAGAACAAGCGTATCTGTTCCCAATGGATAAATGGCGTTTATACCGTGAATTTAAAGATGGCAAACCATCAGGAGGTCGCATACAATTTGTTTGGTTGTTTTTAATAATTGGCGTGTTTGTATTGATGCTTGCCTGCATCAACTTTATGAATCTTTCAACTGCACGCAGTGAGAAGCGCGCAAAAGAAGTTGGCATTCGCAAAACGGTTGGCTCTGTTCGTCAGCAATTGATCAGTCAGTTTTTAAGCGAATCTGTTTTAGTAGCATTTGTGTCGTTTGTGTTTTCTATAATTCTTGTTGTGCTGTTATTGCCGTTGTTTAATAAGCTTGCTGATAAAAATGTTGGAATACCCTGGAGCAGCGGAATATTTTGGCTGGCTGCTTTAGCTTTTACTTTTATCACGGGGATAATTTCAGGCAGTTATCCTGCACTGTATTTATCAAGATTTGAACCGATCAAAGTTTTAAAAGGAACATTTCGCGTTGGAAGATTTGCATCGTTACCGCGCAAGGTTTTAGTGGTTGTTCAATTTACTTTTTCGATTGCGCTGATTATAGGAACTGTAATTGTTTTCAATCAAATTCAATACGCAAAGAACAGACCTGTTAATTACAGAAGTGAAGGTCTTATCACCATCAATATGTCAACACCTGATTTGTATGGACATTATGATGCAATAAAAAGCGATTTGCTGGCAACCGGTGTTGTAGATGATATGGCAGAATCATCCAGCCCAACAACAGGTGTTTGGAGCAACCAGATTGGGTTTAACTGGGAAGGAAAAGATCCGAACACATTACCAAGTTTTGGTACGATTGCAGTAACTGATGATTTTGGTAAAACGATTGGCTGGCAAATTAAAGAAGGAAGAGATTTTTCTAAAGAATTTGCAACGGATAGTTTAGCTATGATCTTAAATGAATCTGC
>JBEHXR010000295.1:0-4802 GCA_048498595.1 Bacteroidota bacterium
ATTTCATTGAGTAAAGCATCAACCAATTCACGGTTTTTTATTTTATGCCGAAGCGCACTTTCTTTTTCCTGCAAAGCATTGCGTTGATTATAATAAGCAGCATCGGCTTCGTTCAAACTTTTTTCTTCGGCTTCTTTTGTCTGTAACAAATTATGCAATTCGCTTTCTGTTGCAATTAAATTTTCTGAACCTGTTTCTATTTGTGTTGTTGCTTCAGCCAGTTGTTTTGTGTTTTCTTCAATTTGAATATGCAAATCTTTTAACTGTGTTTGCTTGTACTGAAGTTCCTGCAGCAATGCAGTTATTTTACTTTGCAGTTTTGTGTACGCAATATTATTTTCATTGTACACAGTGGAAGCACCGCTGTATTCCTGTTCCGCTAAAATATAGGCTTCTTCTGCTTCTTTAATTTGGTTGGAAGTTTCCTGCAATTCTTCATTAATAACAGAAAGTTCAGCACGCATATTTTCTACAATGCTTTGCTCGTTTTGTAAACGCAACTGTAATTGTTCCGTTTGTTTTGCGGCATTTTGCTGAAGTGATTGCAGGTTTTCGATTTTATTTTTCAATGCAAAAACTGCATTGGTCAGTTGATTAATTTCCTGTTCAGTTTGTTTGATCAAATTTTCTTTCAGTTGCTCATTAAAGCTTATTACTTCGTTGTGTTTATACTGAATATCTTTCTTTAAACTGTTTACAATTTTTTCCTGCGCTGCAATTTCTTCACGCATTTTTTCCAGGTTTTTAGCGCGACCAATTCTTTTTCCTTCAAACAAACCAACACTGCCGCCACTTAACGTGTATTCACCTTTTACATACTTGCCCGACTTTTCCAAAATAATGGCGCCGCTGTTATCCGTAAGTGCTTCTTCATTTTCTGCAATGAAAACATTGCCCAATAAATATTCTGCCAATTTTTTATAGGGCTCATCCACTTCAATTACATCAAGCGCTTTGGTTGTATGTTCCGGTTGATGCGTTGTTACTTCTACGCCTGCAATTTTATCCAGCAGCAAAAAATTTGCTTTGCCTTTATTGTTTGTGCTTAGAAGATTTACTGCCTGCAGACCTTCTTCCAAATTGTTTACGATATAATAATTTAGATAAGGCGCGAGCACATTTTCCAGCGCTGTTCTGTATGCTTCCTGCACATAAATTATATCTGAAAGAATGGGCGCCTGCAAATTCCATTGCGCATTTTTATGCAGGAACTTTACGCTTTCAGGATAACCTTCCATTGAATCAACCAAACTTTTCAGCAGATCATGTTCATTGCGTTTTGAATCAAACTTCCTGTTTTCTTCCGTTAGTTTACTGCGTAAAATTTCAAGCTCGTTTTGCGAATCGAGAATTTGCTGTTTTGTAAACTCGTGCTGCTCTTTTAACTGTTGTAAGCTTTGTTGTCTTTCTTCAAGCGTAATTGTTTTGGCTGATAATTCGCTTTCAATTTTCTGCAATTCATCATTGCGTTTTTGCTGCTCCTGTTCAATTTGAAATAAACTTCTGTTTATATTTTGAATAGAAGTGTCAGCAACAGCAAGATTTTTTTCAGCGTCAAATTGTTTACGCTGTGTTTGTAAATGCGCACTGCGGATTTTATCAGTAGATGTTCTTTTCTCATCAAGCGATGCACGCTTTGCATCTGCTTCATTTCTTAATTGCTCAAGCTTTTCTTTTAGTTCTGCAAAAACAGTTTCATCTTTTTCTTTTTGCAGTTGCGTATATTGAATAGAATCATCAATGTTTTTTAATTGCCCGTTTGCTCTCTGTAAAAAATCTTTTAAAGCGTTTTCTTTTTCTTTTAAATATTGCAGGCTTTGTGAAGCAAGGTTCTTTTGGTTTTCTTTACCGCGAAGATTTTGCAGCAGTTCATTAAACGCATGTTGCTTTACCTGCAATGCTCTTTCCTGTTCAACGAACGACAGCTTTTCTTTTTCTATGGATGCATCTTCGGTTGCTATTTCAGCTTCCAGTTCGTGTTTGCGGTTTGTTTCTTCTTCCTGCTGATGATTTAGCTCTTTGTATGTTAGGTTGAACCCTTCCAGCGCAGCTTTCGCAAGCTCAATAGAAACTTCTTTAAAATCTTTTTTTATCTCATGATATTTCTCTGCTTTTTTTGCCTGGCTTTCTACAACCTTTAACTGGTTTTGAATTTCAAACAATAAATCTTCGATCCTGCTTAAATCACCTTCCGTTGCATCGAGCTTTAGTTTCGCTTCTTTTTTTCTTGTTTTATAAATGGTAATACCGGCTGCCTGCTCTAACATACGGCGGCGGCTGTTCTCTTTATCTTTTATAATATCATCCACCATTCCTAATTCAATGATGGCATAACTATCGTTACTTATACCCGTATCGAGAAAAAGATTATGAATATCTTTTAAACGACAAGCAACATCATTCAAACGATATTCACTTTCGCCATTTTTAAAAAAACGACGTGTTACTGTTACCGTACTAAATTCTGTCGGCAATAAATTTCTTGTATTCTCGAAAGTGAGGCTTACTTCTGCAAGCCCGCTTGAGCTGCGTGTTTTAGAACCATTGAATACAAGCGCTTCTAAATTTTCACTGCGCAACTGAGATATTTTCTGTTCGCCAATAACCCAGCGAATGGAATCTATAATATTGCTTTTGCCGCAGCCGTTTGGTCCGATAATGCCTGTAATGCCGGCATCAAAATTCAGAACCGTTTTATCTGCAAAGCTTTTAAAGCCTTTTATTTCAAGATGCTTCAGTTTCATGTGTATAATTCAAGTTGAAATAATGAATGGTTTTTCTAACGATTAATTGAATAACATTTATATAAATGCTATTGCGAACATAAGTTAAATAACAACGAAATTTTCGTTCTCAAAAAACAGTGTGGAGAATTGGTGGAAAGTGCTTTCGGTTAACTTTCAGCAGGCAATGTATGTGTTTCTGCAAGCTGATTTTGCAAGGCAGAAAAAGTTTTGATCTTTTTCTTTTCAATATATGCCGGGTAAACTGTTTGGATAGCCAGCGCAAAAATCAAACTCATATTATACCAGCTTGGTGTGCCCCAAACATTACTTACAAACAAGTTTGCAAAAATGATAATAAAATAACTTATGGTCGGTCCCGCCAGTAAAAGCTCTTGTTTATCCAATGCAAGCTTATATAATCGATAGCCCCATGTTAATACAAACAGAACAAGTATTATATAAAACACGGCGGCAAGTAAACCATATTCAACCGCCATTTCCAAATAAGTATTATGCATTACTCTGTCATCAACCATAACCGGGGAATAATGTTGCACAGCACCAATGGAAGATGTTTCATCACCACCCAAACCAAACAAGGGATATCTTTCAATCACTTTTAATCCTGCCGTCCAGTAATACACTCTGTCGCCGCCGCCTGCAGCGTCCATCATATAAATTGCGCGCTGCACGGTTGGAGATTGCAGGGAAAGAATTACTGTAATTGTTGCTGCTACAACGCCCACTGAAACAATTATAAATTGAAAACTGCGGCTGCGTCTTTGTAAATGAATAAATACGCCGATGCAACAAACCAAAGCAAAACAAACAAGACCATTACGTGAACCCATCACCATGATCATCATGCCTACTAATACAATTGAACTAAATGCTATAAATCTTGTAAAGAGGTGTACATAAGGTTTTCTGCTGAACAAGGTGATGAAAAGATAAATGCTTAATGCACATAACTCAGAAGTGAATATTCCATGATGCGCATCCCCTAATTGCAATGTGCCGCTGTAACCCGCACCATTCTGCACGCGACCATTCGTAAGTAAATAAATACCTAACGGAATAACGATAAAAGGTGCGCAACGCCGCGTTACTTCTAATGTTTTTATGTTTCTTGATAAAGGATAATTAATGAGCACTCTTAAATAAAAGAGATAGAAAATAATTTTTATCGATTTTATAATGCTGTGCGGAATGGCAGAATACCGGCCGGTACTTAAGTTTAAATAATTCTCCGGATGCTGGTAGTATATAAAAATGCCTAAGTAAACAAATATGATGAAGATGAAATAAAAAATTACAAACCTGTATGGTACCGTTTTGCTTTTCTGTATGGTGAGATCATAAAACAATAATGGTGCTGCCATTGCGATAGATAAAGTTTCGGCATACGAAGCGTCAGCTGTTCCAACGCCTGAAGTTGCCTGCGAAAATGCACCCTGCGATAAAGAGAGCGTTAAAAACAACGGGAACAAAAATGCCCGGTTATACAATACCAGTGGAAACGTAATCATTACCAGCGGTGCGGACGAAGAAATATACAGGGAAATAAACAGCGCTCCCGCAATTACACAAAGCAGGCAGAAGAAAATTATTTCATCTGATTTGATAATTATCCTGTTTGTATCTCTAAATCCAAGCTGATAAGAAGGCTGCATAATCTTTACAAAATTAATTAAACATTTTAAGCTGTTTTACAAAGTGTTTACTCATTTACGTTTATTCCATTTTCGGAAACAGGTTGCACCGCAAGGTTCTTTTTCTTGTTTTTCTTTTTGAACATTTGAATAAAATCTTCCTGTATATACGCCACATCTGAACCTAAAAGCTGCGGTTTTTTAAAGAAGGCCAGCAATATTAGTACCGCAGCAATGCAGCAAAGAATACTGAAGGAAATAATATCATCTTTTATAAATGCCTTTATGCCAAGATATAAAGGATATAATGGAAGCACCCAGCAAATCGTTACAATAACTCCATTATAATAAGGCCGAAAAACCAACTTCTTCCAGTCTTCCTGAAATATCCTGTTCTTTATAATAAACATCATCATTAAATAAG
>JBEHXR010000296.1:0-4763 GCA_048498595.1 Bacteroidota bacterium
TGTGTTTCCAAAATTTTTTATGAGTGGAGTCAGTGTTTTTATTTCATCACTGTCACCGCTTTTACTAAGCACAAGCACAACATCGTTTTTTTGAATCATTCCAAGATCACCATGAATTGCGTCTGCTGCATGCATAAACAACGAAGGGCTTCCTGTTGAGTTTAAAGTTGCTGCAATTTTTTGTGCGATGATGGCGCTTTTGCCAATACCGGTTACAACTATTCTTCCGCCGGAAGCATGCATGCATTGCACAGCCTTATCAAACGAATCATTAACATACTTCTTTAGTTCCAATAAAGCCTTTGCTTCTTGTTCAATTGTTTCGATAGCAGATTGTTGCAGGCTTTCATTCATATATGCAAAAGTAATATGAGCTTTATGAATAAGAAATGTGTTATTTAAAACGTTTTAACTTTAACTAAAAGAGAAACCATTTAAACAACAGAAAAACATATTTTTGTTGAATTCGCACAAGATTTTTGAAATCCCTGCATTAAAACATTTTTGAAAATTCAAATAAATATTTAACTTAATCCATTTATTCACGGCTCCATTAAGAGCGATGGTAATATGATGTGACAATGGCAACAAAAAAAGCGGTTTTAAAAGAAAAGACCAATATCCAGGTTCAAAAAAAATCTACGGCAAAAAAGTCAGCAGCAAAAACAACAATCAAAAATGCTAACAATCATGCACACGATATTTACAGTGCATTGCATGAGCATTTTGGCTTTGAACAATTTAAAGCGCGACAAGAAGAGGCGATTCACAGTTTATTAAATGGCAACGATACTTTCGTTATAATGCCAACAGGCGGCGGTAAAAGTTTGTGTTATCAACTTCCTGCATTAATACTTGAAGGCTGCGCAATTGTTGTAAGTCCGCTGATTGCGTTAATGAAAAACCAGGTTGATCTTGTACGTGGCTATAATGAAAATGATACGGTGGCTCATTTTTTAAATTCATCTTTAAACAAAGGGCAAATAAAAGAAGTAAAAGATGATTTGGTTACCGGTAAAACAAAACTTTTATATGTTGCGCCGGAAACATTAACCAAACAAGAGAATCTTGATTTTTTTCGCGATCTGAAGATTTCTTTTTTTGCTGTTGATGAGGCGCATTGTATTTCAGAATGGGGACATGATTTCAGGCCGGAATATCGCAGGCTGCGTGAAATGATGGATATTATTGATGAACACATTCCTGTTGTTGCGTTAACAGCAACAGCAACACCAAAAGTGCAAAGTGATATTGTAAAAAATCTTGGATTGCGTAATCCGAATATTTTTATTTCATCATTCAATCGCCCAAACCTTTATTACGAAATTCAGCCTAAGATCAAGAAAGATCAGACAGTAAAAAATTTGGTGCGCTTTATCTCGCAGAACGCAGGAAAAAGCGGCATTATTTATACGCTTAATCGTAAAACAACTGAAGAGCTTGCAGAACTTTTAACTGCAAATAATATTAAGGCTGTTGCCTATCATGCAGGTCTTGATTCAAAGCTAAGAGCAGAAAGACAAGATTTATTTTTGAATGAAGATGTGCAGGTAATTGTTGCAACCATAGCCTTTGGAATGGGCATTGACAAGCCTGATATTCGTTTTGTAATTCACTATAATATTCCTAAATCAATAGAAAATTATTACCAGGAAACAGGTCGTGCCGGTCGCGATGGTTTAGAAGGGAAATGTATTCTTTATTATTCGCACAAAGATGTAAGTAAACTTGAACATTTAATGCGCGATAAGCCTTTAAGCGAAAGAGAAGTTGGGGCACAGTTAATAAACGAATCTGTTGCTTACGCAGAAAGCTCTGTATGCAGGAGAAAAATTTTGCTGCATTATTTTGGTGAAGAACGTACGGAAGAAAATTGCGGTAATTGTGATAACTGTCTTCATCCAAAAGAAAAAATAGAAACAAAAGATGAAGTAGTTAAAGCGCTGAAAGTAATTAAAGCACTCGACGAAAAATTTCCTGCAGAATATGTAATAAATATTATTATTGGAAAACTTACACCGCAGGTTCAAATGTTTCGTCATGAAGGTTTCCCGGAATTTGGAATTGGAAAAGATAAAGACGAACATTTCTGGAATAGTTTGTTGCGGCAAATGTTGCTCAGCAATATCATTCGTAAAGACATTGAAGAATATGGCTTACTGAAATTTACGGAAGCAGGTGTTAAGTTTATGAAGAAGCCGGCTTCATTCAAAATTGTATTAAATAATTTATTTGAAGAAGCTAATGCGGATGATGATGAAGGCGAAGGAAATGGCACTGGGGCGGCAGCAGATGAAAAATTATTTGAAATGCTGAAAGAACTGCGACATGAAGAAGGTAAAAAGAAAAAGCTTCCGCCGTTTGTGATCTTTCTTGAAAGCTCACTGCAGGATATGGCAACCATGTATCCAACAACATTGGCGGAACTTGAAAAATGCCAGGGTGTAAGTAAAGGCAAGGCGTTTAAATTCGGAAGACCGTTTGTTGATTTGATTGCAAAATATGTTGAAGAGAATGATATTGAAAAGCCGGATGATTTTGTAATGAAATCTGTTGCCAACAAAAGCAACAATAAAATTTATATCATACAAAACATTGATAAAAAAATTCCGCTGTCTACCATTGCGCGCAATAAAGATCTTCGGTTAGATGGGTTGCTCGAAGAAATGGAAACCATTGTTGCAAGCGGCACACGCCTGAATCTTGATTATGCAATTGACGATATGAACCTTGATGATAATGATAAGGATGAAATAATCGATTATTTTAAAAACTGCCAGGATTCATCTTTACAGGTTGCGCAGGAAGAACTTTCAGACAGTGGTTACAATTGGGAGCAGCTTAAAATTATGCGTATAAAATTTTTAAGCGAATACGGGAACTAACTCATCAACCGGGCAAACAGAAAAGCTTACAGAAGTTCCCTGTTTTACAATGCTTTTAATTTCTATATCGTTGCCGGTTTTATTCAGATAACTTTTTATAAGTGACAAGCCAAGCCCGTTGCCTTTTTCATTTCTTGTACCACTGGTATGGTACATTCCCGTGTCTTGTAATATCTGAGATATTTTTTCTGTTTCCAAACCAATTCCGGTGTCTTTAATTTTCAAATAACATTTATCATCTCTAATAAAAGAGGAAACAATTATTGTTCCGTTCTCAGTAAATTTATTTGCGTTAGAAATTAAATTGCGTAATACAAATTGTATAGCTTCCTTATCAGCATTCACCAAAATATTTGATGAAACTTCGTTTATAATTCCGTTGCGTTTTAATAATAAATTTAGTTCTGCCTGTTCCATACATTCATTCACAACATCTTTCAACTTTAGTACTTGTTTTTTATCTACTAACTGAAGTTGAACTTTGCCCCATTCTACAAGATTATCCAGCAATTGCAAGGTGCGGCTCACATTTATACCTAAAGCATCGAGCATGTCGCCTTGTTCTTCTTTTGTTAATGTATCGTCTTTATTCAGATCAAGAAAGGTTTTTATAGAAGAAAGAGGACCTCTTATATCGTGCGACATAATTGAAATAATCCGTTGTTGCATTTCCGCTGTTTGAACCATTTCTTTATTGCGTAACCTAAGTTCGAGCAGTTTTATTGTTTGCCAGCTCAACACCTTTAGTGCAAAAGATTGCATTTTAGTAAGTCTTCTCGGCACCGTATCAATCACACATAAAGCACCCAGTTTATATCCTTTTGAAGTTACCAGCGGCACACCTGCATAAAAGCGAATTTTTGGAATGCGTTTAACAAGTGGATTATTCGCAAAACGTTTATCATGCAAAGCATTTCTAACCTGTAAAAGCGTGTTATTTAAAATGGTGTATGAACAAAAAGCTGCACTGCGATCTTCCGGCAACTTTGTTAAACCCACAATAGATTTACACCATTGTCTTGTACGATCAAGAAACGTTATAGCCGCTATGGGTGTTTTGCAAATTTTAGAAGCGAGTAAAGAAATTTTATCAAAGTCATCTTCACGCGGAGTATCTAAAATTTCGTAACGATACAGTTCACGTAAGCGGTCATTTTCTTCAAATGGTATTGCTGTCATCATAAGTTAGTACATCGACCGATGTTATCAAATTGAGTTCCAAATTTGTCGGATTGAGACAAACTGAGATAACATTCAGACATAAAAAATTATTGTAGGTTGGTTTGTTAAAATTATCATGTATAACATGTGTAAGAGTTACCATTAAATTTGCCGGATGAAGAATACTCCCTTCACACAAAAACATATTGCGCTTGGCGCAAAGATGGCTCCGTTTGCAGGCTATAGTATGCCGATAAGTTATACAGGTATAAATGATGAACATGCTGCCGTACGAAACAATGCCGGCGTATTTGACGTTAGCCACATGGGAGAATTTATTTTGAAGGGGGAGAATGCGCTTGATTTAATTCAACGCGTCACAACAAATGATGCAAGCAAACTCACAAACGGTAAAGCGCAATACAGTTCGCTTACAAATAACGATGGTGGAATTGTAGATGATTTAATTGTGTATTGCATTGAAGAAAATAAAGTGTATATGCTTGTTGTAAATGCAAGCAACATTGAAAAAGACTGGAACTGGATTGAATCGCACAACGAAAAAAAAGTTAAGATGCACAACATCAGCGATAAAACATGTTTGCTTGCAATACAAGGTCCTAACGCAACAAAAATTTTACAATCGCTCACAGATAATGACATTCTTAATTTAAAATATTACACATTTATAAAAGGCAAATTTGCAGGCGTTGATAA
>JBEHXR010000297.1:0-4757 GCA_048498595.1 Bacteroidota bacterium
AAAAATTATTTCAAAACTGCATGGCGCAACGTAATTCATAACAGAGCTTATGCTGCTATTAATATTCTCGGTTTGTCTTTGGGCATTTGTGCTTGTATTGTAATTTACTTAATCACTTCGTACGAATTCAGTTTCGATAAATTTCATCCTGATGGAAATCGCATCTATCGCATTGTTGGTGAAGCGCAAAATAATGCGGGTGATAAAATGTTTTTAAATAACGTAATTCCGGATGTCGCAGGTTTTCAAAAAGAAATTACCGGTTTTGATGCAACTGCAGCCTTTCATACATATGGCGGAAGCATAACAATCCGTGATAACGATCAGCAAAAAAAATTTGATAATAAGATTGATGGCTCTTATTCTTCTACCGCAATTATAACATGGCCATCTTACTTCAGCATATTTCAATATCACTGGCTCGAAGGTTCACCGCAAACATTGAATGAACCATTTAAAGTGGTGCTCACAGAAAGCAGGGCAAAAAAATATTTTGGAGATATTCCGTTGCACGAGATGATCGGTAAAATAGTTACCTATGATGATTCATTAAACGTAAGTGTTTCCGGCATTGTAAAAGATTGGAACAAAAACAGTGATTTTAATTATACTGATTTCATTTCTATTACAACAGCTACGCATAGCTTTCTTAAAAGTGATATTGCAACGGACGATTGGAGCAGCCTTCGGCCGCATGGTGGTTCTGCATTTGTAATGCTTTCAAAAGGTGTAACGCCTGAACAAATTAATAGCCGGTTCGCAGCATTTATACAATCGCATGTGCAGAAGTCAAATGGTAAATTAACCATGTACCTGCAACCTTTACATGACATTCATTTTACAAAAGAATTCAGAAGAGGTGATGATGGCGACGACTTTAGAAAAGCATATATGCCCGCTCTGTATATTTTGATGGGTGTCGCATTATTTATATTAATTATTGCTGTAGTAAACTTTATTAATCTTTCAACAGCGCAATCTATTCAAAGAGCAAAAGAGATTGGTGTAAGAAAAGTGATGGGCAGCAGCAAAGCAAATATCATGTTACAGTTTCTTACCGAAACATTTGTGCTAACATTATTTGCAGTTATTGTTTCTGTGTTGCTAGTAAATCCAACGTTATATCTTTTTAAAGATTTTATTCCATCACAACTTTCGTTTGATCCGTTTAGTTTTTCAACAATCATTTTTCTTGTTTCAATAACAATTATTACAACGTTGCTTGCAGGTTTTTATCCTTCCAGAATACTATCGTCATACCTGCCCGTTTTAAGTTTAAAAGGTGCAACATCTCAACAGGGAAAAGAAAAAGTAAGTTTACGCAAAGCATTGATTGTTTTTCAATTTTCTTTTTCGCTCGTTTTTATAATTGGCGTCATCACCATAAAAAAGCAAATAAACTTTATGGACAGTGGCGATAAAGGATTTAACGCAAACGCAATTATTACTATAAACAAATGGGGTGCGCCGGATGATAAATTAAAAGTGTTTGCTGATAATATAAAGCATATAACCGGGGTAAGTAACGTGTTAATGCAGTTTAATTCGCCAATGGGTTTTGCGCAGATGTCGAGCACCTATAAATTTAAAGGTAAACAGGAAATTACTGTACAACCCACAGTTGAAATTGGCAATGAAAATTATATTCCTTTCTATCAAATGAAATTAGTTGCAGGGCGAAATATGCTGCATAGTGATAGTGCAAATGAATTGGTGATTAATGAAACGCTTGCCAAAGCAATCGGGTTTTCAAATCCTGCTAACGCGATTAATAAAATACTTTACACTGGTGATAAGCCTTATACTGTTGTTGGTGTTGTTGCAGATTTTCACCAAGGTTCATTTCATGATGCCATTCTTCCTGCCTTAATACAAAATGCGCCTGATGACCAAAAGCGTAGCGTAGCTATAAAGCTTACGGCAGATGAAAAAAATGTAAGCGATGTAAAAAATATTCTTTCGGCAATGGAAGCAGAATGGAAAAAATTATATCCGGATACACCATTCGATTATAGTTTTTTGAATGATTCTATCAGCAAGTTATATGGACAGGAAGAAAAAACAGTGTGGCTTACAAATGCTGCAGCCATTATTACCATTTTTATTTCTTGTATGGGTTTGCTTGGCTTAAGCATGTTCACAGCAAAGCGAAGAACAAAAGAAATAGGAATAAGAAAAGTATTAGGCGCAAGTGTTATAAATATTACGGCAATGCTTGGAAAAGATTTTTTAAAACTGGTAATGATTTCATTTCTTATTGCATCGCCTGTTGCTTATTATTTTTCAAACCAGTGGTTGCAAAATTTTGCTTATCGCACAAACATTACATTATGGGTTTTTCTTTTAGCAGGCGTGATTGCATTGCTTGTTGCATTTCTAACAATCAGTTTTCAATCTGTAAAGGCAGCCATCGCAAATCCTGTAAAGAGTTTGAGAACGGAGTAAAATAAATCTATGAAAGGATTATTCGTCTTACTGATTACGCTCGTTGCTCTTTGCCAGCATGTTGTACATGCACAATCTGTTCAACCAGATTTGACAGAGAAAAAAAACTTTACGGTTCTAAACAGAGATATTACCATTACTAAAAATGATGGAAAGGCAGCTATACATTTAAACACAGGAGAAAACGATGGTGTTGCCTGGATTAACAATATAAATTTCACAGCAGGAGTTCTTGAATTTGATGTAAAAGGCAGGAACATGATGCAACAAAGTTTTGTTGGCATTGCTTTTCACGGAACAAATGATTCAACTTTTGATATAGTTTATTTCCGTCCCTTCAATTTTACATCCGATGATTCAACCAGGAGAAATCATTCAGTACAATACGTTTCGTTGCCGAAGTATGATTGGTCTTATCTGCGGGAAACGTTTCCTGGTAAATATGAAAATAAGTTAACAAAGACCATCGAGCCTGAACAATGGTTTCATGCAAAAATTATTGTGAGCCGTAAACAGATTGAGGTGTTTGTAAATAATGATGATAAGCCATCGCTGATTGTAAAACCATTAAATAATAATGCAACCGGCAAAATTGGCTTTTGGGTTGGCAATAATTCGGAAGGCGATTTTGCAAATCTTTCTATTATCAAAAAATCATAAATCAACTCTATGTTTAAAAATTATTTAAAAACTGCCTGGCGGAATTTAGTACGCAACAAAGCTTTTTCATTTATTAATATTTGCGGCTTGTCTTTAGGCATCGCAATTAGTTTGCTGATATTTTTTTGGGTGAATGATGAAAGAAGCGTGGATGCTTTTCATGCAAATAAGCCATACTTATATAATGTGTATGAAAAAGTGTTTGCCGATAATAAAATAGATGCAGATTACGAAACACCTGCATTGCTTGCTGATGAAGTAAAAAAAGAAATTCCTGAAGTTCAATATGCGGTAAGTTCTGATTGGAACGACGATTACACTTTTAGAACTGATAACAAAACATTTAAAGAAAATGGTGCATTTGCAGGTGAAGATTATTTCAGGATGTTTAGCTTTTCGTTGTTGCAGGGAAATGCAAACACAGCATTGAATAATCCGTTTGCTATTGCTATATCAAAAAAAATGGCAACGGATTTTTTTGGTAGTCCACAAGCTGCTTTAGGCAAAACATTGCAACGTGATTATGGAAACGAATGGAAAAATTTTACTGTAAGCGCTGTGTTTGATAACGTACCAGCCAATTCTACTTTACAATTTGATTTTGTAATTAACTGGCAGGCGTATTATCAAGAACATGATTGGATGAAAAGATGGGATAACAGCGGACCACTTACAACAATCATGTTGAGATCCGGTGCAAACACACAATCAGTTCAAACAAAACTCAAAAATTTTCTTGATAAATTTTCTGCTGAAAGTGGTAACAATAAAACAGAATTGCATATTCAGCCTTTTAGCGAACGATACCTTCATTCCAATTTTGAAAATGGAGAAATAAGCGGAGGTCGTATTGAATATGTTCGCTTGTTCAGCATCATCGCTGTTTTTATTTTATTAATTGCCTGTATTAATTTTATGAACCTCGCAACTGCGCGTTCTGTAAAACGGGCAAAAGAAGTTGGTGTGCGCAAAGTTGCAGGTGCATTACGCAGTTCGTTAATAAAACAATTTTTAAGCGAAGCATTGTTGCTTGTATTCTTTGCTGTTATCGTTGCATTACTTCTTATAATATTATTATTACCGTTGTTTAATAATATTACCGGCAAGCAAATTATAATGCCCGTAACACATTTCAATTTCTGGCTGCAATTGATAGTAATTGGTATTGTTACAGCTTGTATTGCGGGCAGTTATCCTGCATTATTTTTATCATCTTTCAATCCTGTAAAAGTTTTAAAAGGAGCAATGAAATTTGGTATTAGCGCCACATTGTTTCGAAAAGGATTAGTGATATTTCAGTTTGCATTATCTATTATTTTAATCATTGCAACAATTGTTGTATCAAAACAAATAAACTATATACAAACAAAAAACGTTGGCTACAACAGGGAAAATTTAATTTATATTCCAATTGAAGGAACGCTTACAAAACAATATGCTTTGTTTAAGCAGGAAGCGATAAAGATGCAAGGTATAAAAGAAGTGTCTTGCATAAACGAATCGCTTCCTGTAATTGACGATGGCACAGCTGCAATAGATTGGGAAGGTAAGCCGCAGAATTATCAGCCATCATTTACACATAGTGCGATAGGATATGATTTTATTAAAACTGAAGGTATACAAATTTTGCAGGGCAGAGATTTCTCGCCTGG
>JBEHXR010000298.1:0-4745 GCA_048498595.1 Bacteroidota bacterium
AGTAAAAAAATATTTATCGGTTGCAAGAGCATTAGAAAGAGCTGCGAAAAATGAAGGCTGTTTTTTAGTGTTGCGGCTACTCGATTTAAATCAACAACCTATCAGCGATAATTTTTATTGGCTGCCGGATTCAACAGGAAATTATTCAGGCATTCAGCATCTCAAATCAACAGAACTAAATGTAACTGCTACTAAAACAAAAGAAGGTGAAATAAAAGTTACACTTACTAATTCCGCAGAAAAACCTGTTGCTTTTTTTAACCGGATTTCACTTATTAATTCTCAAACAAAAGAAAGAATATTACCAACTTTTTATAGTGACAATTACTTTTCTGTTTTACCAGGTGAATCAAAAACAATCACCATTAATTATACTACGCAAAATAATATTGTGCCTGAAGTTGAAATTGATGGATGGAATACGGGCAAGCATCAATTTGAAATAAATTAAGAATGATTTCTTTGGAAAAGGTGTCAGACACTTTTAAAGTATCTGCCACCTGTATCGCCCAATTAATTATATAGTAAAGTTGAAAGAAAGTTATGCGGATCGAGCGAAAAACGCTTATCAAATTCCATTGGAAATTCACCTAACTCAAGTTGTAAAAACGAAAAGCCCGGATGCATTTCCCATAAATACATTTTATGTTCTGTAGAAACAAATACTTCGGGCAGCATTTGTTGTATTAAACCGTTTGCACAAGCTTCTTCTATATTTTCCTGCAGCGCAAAACGATTTTCACTTTCTTTTTTGCACCATTGCCTGTGACCGAATGAAGTGTTTGTAAGCAGTAAAACTTCCTGTTGTGTAAAACTTCCCATTGTTTTAAAGTTTTTAGTTTTGGTTATTAGATTCAAAAAACTTGCGTAAAACAACATCAAATATTAATATCACTTTTTTGAAATGCTTGAACGTTAAAAATTATCCTTTGAACGTTTGAAAAAAGCATGTCAATATTTTTTTATTCCCTTTAAGTTCAGGGAACTTAACTTGCGTTTATGCAGGATTATTTGAAGGGATTGAACGAACCTCAGCGTGAAGCAGCATCACACATCAACGGACCTTTAATGATTGTTGCCGGTGCGGGCAGTGGCAAAACAAAAGTGCTTACAACACGCATTGCGCACTTAATGGCGAATGGTGTTGATTCATTTAATATACTCGCATTAACCTTTACCAATAAAGCTGCTGCGGAGATGAAGGAACGTGTTGAAAAAATCTTGGGAAATACAGAAGCACGCAATTTATATATCGGCACATTTCATAGTGTATTTGCAAGAATTTTAAGGGCTGAAGCGCCGCGCATTGGTTATCCAAACAACTTCACTATTTATGATACAGATGATAGTCGCTCTGTTATAAAAACAGTAGTGAACGAATTAAATCTTGATGATAAATTATATAAAGCAAATGTTGTTCACAACAGAATTTCATCTGCAAAAAATGCATTGGTTGGTCCTGAAGAATATGCAAATGACTATTACATTCAGCAGGAAGATATGCGCACCAATCGCCCGGCGTTAGCACAGGTGTATAAAGCTTACCAGGCGCGTTGTTTTAAAAATGGAGCAATGGATTTTGATGACCTGTTATTGAAGATGTATGAGCTGCTGCGCGATTTTCCGGAAGTGTTGCATAAATACCAGCATAAGTTTAAATATATTTTGATTGATGAATACCAGGACACCAACCCGGTTCAATATCAAATAACAAAATTGCTTGCAGCAGTGCACGAAAACATTTGCGTAGTGGGTGATGATGCGCAAAGTATTTACAGCTTTCGCGGTGCAACAATCGAAAATATTTTACAGTTTCAAAAAGATTACGATGATGTAAAAGTGATAAAGCTCGAACAAAATTATCGCAGCACGCAAGCCATTTTAAATGTTGCTAATGAAGTCATCAAAAATAATAAAGGGCAATTGCCAAAAGTGTTGTGGACAGAAAATGCAGCGGGTGAAAAAATAAAGTTAGTGCGCACGATGACGGATAATGATGAAGGGAAATATGCTGCTGATACAATACAGGAACAAAAGCTGCGCAATCATTTTCACAACAAAGATTTTGCAATTCTTTATCGCACTAATGCACAAAGCCGTGCTTATGAAGAAAGCCTTCGCCGCATGGGAATTAATTACAGGATTTATGGCGGCATTAGTTTTTATCAGCGCAAAGAAATAAAAGATTTTCTCTCGTATTTGCGTGCGATTGTAAACACAAGAGATGAGGAAGCATTGCGCAGAATTATTAATTATCCTGTTCGCGGTATTGGCAAAACATCAATAGAAAAAATTGTAATTAATGCGAATGAATACAATATCACTTTTTGGGAAGTGCTAACGCGTGCAGCAGAATTTGGTTTTAAAGCGGGCACGCTTGAAGCCATGCAAAATTTTGTAACGATGATACGTTACTTTCAAAGCATGCTGCAGAAAAAAAACGCTTATGATGTTGCTGTGCAGGTAGGAAAACATACAAACTTTATCAAAGAACTTTTTAATGATAAAAGCACGGAAGGCTTGGCAAGATATGAGAATGTGCAGGAGTTACTCAACTCAATAAAAGAATGGACGGAATTGCCAAGCAACGAAGAAGGCGAAGTAGGCGATAAAGGGTTAGGCAGTTATCTTCAGCAAATAACTTTGTTAACCGATGCTGATGACGACGATGCAGATGCAGATGTTGTGAAATTAATGACAATACATTCTGCAAAAGGGTTGGAATTTCCTGTTGTTTTTGTTGGCGGACTGGAAGAAACTTTATTTCCAAACGCAATGAGCATAAATACCCGCGAAGAATTAGAAGAGGAGAGAAGATTATTTTATGTTGCTGTAACAAGAGCGCAAAAACATTTATTCTTAACGTATGCAAATGCACGTTATCGTTTTGGAAGTTTAGTGCAGAATGATGCAAGCAGATTTTTAGATGAATTGCCCGAAGCATTTTTAGACAGAACATTTGCCGGTGGTGGTGCAAGAAATCAAACCAACTTCCAGGGCATGGGTTCTGCGTTTGCAAGAATGCACAGAGGATTTGAAGGAAGTCAGTCAACAGTCAACAGTCAACGGTCAACCGCAAGGCAATCTTCTTTGCCCAGTGGTTTAAGCAATAAACCACAGCAGTCTGTTACACATATTCCGTCAAAAGATTTTGTGCCGAGCGATACAACTAATTTGCAGGAAGGACAAAAAGTAGAGCATCAAAAATTTGGTTATGGATTGGTTACAAAAATGGAAGGCAGCGCACATAATCCAATCGCCACTGTAAAATTTGAATTAAACGGCGAGAAAAAAATTATGCTGAATTACGCAAAACTGAGAATAGTCGAATGATTTCGTGAATCGTCAATCGTGAAGCGTGCATACAAAACCATGCTATTTCAAAATCACTAAATCAACAATCATCGCCTCAGAGATTGATCTGGTACTCCGTATGATTATTTTTGGGGAGATATCTTTCCGGCACTTCAATATTTTTTGCATTCGCATCCCAAAAAATGCTTACAATAAAATAGCGGTCGCCATCAAAAAATAGTTGAATATTGTTGATGCCTTTTGTTATATCTTCTACCCCGTTTTTATCTGTATAATGCGATTCGTAAGTAGAAAAAACCTGTGTGCCTGCCCCGTAAGTATTTGTTATTCGGTACAACTCATTTTCAGTAAAACCAATGTCAGATAATCTTGTTTGATTTCTGTCTGCATATTCTTCAGGTGTGATGGATTTTAAAATGGAACCGCTGTCTTTATCAGGAACAGCAATATACATGTGTGCATTTTCAGCAAATAGATTTCTAAATGCCGCCCAGTCACGCTCTTGTCCAACCGGTCCTGAAATAACATCATACAAAGCATGAATAATACCATCAACTGTGCTTAGTTGGTAGGCTGTATCATTATCATTGTTATTATTACCGTTGTCCTGTGAAAACGCGGTTAGGCTTAATGAGAACAAGACAATAAAAATTGCAAGCCTGTACTTCATTTTAAAAAGCTTTAATTTTTTAGGATGAAAGATTTCAATAATGGGTTTAAACCGAAAAACTTAAAAAGAACTTAAAGTGGCTTTGTTTTATTAAATTAGCGTATTCATTAGCCTTTATCCACTGCTGTTAATAATCTAATAACCCCGAATTGCGTTTTATATTATGTTCTGATAGTAAATTGAAAAAACTTTTTGTATGCGTTGGAGAAAATTTAACGGAGAAACGATTCAGCTACCTATTAAAGATGCTGTTGAAGATGCGATAAAACGTGAACACGATAAAGGTGTGCATCTCAAAGTTTGTATTGGTACTGATAGCCAGGTAAAAGGTGAAGAAACCGAGTTTGCCACTGTAATCGTTTTTTTGCGCGAACATAATGGCGGCTTTATGTTTATTCATAACGAGAAAACAAAACAGCGTTATAATATTAAAGAGCGCATGCTGGTAGAAGTGGCGAAGAGTATTGAGATTGCATACGAACTATGCAATCTTTTTATTCAATACGATGTTGATATGGAAGTGCATGCTGATATAAATACCAATCCTCATTTTAAAAGCAACGATGCTTTGCGCGAAGCCATGGGATATATTATGGGAATGGGTTTTGCGTTTAAAGCTAAACCCGAAGCTTTTGCCAGTAGTTGCTGCGCTGATAAAGTATGTAATTAAATCCGAAATTCGAACTTCAGTTACCTGCGAATAACTTCATATATCTTACCTCGTAGCTGGTAGTTATTTTTGTTTAATGATAACAGGTAT
>JBEHXR010000299.1:0-4717 GCA_048498595.1 Bacteroidota bacterium
GAAACAAAAATGGTTGGAATACATAATGTTTTCCCTTCGCCAATTTCAATAATAAAGGGTGGTGAAGAAGGATCCCACGCTGTATAACCACGCGCTTCAAAAGTTGCTCTTAAACCACCACTCGGAAATGAAGATGCATCGGGTTCTTGCTGAATTAAAGCACCGCCATCAAATTCTTCAATAGGCGTTCCGTCACTTTTTATGGTGAAGAATGAATCGTGTTTTTCTGCAGTAGTGCCTGTTAGTGGCTGAAACCAGTGCGTAAAATGTGTTACGCCTTTGCTTTCTGCCCAAGACCTTATTCCATTTGCAATTTGATGTGCTGCTGCACGATCAATTTTTTTTGAATCTTTAATACTTGATGAAATGCTTTTAAAAGCTTCATCACTTAAAAATTTTCTTGCAGTCTTTAGCGAGAAAACATTCTCTCCAAAAATAGATGTGATTTTTGTTGACCCTGCAACACTTATAGCGCCTGCATCTTTGGTTAGATTACTTACAGCCTGAAATCGTAATGACATATTGATATTTTAGTTTTCAAACAAAGCAAACAAATTTTTTCCTTCACAGCAATTTTTATTGATATATGTGAAAAAATAAAAAACTCCGGTTCAAATACCGGAGTTTCTATAAAATTTAAAAGAAAATTTAAGCTGCTTCAGCATTTTTTTGAACTTGAGCCGACTTTACAGTTTTAATAATTCTTGCAGCAACTTTATATGGATCTGCAGAAGAGTTCGGGCGACGATCTTCCAAATAGCCCTTCCATCCACGTTGAACACTTGTTATGGGAATTCGTATTGATGCACCACGATTAGAAACGCCATAACTGAAGTCATAAATGCTTGCAGTTTCGTGCTTTCCAGTTAAACGCATGTGGTTATCTGCTCCATATACTTCAATGTGCTCATCAACAAACGGGCGGAAAGATTCGCAAATAGTTTCGAATACTTCTTTACTGCCTGCTGTACGCAAAGTAGTGTTAGAAAAATTAGCATGCATACCAGAACCGTTCCAGTCAAGCGCACCCAATGGTTTACAATGCCAATTAATTGATACACCATATTTTTCTGCTGTTCTTTCTAACAGATAACGTGCAATCCACATTTGGTCACCCGCTAATTTTGCGCCCTTTGCAAAAATTTGAAACTCCCATTGGCCGGTTGCAACTTCTGCATTTATACCCTCAACATTAAGGTCTGCATCCAGGCAAGCATCTAAATGTTCTTCAACAATATTTCTTCCGAAAGCATTTTTTGCACCTACTGAACAATAGTACGGACCCTGCGGACCGGGATAACCACCATCAGGAAAACCTAAAGGCTTATTTGTTTCAGGATTCCAGAGAAAATATTCCTGTTCAAAACCAAACCAAAAATCATTATCATCATCGTCTATGATGGCACGGCCGTTAGAAGCATGAGGAGTACCATCTGCATTTAAAACTTCACACATCACTAAGTATCCATTTTTTCTTTGAGGGTCTTTTACATGATACACAGGCTTTAATAAGCAATCGGAAGAACCGCCGGGCGCTTGTTCTGTCGAAGAACCATCAAAACTCCAGATTGGTAAATCTTCAAATTTGCCGCTAAAATCTTTTTCAATTTTTGTCTTACTGCGAAGACTTTGAGTAGGCTGATAACCATCAAGCCATATATACTCTAATTTAGTTGCTGCCATAATGTTTTAGTTTTTGCAAAAAAAATAAACAATTTAATAAAAACAAATTTTTTTAGCTTTATGTGCAAAAACTTGTAACATTATATAATATTATTAAAAATTTTTTGGCTCTTTTGACATATTGCAGCTGGTTTAATAAAAAAAACACATATAATAATTTAATGCATTTAATTTGATTTTAAAAGATTTTCATACTGTTTTAAAATTTGTATCACGTTAAATTTTTCTTCCACTAACTTTTTTCCATTTTTTCCTATTTCTTTTAGTTGCTCAGTACTCAACAATAAAATTCTTTCCATTTTTAGAGCAAGGTCTTCGGGATTTTTTTTCTCGCAGATGAATCCATTAAAATTATCAATGACCACTTCTTTACAACCATTATTGTTTGTTGTGATTACGGGCAATTGCATGGCACAAGCTTCGAGTAAAGAGCGCGGAACACCTTCATTATAATAAGATGGTAACACAAAACAATCTGCTGAAGCAAGAAACGGAACAACATCTTCAAAAAAACCTGCATAACTGATAAGGTTTTGATTCTGCCATTCAGTTAACTTTTTTAAAGGAATTGTATCAGGATGATTTTGCTCGATAAGACCAATAACTAAACATTTAAATCTATAACCTTTATGTTGCAAAATTTTTGACGCTTCAGCAAAAACGCCTACACCTTTCGACCATAAAATTCTTGTTGCCATTAAAAAAATAAAATCATCAGTTTTTATTTTTTCTGCAGTGCGTTTAAATCGTTCAACATTTATTCCTTCACTGCGTAATAAATTTATTTTTTCGGGCGCAACAATTTTTTTTTGCAAAAGAATATTTTTGTCAGCTTCATTTAGTATCCAAACATGCTGCACATTTTTAAGCGCATACCTGTATAATTTTATTGCAAGAACAGATAGCCAATTGTGAGAAGAGAAAGCATACCCTAACCCGGTTATTACAGCAACTGATAAAATTTTTAATTGCGATGATGCAATCGAGCCATAAATATTTAGCTTAATGGTGTAATGAAAAATTAAATCTGGCTTTATTTGTTTGTAAAGTTTTTTTAAGCTTATTAAAAGTTTTATATCAGAAAAAGGGTTTAATCCGCGGTTGTTGAATTTAATAAAGTGCACCTTGCATCCAATACCTGAAATTCTTTCAGCAAATTCATCTTTTAAAGCAACTGTGTGCACTTCATATCCGAGGTTTATAAAATGTTTAAGCACGTCTAATCTGAAATTATATAAATCCCAATAGTTAAGGCAAACGAAAAATATCTTGAAAGTTTGATTTGGTTTAAGCGTGTGACGCATTACTGCAATGATAGCATTTTAATTGTTACATTTGTTTGTTACGAACCAAGTGGTGTATTGCAAATCCTTATGGTTACAGGGCTGCTTATTTTTTTAATTTATACTGCTGTTTTTATTTTCATTTTATACAGATTAAGCTTAAAAAAAAGTTTTGCATTAAGTTTTAAAGAATCCACGTTTGTTTTTATTGTAAAGATTGCGGCAGGTTGTTTTTATGGATATTTCTTTTTACATCTTTCGCAAAGTGATCACGATACATGGCTTTATCATCAACAAGGTTTAGCACAATATGCACTTTTAAAAAAAGATCCACTTCACTTTTTTATTAATGATATAATTCCTAAAGGGTATAAATCAAATCAATTGCTATCAATCTTTAATAGCAACGACTCTTTTGCGAAGGATCTTGAACTTACGCTGCTCTTAAAATTGCTTGCACTGTTTGACTTATTAAGCGGCGGCAGATATTATGTAAATGTAATTTTTTATGATGCGCTTGTTTTTTGGGGTAGTTATTTTCTTTTTAAAACATTCAATAAAAAGTTTCCTGAGAAAAGAACACTGTGGCTATTATTCATATTTTATTTTCCTCCATTATTATTTTGGTCAAGTGGTATTCGTAAAGATGGTTTATGCTTTGCAGTTCTTTGCGGCTTAATTTATCAACTCTACGGTTTGGTTGAACTAAAAATTTCTTTTAAGCGAATTATTTATTTCTGCATCTTATTTCTTGTTTTATTCCTCATAAGAAATTACATCGCTTTATCTTTTGTTCCGATTTTGATTGCTTATGCTTTAAGCAAAAAAATAAAAAAATTTTCGCTGGCAATATTTTGTGCTGTTGCATTATCCTGCGGTATGATTTTTTTTCTCACAATCTTTTGTTCTAATGGCTTTAATCTTCCACTTAAGATGGCAGAGCGGCAACATGCTTTTTTGCAGCTATCAGGTAATTCATATTTATCAATAGACACACTTCAACAAAATATTGCATCTTATACTAAAATATTACCTACTGCATTAAACCATGTATTTTTAAGGCCTTATATTTCTGAAGCCCAGGGAATACTTTACATTTTTTCCTTTTTAGAAGTTATATTTTTTTTCTTCTTGCTTGTACGAGTAATATTTAAACCTTGTGCGGACTTTAAAAAATTAATGAATGATCCGCTCTTGCTTAGTGTAACTTTTCTTGCTGTGTTTAATTATATTATTATTGGTTATACGGTTCCCTTTCTTGGCGCTATTTTGCGTTATAAGGCTTCGTTTGAAATTTTGTTCATACTTGTTTTTTTGCAATTGCAAAAGACAAACTCAATAAAGAATATTTTCTTATTCCGAACCAAAGCCTTTATTGAATAAGTACTTTTAAAGATTGCCTGCCTTCCCGCGTTCTTGCAACAAGAAAATACATGCCGCTTATTCCATTAGAAATATACATTCTTTTTGTGCTTACTCCGCCTGGGTGGGAAAATTCCATCTCTGAAACTTTTTGCCCGGTTAATGAATACAAAGCAAGATCATATTTCTCGCTGTAAGGATTGCTTATTTGAATATTTAATTGACCGTGCACCGAATTGTCAATAAGCCTGATGTAGGTTTTATTTGTGTTATAAAATAAACTCGACTCGTTATAAGTTTGAGAAAACGCGCCGAACGTAATTAATAGTGCAGCAAGAATTGTAAATATTCTTTTCATAATTCTTGTTTTATTAATTATATAAACACAA
>JBEHXR010000300.1:0-4698 GCA_048498595.1 Bacteroidota bacterium
GCATAGTTGAGTAAAAGATGATAAGATTCTGCAGCATATTTTAATGCTTCATCTTTATTAATGTTTGCTTCACCTCTGCAATTGGTGCGAATGGCATGGCATCCTAAGTAATGCGCTATATCAATCCATTTGCGGTGATTAACGGCAAATTGTTTTCTTCCTTTTTCTGTTGAAGCGCAGCCATCACCTTCTTCATCAACCATTATTAAAATCATTTGCACATCAGCATCGGCAGCATTTCTTTTTAATTGATTTAGATATGCTGCTGTTGGTACTTCAAACAATGTGTTTACAAACTCAATTCCATTCAAATCAAAATCTTCTCTTGCAATTTTTGGAAAGTCGAGTGTTTTAAAATCGCCTGCTCTGTATTCTTCTATCAATGCCCATTGAGCGAGTGAGATGTCGTCTTTCATCATTGTAAAAATTTTTTTATGCAAAGTTGCTTGAAGATAAAGAAAAGCTACACAGATTTTTTTTCTTATAAATGACTGAACTCTTCATCTATGTAGATTTGAATATACTTTAATTACTCATGGAAAATAAAGAACAAAAACTGCAACCAATTTTTTCACATGTTGAACCGGTGCTCGCTGTAAAAGATGTCTCAGAAACAATTATGTATTGGAAAGATGTACTCGGCTTTCCAAACAAATGGACTTGGAACGAACCGCCAACATTTGGTGCTGTTTCATGGCAAAAAGTGCATGTGCAATTTTACAAAGATGAAACGCTTGCTGCCGCATCGCAGGGAAATTCTATCTGGATAAGATTACAGCGCATTAAAGAATTATATAAGTTTCACCAGGAAAAAAATGCGGAGATTGTTGCGCCGCTTGAAAAAAAACCATGGGGCATGTGGCAATATACACTTCGTGATATCAACGGATATTTTCTTTGTTTCGCAGGAGTGATTCCTGAAATAGAAAAAAGTGAAACAGATCTTTCCCAAAACATAAATATTATTGAAAGAGCTCCTTCTATAAATGAATACAGGTATCTGGCATCATCAGTAGGTTGGTCACCTTCAGTAAATGATGATGTGATAAAAAGAATTTTAGCCGCAGCTTTATTTGCTGTTGTTGCAAAAAATAATTCAACTGATGAAGTAATTGGATGCGCACTGCTGTTGGGTGATGATACAACTTTTTATTATGTGAAAGATGTAATGGTGCATCCAACATGGCAACGAAAACGTGTTGGCACAACGCTTATGCAAGCGCTTAATGATTGGCTTGAAAAAAATGCAGCAGACAATGCATTGGTTGGATTAATTACAGGAGAAGGTCTCGAACCATTTTATCAACAGTTTGGTTTTGCACAGGCATTTAGTATGCTTCGTTATATAAATCGAAAAGAATAAGTAATATAATATCTTAACATCTCATTCCATCTCCATTATTGCAGCCATCGTTTCAATGCCTTCCCATAAAAATTTTAATTGCACATTTTCATTTTCTGCATGTTGGTTATTGTCGTAATTCACCACAGGCATTACAACAGGTTTTGTGTTCAAATCTTTTTCAAATAAATATAACGGCAAACTTCCGCCCATCATAGGTTTTAAAAGAACAGGATAATTAACTGTCGATTGTACTGCTTTGATAACACTTTGCGCAACCGGTAAGCTCATCGATGTGCGTTGTGCATTGTAACCTGAAAGCGTTGATACTTTTATAAGATATCCATACTGTGCCCGTTCTTCATCCGTTGGTTCATGATCAATGATGTGGTATCCTTTCGATTCAATATAATCTTTTACTTTTTGCGCCTGGCGTTGAACATCATTGCCGGGCACAAGCCGCAGGTCAAGGTTAGCATCTGCGGTAGCAGGAATGATGGCTGCTGCAAGCTTGCCTGTATTCGCGCTTTGAATGCCCTGTATATTTATTGAAGGCAAACTCAGCAATTCAAGAAATGGTTTTCCATTACCATCCGGCGCTGCAACACCTAATTCTTTTTTCAATGTTTCACTAACATCCGGAATGGCAGCAATTGCATTTTTTTCTTCTGTTGTAAGCGGAATCACATCATCATAAAAACCCTTTATCAATACATTGCCTTTATCATCCTCCATTCC
The DNA here is from genome assembly GCA_048498595.1 of Bacteroidota bacterium. Classification (GTDB taxonomy): domain Bacteria; phylum Bacteroidota; class Bacteroidia; order Chitinophagales; family Chitinophagaceae; genus Parafilimonas. The sequence goes on from JBEHXR010000300.1 coordinate 2,081, forward strand.
ACTCAATAACTTCGCTAAACGCATCGCAGGATTCGGCGCCCAGTTACCATAGTTACCACTGTGCAAAGGACGTTTTGCGCCATATACTGTGAGCGCCATATTCACATATCCGCGTGCACCAAACACAATCGTTTTTTTGCCTGACACATCTCTGGGTCCGTCAACAACAATCCACACATCAGCCTGCAATTTTTCTTTATTGTTTTGAAATATTTCATCAAGATGCGGCGAACCAATTTCTTCTTCACCTTCAAAAAAGAATTTAATATTATTCACCAGCGTAACGCCGGATTTTTTTAAAGCATCGTACGCATTCAGTATTGTCATCACGCCGGCTTTATCATCTGCACTCGCTCTGCCTGTTAATCGCCACTCATCGTTTAATGGTTGTCCCTGTTTATAATCCACAATCGTTCCGCCATGTTCAACACTGTTTGTAATGAAGACAGGTTTAAATGGCTGCAATCCGTTTGCCCATTGTTTTGCATTCACCGGCTGACCATCATAATGCGCATAAAATGCAATCGTTTTTTTCGCACCGGCAACTTTTATTTCTCCGTACACTGCAGCATTTACACCTGGTGTCGTTCCATGCAATAGTTCACTTTTAATTCCTCTTTGCTCCATCATCTTTTGAATAAATGCTGTATTTAAAGGAATGTTTGCAGAATCGTTTGTCACATTCGGTATCGAAACAAAACTTGTGTATTCATCTATTATGCGATTCTTATTTAATTGCACAAATTGTTTTACTTTATCATTAGCTATTTGTGATGATGCTTTAAACGAAACGCAGCAAAAGATGAACAATGGTGTTGAGTAAAAAAATTTCATAAGCAAACTGTATTTGTTTGAAGGTGATTTAAAAATCAGAAATTTTCAAACTTTTTGTTGAAGATTTTTGCACAGAATTTTTCTATGTCGAAAAAAACCAACTGTTCAACGAACACAGTAAAATATACGTCGAATATTTTGGCTAAAAAGAAGACTATTCGCAAACCGGTATTCAAATAAAAAAGAGTTTTTCTAACTTGCTATACTAAATAAAAGTGATATGGACTTCCAACTTATCGCTGGCAGACCAGATACAAAAGACCACCTGGTTTTTACCACCACTTTTACATACAACAATGTTTTTTACAAAGCAGCGCTTGCCGAAACCATTTCATGGGAAGGACATCTTACCGGAACTTATGATGTACTGCTTCAGTCAGACAAAGGCACACAACGACTTACACTGATAAAAGATAAAGATGGACAACATTGGAGAGCGGGAGATGAAATTGAACAGGTTGGTGTTATTTCACAGGATGTAGTAGATGTACTTGCTGCAGTTATTAAAGAAGTGCAGTTAAAATGATCTTCTGCTTACAAATTTAAAAGCTGCCTCTTTTTCAAATTAAATTCTTCTTCTGTTATAATTCCTTTTTCTTTTAAAGCATGCCATTTCTCAATTTCAGCAGCAGGATCAGAAGCTAGCTCATTTGCAAGATCTGCAGCAATAATATTTCTTTCAGTTTGTAAAAACTGCCATGCTTCAGCTATTCTGCCGGCGTTATTATTATCACATTGTTCAATGATGATTTCATCAACGTTGGCAGCATAAACATGAAGCGAGCCAAGCAATGAACCTTTTTGAAAAGAAATGGAAGAAATAGTGTTTAGTGGAAATTCTTCTTTTATAGTTTTTCCAAACACGCTTTTATAATAAAACAAGAATCGTTTGTCTGTTAACAACGCTATACCATAACCTGAATGTTTATTATGATGAATCTTTTTCATCATTCCTTCAGTCATTCCAAAGAAATCTTCATCATCAAATAAGATAGTATGTAAAGTGCTCAGTTCGCCGGAAGTAAATTGACAATGATAACCGATCTTGTTTGCAAACTCTTTTATTTTTTCTTTAGTCCACATACAGCATTCGGATTTGATTACAAACTTATTCGTTTATTTTTATTTTAATGAAAACAGCCAGCCTCGCTGAAATAAAACAGGAACTTCAAAACCTTACAGCAAAAGAAATAACAGAAATATGCCTGCGCTTAGCCAGGTTTAAAAAAGATAATAAGGAATTAATTACCTATTTACTTTTTGAAGCGCACAATGTTGAAGCTTATACGAGGCAGGTAAAAGAAATGATGAATGAAACATTCAAAGACGTAAACACCAACAATTTTTACCTCGCGAAAAAAACCTTGCGCAAAATTTTGAGACTCGTTAATAAGTATATTAAATATGTTGGCAGTAAACAAACAGAAGTTGAGTTGCGGATACATTTTTGTTTGATGTTGAAAAGCTCAGGTATTCGCATACATAAGAATAAAGTACTTACAAATATGTATATGCAGCAACTCAAAAAAATTAAAGCTGCGCTGACTTCATTACACGAAGACATTCAATATGATTTTGCGAAGCAGGTAGATGAATTGCAAACAGCAGTGTGAGTTCAGTTGTGAAACATCAATGAAGCAGACAATTGTACTTTACTAACTTTACAAAAAAGTTTTATGATAAAGGCATTTTTAGGAATGGGATTATTGGGCTCAAACTTCGTGAAAGCAATGTTGAAGAAAGGTGACACAGTACAGGTTTGGAATCGCACAACCTCAAAAGCA
>JBEHXR010000301.1:0-4680 GCA_048498595.1 Bacteroidota bacterium
CAATTGCAAAAGATAAGCTGAATGCATTTTTAAAGAAGATCGGATACACAGATAAATGGAGAGATTACAGCAATGTTACTGTTGATCGCGGTAAGTATTATGAGAATCTTGTTTCATGTGCGAAAAATGAATATCAATATCAAATAAATAAAATTGGAAAAAAAGTTGATCGTATGGAATGGGATATGACACCACCAACAATAAATGCAGGCTATTATCCTAACTTAAATGCGATTGTATTTCCTGCGGGCATTTTACAATATCCTTTCTTCGATCCGAATGCTGATGATGCAATTAATTATGGCGGAATTGGAATGGTGATCGGTCATGAGATGACGCATGGATTTGATGACCAGGGAGCGCAATATGATAAAAATGGGAACTTAAAAAATTGGTGGGGCAAAGATGACAGTGCAAAGTTTGTAGCAAAATCAAAGCAGGTAATTGATTTTTATAACAAATATATTATCATCGATAGCATTCATATAAATGGCGCACTTACAAACGGCGAAAACATTGCAGATATGGGTGGCCTCGCAATTGCCTATGATGCTTTTAAAATGACAAAGGAAAGTGAAGACACAACAAGGATTGATGGCTTCACGCCAGATCAACGTTTCTTTCTTTCTCTCGCACAAATATGGCGTGAGAAATTAAAGCCTGAAACAATGCGGTTTTATGCAAACGTTGATCCGCATTCACCTGGCAAGTACAGAGTGCTTGGGCCGCTTTCAAACTTTGATCCTTTTTATAAGGCATTTAATGTGCAACCTGGAGATAAGATGTATATACCCGCAGACAAGCGAATAAAAATCTGGTAATAATTTTTTTTATAAGCAATGCAATATTATTTTCGCGCAGCAATGATGAAAATTTGTAAACATACAAAATGCACAAAAAAATTCTTTAACAGGGAAGGTGTATAATTGTATGTTTAAACATAACTGAAAGCCTTCCAAAAACGGAAGGCTTTTTTTATGAGCAAATTTTATCGGCACGTTAATCAATAAAAAATATAAAACAAATTATGAAAGTTGCAGTAGTGGGCGCAACAGGTTTGGTTGGCTCAAAAATGTTACAGGTTTTAGCAGAAAGAAATTTTCCTGTTACTGAATTATTACCGGTGGCAAGTGAAAAATCAGTTGGTAAAGAAGTAGCGTTCAAAGGAAAAAAGTATAAAGTTATATCTGCGCAAGATGCTATTGCAGCAAAGCCTGCATTGGCTTTATTTTCTGCCGGCGGAAGCACGTCGTTAGAATTAGCGCCGAAGTTTGCGGAAGCTGGCATTACTGTAATTGATAATTCAAGTGCATGGCGCATGGACCCAACAAAAAAACTTGTTGTTCCAGAAATTAATGCTGATGCATTAACTGCAGAAGATAAAATTATTGCAAACCCTAATTGCTCAACCATTCAGATGGTTGTTGCATTAAATCCTTTGCATAAAAAATATAAGATCAACAGGATCGTTGTAAGCACTTATCAAAGCGTTACAGGAACCGGCAAGAAAGCGGTTGATCAATTATATAATGAACGCAATGGTGTGAATGACGGACCGATGGCTTATAAATATCAAATCGACTTAAATGTAATTCCGCAGATTGATGTGTTTTTGGAAAACGGTTATACAAAAGAGGAAATGAAAATGGTGAATGAAACAAAAAAAATTATGCGCGATGAAAACATTCTTGTTACAGCAACTACAGTTCGTATTCCCGTTGTTGGCGGTCACAGTGAAAGCGTAAACATTGAATTTGCAAATGCGTTTGATGTAAAAGATGTAATTGAGATTTTGAAGAATGCACCGGGTGTTATTGTGCAGGATGATATATCTCAGCAAATTTATCCAATGCCTTTATGGGCACATGAAAAAGATGAAGTGTTTGTAGGAAGGATACGCAGAGATGAAACAAAGCCAAACACATTAAATCTTTGGATAGTAAGTGATAATTTACGTAAAGGTGCAGCAACAAATGCAATTCAAATTGCAGAATATCTTTTGCAGAAAAAATTAATCTAATATATAAGTTTAATCTCTTACACTAATTGTTGAAGTAAGCGGGTAACGCAGATTTCTGTATTGCATCATGTCTACTTTAACACTGCCAACGGCGATTGGGCTTTCAATGCGCAGCGGAATATGATTGGGGTCGTCACTTACCCACACCGTCATCTTTTCACCACCTTCAAAAATAGTTCCCTTCACCAAGAGTGGTTTAAATTTTATTGCGCGAAATTTTCCATAGCGTGTTTTTATTGTTTCCTTTCCTAAATATCGTATGTAAAGATTGTAAACCTGGTTATCAAGAAACATACTGAAAGGAATTTTGTCATCTACTTTATATTTATTGAAATCGATATTTCGTGCGTAATAAATAGAGCTTAAAACATCCTGCACGCAATTGGGAACTTTAAACACGCCGCTGGTTGTTGTGGCCGTATTATTTTGCTGATTAAAATTTACATCTTCATGTTTTTGATATCCGCCTTCATTTACATCTCTTATAAATCGTATTGGCTGCAGGTAAGTAGTATCAAAATAACTTTCATACCTGTCTCTTACTTTAAATATCCAATCGTAACTTGAATTTGAGTTGCCTGCACCAATAACATGATAAACAGGTTTATTGTTCATCCTTTCAAGATGCATACTAAAAGTGGCAGTTCCTGCATTCACATACAAACCAATCACAGAATAAAAAACATTATAAACAAGAATTTCGTTTGAAGAAAATGCCGTGTTGCGAATGCCGCAAAAATCATCACCTGCAGAAAGTTTAAAATAGGTAAGCGTGCTTAGTATAATCAGTACAAGTCTTCTCACTTTAATTATTATGCTTTCTAAAAATTTTTACGTTTAATAAAAATATACTTCCTGCTATTGACGGAATAATTAAATTAATAAACCATATTAAAGATGTAGTTGCAACTATTCCAAAAACGTCCGGAGTAATTAAACCAAATAATTGTGTACCCGCTTCACTTCTTATACCTACATCTGCAAAAGGAATCGTTGGCAATATTGCCAGCACAAGAAATAACACACATGTTGTGCCAACAGCATCTGACAAACGAATATTTACATGCAGTAATTGTAACACGATTATATATTGAACGACGAAAACTACAAAACGTAAAATAGATAAGTTTAATATTCTTGTTAATTCTTTCCAATGAAATGTTTCAAGGCTTTGAATAAAGAACCTGTATTTATAAACAAGCGGAATTTTTTCGAACAATTTCGTAAGCCACGAAAGCCTGAAATAAATTAGGATTAATAATGCTGTTCCTGTAATGATCATCGCAATAATTCCATTCAGCCAAAGCATAGATAAACCCTGTAACTGAGTTTCTGAATGCCATGTGTAATTGCGTAAATAAATTAAAGATGCTATGCCTGCAATAAGGGTAACTATTAATTGCGCCATGCTACCGGCAACATTAAGCGCTACCGAACGCAACCGGTTTCCTTCGTGCATGTATAAGGCACGTGCAGGATATTCGCCAAAACCATTTGGCAAAAATAAAGACAATGCAAGCCCCGAAAGAATTGCTTTAACAGATGTTAAAAAACTTACTTTTTGTATAGGTCGCATTAGTAATTGCCATTTACGACTTTCTATTCCCCAGTTAGCACATAACAACACAAACAATAAAACAAGTTGCGGAATATTTTGTTTGTTGAAAATACCTTTTACCGTATTTAATTTTTGATGAAGGTCAGGTTGATTTCTGATTTTTGAGTAGATAATAAAGATGAGTATGAAAAATAATAACGGACCAATTACAAAATTGAGTATAACCTTAAATTGTTTGCGCGGATATTTCATTTAATACACAAACAAAAATATTCTACATAAACTCAGTATAAATATTTTTTTATTAAGGTTGATGTTAAGAAGTTGGATGATGTACTTGTAATAATGTTATTTCACAAGAAGACGAACGATAATACCGATACCAATAGATAAAGCAAAACTCATTAATGTGCCTATTAAAACGTATTCAGCTTCTTTACGCATATTATCGCCTTTAATATCGTTGAAGCGTAAAATAGATTTTGCAGTGATGAGAAATCCTATTCCTTCAAAATGATTATTTAAAACAAATGTGAGCACTAAAATTCTTTCAAATATTCCAATCCATTTACCGGCTTCACTTAAACTGGTAGCAGAACGCGAAGTGCCTTGTTCTAAATCTTTTCTCCATCGTTGCGTTAAATAACCCAATATAAATGCCATTGGAAAAATTGTTATAAGGTAAGCAGTTGTTACCAGCCAGAAATTATAATTATTCAAAAATTCTGATACATGCGTATTCATCCAATTTACCGGTTGATACCAAATCATCCATATAATTACTATTACAATTATGTGCAGGAATTGATCAATAAAAAATGAAAGCGCATTTTCTTTTTGATATAATTTCCAAAGGTCAATTATGTAATGTGTTATGAAAATAATTACCGGAATTTGCCAAAGCGATTTATCTGGCAGAAATAAATAAATTAAACCTGCATGTAATAAACAATGCACATACAAAAACCACGAAGCTGCTTTGTGATCTCTTTTATTTTGAATAAGTTTTTTTGTTTGCAATATAAAGTCTGCAAAAAAATGTGCAGCTAACCATTGTAAGAGTAGAACAAGCATAGGTTAAATATAATTAAAGCGTTGCGAC
>JBEHXR010000302.1:0-4650 GCA_048498595.1 Bacteroidota bacterium
GCGGGTACGCTAATTCGGCTGCAAGCAAATATGAAAATGTAAGCCAGCCGCAAAAAACATACACACCTGCATATGCAGATAATAATAACAACAACACTTATCAAACAAATTATAATAGTCAATCAACTGGCTCGCAGGCAAATAATAATAATAACGTTAACAGCGGCAATAAGAAAGTAATACTGCCGGGGAATTAGCAGTAATTTTCTAATTTAATTTTTATAAAGCCGTCAACATATTTGATGGCTTTTATCTTATTAAGATAAGTGTGCCCTTTTTAATAAATGGTTTATTGTTTACATCAGTAGCTTTTACTTCCCAGACATATACTCCTTTTGGTGCCGGCATATTATGTATGTTTCCATTCCACCCATCTTTGTTATGATCGTGTTCTTCAAATACTTTTTGACCGAGCCTGTTATAAATAATAAAGAGATCAAGCGATTTCATTCCCACCATTTTTATATTGAATACATCATTTAAACCGTCATTGTTCGGTGTAAATGCCGAAGGAACATATACATCAGGTCCTTTAAAATAAACAATATGCAAAGAATCGTTTCGAACGCAATGAAAAGCAGATTGTATAGAAACATGATAGGTGATATTTTGATTATAATTTACCACCGGGTTTGAGATAAAAGGATTATCTAACCCCACTACAGGTGACCAGATATAACTAGAAAAGTTATTAACATCACCTGATCCTGGCTCTATCTGGTAACTGTATCCATATGCGATAGTGGTATCGTGTACCAGCAGTGGTGATGGTGTTGTGTACACATCCACATATTGACTGTCGGTTGCGAAGCAACCTTTAGTAGTGCCCACCTGAAGTTTGACCAAGTAACTTTTTTCGCCTTTCAAAAAAGTGTAGCGCAAACTTTCTGAACCATTAATGGTGTCAATATTATTTTCATCTTTTTGAAGGATCCATTTATATGAATTAATCAAACCATAAGTAGAGGATGCATTGCTATAAAATGTTACCGGTAAGTTTGAACAGGAGTCTTTGTGTATAAAATTCGATTGAACTGTTGGATAAATAAATACTTTGCTTACTGTTGAATCAGCACAACTATATCCTTTGTTCGAAGATAATTTTATAGTGTATGTGCCTGTATCTTTATAAGTATGCTGCGGAAAAATCTCAGTTGAGAAAGAGCCGTCTCCAAAATCCCAAAGAAAATAGGAGCTTAGCGAGTTGCTGTTGTTTGGAAAACTTTGTGTGAAGCTATTACAATCATTTATGCTATCAGGTAATGATGCAGTTGGCGTTGATAGCTGCGTGCAATCGTATACTTCAATCGGAATATCTTTTGTATGCGAAGAAATTAAAGTTCCGTTCCTGTATTCATCTGCTTGTTCTGTAATTAGAAAACTACCGGTTTCATTTACTGTACCTGATATGGTTCCCGTTTTCGCATCAATTTTTACGTTGCTACCTAAAGGCGGAAAGGTATCAAAGGAAGAATTATAAAAGTAAGAAGGGTAAGGTGCTGTAGGAATAGGTGTTATATCTCCATTTTTCTTTGAAACCCTGTATTGTATTGCTTTTACAAGGGAATAAACAAGGGAGTCTCCATCAGGATCGATTGCCTGCTGACGATATACAAATGGCTGGTCTACGCAAGAATGCAGAATGGTATCTGTGGTAAAATAAGCATTGCTGTTAATAATATTTTGAGAAGGACCCGGGATTTTAATTGAATAAGCAATGTTATCAAATTCCTCCGAATTGTCTTTAATAAACAGGTTTTGAAACGACCGGCAACAACCTAAATAGGTAACAAAGCCAAATACACCCGTAAAGGAATTTTTTACATCTGCATGCAAATAAAAAATAGTATAACAATCGCCTGAAGGCGCAGCAATGCAGGGATCGTTTGTTTTTCTCATTTGTCTTGAAGAGTCAATTGTTAAATTAACATTTAGTGTAATATTACTTTGCCGGTCGATTATATATACACTTCTTGCAAACGAAATTCCTGCAGAATCAAGACTGCAAAGCCTTGCCAGTTTCAGGTGAATACGGATATACTGTGGCGGAAAAGGTGGTGAGCCAGGTAATTGTTCATAATACAACTCACCAAAGGTTTGTGCCCGGGCAGAAAAAAAGCAAACAGTAAAAATTAATAAAAAAGCGCTTCTCAAAATGACAAATGCTTAAGTTGAATGTTGCAATTAAAAGATGAAATTATAAAGTAGAATTAAACTTAACCAATAAATATTATTTAAGGTACAGTTTATTTGGTTGTTGAATGAATTAAAGAAGGTTAATCTCCTGCTTAACCATTTCACCTGATAAGCAGTACCGTACCTTTTTTATTGATGTTGGTATCTTTAAAATCTTTGCCGCTTATTTCCCAGATATAAGTTCCGGGGAGAGCAGGTTGATTACCGATCAAGCCATTCCATCCTTTAAAAGACTGAGCCGTTTGAAAAACGATCTGTCCCCATCTATTGAAAACTCTGAAGTAATAAAATTTTGAAATGCCAACAGGCGTGGGCATAAAAATATCATTCAATCCATCACCATTTGGTGTAAAGGCATTTGGAATGTAGATGTCTGGTCCTTTATAATATTTTACTATAACTGAATCTGTGCGTTTACAGTTGTAAGCATTTTTGATATTTACATAGTAAGTATTATCTGTATTACTGTTTAAGATAGGATTTGCAATAAAGGGATTATCTAAACCAAAGTATGGCTTCCAGAGAAATGAAGCATTGTACCCGTTATAACCATCGTCAGCAAAAAACTGAAGTGTAGCACCTGTGCTTAAAATGGTATCATGAAAGGCAAGCGGAAGCGGAGGCTTAAAGATATTTACAAATTGCGAGTCAATTGTAAAACATCCTTTTTCATTGCCAACAGAAAGTGTAACACGATAAGATCTATCATACTCATGAAAATTGTAAACAGGGTTATTTACATGTAAAGTATCGGCAACTTCGCCCGGCAATCCAAAAGTCCACAAAACAGAATTGATCTTACCTGAAGTAGAAACAGAATTATTTTTAAAGTAAATATTTTGAAAAGCACAGGAATCAGAATAAGAAAAAGCAGCATTTAATTTAGGATAAATGATGGCTTTGCTGTAAGCGGTATCAGCACAATACAAGCCGGGAAAAACGACAAGCGAAATTTTATAGGTACCTGTATCAGCATAAGTGTGTACCGGATAAAAATCAGTTGACGTATTGCCATCACCAAAGTTCCAGAGAAAGTTAGTATTGCTAAAATTATAGCCTTCATAGATAGGTTCGCTGTTATTGGTTGGTGTTACAGTAAAGTCGGTACAACTTTTATATTCACTATTAGTAACAGCTTTAGGTTTAGGATAATCACTGCAGTTAAAAGCACGTATAATAAAATTTTTAGAGACAGAATCAAGTAAAGTATCATTTCTATATTCAAGCGCATACACTGTCATAAGATAAGTTCCGGTATCAGGTAAATTGCCTGTAACAAGACCTGATTTTGGATTCATATTAACGGAAGGACCTAAAGGCTGCTTCTCATTATATCCTGCTGGTAAATCGTAAAGCGCATTGGGAAATGGAGTTTGGGTAATTATTTTATATATTGGTCCGCCGGGGCCATGGAGGATGACTGTATAATTTTTAGGAGCACCAAAATGATAGGCAATGGAATCATCATCAGGATCGGTAGCATTAGTGGAGTAATTGAAATTACTGTCAATACATACATTCAGAATTGTATCTTCCTCCGAAAATTTTGGACTGGTATTATGAATATCCGCCAATAATGCCGGCGTTTTGACAAATGTAAGCATGCTGTTATATACCTGACCAAATGAAGGCTCGCAAGAACCTTTGACGCCTTCGATAGGTAAATATTCATCTCCTGAAGTATTTGATCCATAAGCTAAATTTTTGAATTGATAAGCTAAACAGCAATCCGGCACAAATACGTAATAGCCAAAAGTTTTAGAATAGTTTTTTCTCTTAATATCAGCGTGAAAATAAAAATCCTGAAAGCATGGCGGTGAAGGCAGGAAAATGCACGGGTCAGCGACCTTGGTTTTTCTTACTACAGAATCCAAAATTAATTTTTGAACAAGAGTTTCATTATGCAGGGGATCAAAAGCATAGATAGAATCTTCGATAGGCTGCCCTTCATCACACGGAACAGTAACTCTATAATGAAATCTCCATTGTAAAGGTTGAACAGCAATGGTTTCATAAGTAAGCTCTGTGGTTTTTAAATTAGTTGGTATTGGACAACCTTGTGAAAAGCCGAAGTCTCTGTAACAAATAAATACTATAAGCAGGAGTAATTTTAATGTGGTGCAAAAAAATTGTTTGAAAGAAATATTACTTCTAAGTATTCTCACTTTGTTTTACAGGCTTAAGAGATAGTTGTTAATTGATAAGCTAAATTTATCAACTATCTAGGAACCTTAGCTTAAAAAAGTTTTTAAGAGTGCATCAAAAAGGATTTTTTACAGGCATTTTAAAAGCTGGTATATCCAGTTTTGAAAATCATTTAATTTTTACTGAAGTTTGCATACTAATTTAAAAGATAATGCCAGATCAGCCACAACAGCAGCCTAACCAGTTAAACATAGAAATTAGTGAAGAAATTTCCGAAGGCACTTATGCTAACCTCGCGGTTATTACACA
>JBEHXR010000303.1:0-4627 GCA_048498595.1 Bacteroidota bacterium
ACCGGGTGTTAAAGTGTATGCACGACCCGTTTATTTTTATTCAGGAGAAGGCGGAGCACCGGGTGCAGATTTACTGGATGCAGTGCCTAACAGTCCCGGTCAGTTTACAGGAGATATTTGGTTAATGGAAAATGGCTCAGCAAGTATCGAAATAGATATAAAAGGGCCACAAGGTGAAGGAAAAATGATTGTTCCTATAGTTGCAATTTCTACTGTTACAGAAAAGCTTCCGCCATCAATAAAGTATATGCTTATCTCGCTTGGAATATTTCTGTTCATTTTAATGATAACGATTGTGGGCGCGAGTGTTTCAGACGGTATTACTAAAGCCGGTGAAACAGTACCGGCAAGCAGCAGGCATGCAAAACGAGTTGGTTTTATTATTGCCACTTTGTTATGCACAGCGCTTGTTTATGGTGGTAACAGGTGGTGGAACAGTGTGGAGAACAAAACAAGCCAATATGTATTTAGACCCATGCACGCAAACTATCAGTTGAGTCAACAGAACGGAATTAATACGTTACATTTTACAATTGATACGGCAGGCTCGCAACGCAGCAAATGGCTTCCTTATATTATACCTGATCATGGTAAGATCATGCATTTTTTCCTGGTAAGTTTACCAACGATGGATGCGTTTGCACACCTTCATCCTGTTAGAGAAGGAGCAATAAATTTTGCAGTAAATCTTCCGCCGCTTCCGCAGGGAAAATATCTTGCTTTGGCTGATATAGTTTATAACTCCGGGTTTACAGAAACATTAAAAGATACAATTAACCTAACGCCTTCATCAATTAAAACCGATGCTGCTTTTTCTTTAGATAATGATGACGCGTTTTATATTTCTAAACCACTTATTGCAGATAATAATTCTTCATCAACAAACAATAATGTTACGTTAGGAAAACAGACAGGTGAAATATCAACCTCAAAAGATGGAACGATAATCATGTTTGATAATAATAAAGAAAAACATTACTACAACAATGAATTAAACTCATTAAAGTTTTCTTTGTGGAATGCAAATCATCAGCCCTTTGCACCGGATTTATATATGGGAATGAAAGGTCATTTAATGATCTTGCGTGAAGATGGAATGGTGTTTTCGCATGTGCATCCTATCGGCACTTATTCAATGGCGGCACAAACAAGTTTAATGGATAGAATGAATCTTTCTGAAAGCATTTATCATGATCCGGATGGTGCAAAATTCCGCGACAGTGTAGATGAGGTTATAAAAAAACTACAGGCAATGCCGGAAGCACAACGCGAAGATTTACTGATGAAGGAAATGAAAATGCCGGGCATGGATTCATCAAACATGAACATGCGTGGCATGAACATGAACGCAGATAACACCGTAAGTTTTCCTTATACATTTCCTTCACCGGGCAGATACCGCATTTGGATTGAAATGAAAAAAAACGGTATAGTTTATACAGGCGTTTTTGACAGAGATGTAAAATAATTCGATGCGTTTTGCATTGCACTTAGTGTTGTATTGCAATGTGAAAATTTTTTTCATTTCCATTCCTGGTTCAAACTACAAACTAACAAATGTTACTTTTGCAGCCTTAATACTTTTAAATGAATAAAAGAATTGTTTATATCGTTTCAGCGGTGCGCACACCTATAGGTAGTTTTGGCGGCGCATTAAAAGATTTTTCAGCAACGCAATTGGGTGCAGTTGCCATTAAAGCAGCAGTTGAAAAAGCAGGAATAAAACCTGAAGATGTGCAGGAAGTTTTAATGGGTTGTGTGTTGCAGGCAAATCTTGGTCAGGCACCCGCAAGACAGGCATCTATGTTAGCAGGATTGCCCGATAAAGTTGTTTGCACAACCGTAAATAAAGTTTGTGCAAGCGGAATGAAAGCAATTACACAAGCTGCGCAGAGTATAATGTTGGGTGATGCAGATATAATAGTTGCCGGTGGCATGGAAAGTATGAGTAATGTTCCATATTATTCACCAAAACTTCGCTGGGGAAATAAATATGGTGATGTAACATTGGTGGATGGATTAGCCAAAGATGGATTGACGGATGTGTATAAAAATTATGCAATGGGCAATGCGGCGGAGTTGTGTGCAAAGGAATGCAACATTAGTCGTGCACAGCAAGATTCATTTGCAATTGAAAGTTATAAACGCAGCCAGGCTGCATGGAATGCGGGAAAATTTAATGATGAAATTGTTCCCATTCAAATTCCGCAGCGCAAAGGCGAACCAATCATTTTTTCAAAAGATGAAGAACCATTTAATGTAAAGTTTGATAAGATAGCTGAACTAAAACCTGCGTTTCAAAAAGATGGAACTGTTACTGCCGCAAACGCAAGCACCATGAATGATGGCGCAGCAGCGCTTGTGTTAATGAGTAAAGAAAAAGCTGATTCACTGTATATAAAACCATTAGCCATAATTAAAAGTTATGCTGATGCAGAACAAGCACCCGAGTGGTTTACTACAACACCTTCTATTGCTTTGCCAAAAGCAGTTGAGAAAGCAGGATTACGCATGAGCGAATTGGATTATGTTGAATTAAATGAAGCATTCTCTGTTGTTGGAATTGTGAATACGCAAAAAATGAATTTAAATCCTGCAACGGTAAACCTGCATGGCGGCGCTGTTTCTATTGGTCATCCTTTAGGGTGCAGCGGTGCAAGAATTGTTGTAACGCTTATAAATATTCTCAAACAAAACAATGGCAAATATGGCGGCGCAGGTATTTGCAATGGTGGCGGCGGTGCCAGTGCAATGGTAATTGAGAATGTTTAATTCTTCTCAGGAGCATAAATTTTCCAAATTGTAGGCTTTTTTGGCGAATCTGTGGATGCGGAAATGATTTCCGTGGTATCGAAAATCATTTCCGTGGTATCGAAAATCATTTCCGCGGTATCGAAAATCATTTTCGTGGTATCAGAAATCATTTTCGTGGTATCGAAAATCATTTCCGTAGCATGAGAAATCGTTTTTCCGGTATTAAAAATCATTTTTGATACTACATTTTACGAATCTGTGGATACAGGAATAGCAGTTTTTAATTTGAAATGAGTTAAACTAATAATTCATATTTAAGAAAACTTTCTCTTGCACAACGTTATTTTTGTTGCCATAAAATTTATTTAATGGGATGGATAATATTTATACTCGGCACTATTGGTTGGCATATTGGTGTTTACGGCATGTTTAAAAAAGCAGGTATTGAACCATGGAAAGCATTTATTCCATTTTATAATACCTGGCTTATGGTTGAAAAAGCCAAAATAAAAAGAGTTTGGTTTTGGCTTCAGTTCATACCTATTGCAGGGCAGTTTATTACAATCTGGATCACCATCATTTTTGTAATGAACTTTGGTCAGTTTACTTTATTGCAACATGCTGCTGCCGTTTTTCTTCCTTTTATTTATTTACCTTATGTTGGTTTTTCAAAAGACATTCGCTGGGGCGGACCTGATGTAGTAAAGCGTTATAAAAAATCTGCTGCACGCGAGTGGATTGATGCTGCTGTGTTTGCTGTTGTTGCTGCAACACTTATCCGAACTTTCATTTTTGAAGCATATACTATTCCAACAGAAAGCATGGAAAGAACTTTGCTTATAAACGATTTTTTATTTGTAAGTAAAATGAGTTATGGTGCACGCTTGCCGATAACACCGCTTAGTTTTCCATTCGTGCATAACACAATGCCGGGTTCTGCTACAACACCATCTTATTTAAAATGGATTCAACTGCCGTATGAAAGACTGCCGGGTTTTGGCAAAATAAAAAGAAACGATGTTGTTGTTTTTAATGTACCGGTTGGTGATACCATTATTAATCTTCCTGATTTTGGCAGTAAACAATTGTATTATGATGTTTTAAGAACTAATTTCAATGGTAATCGGGATGCGCTGTTTGCAGAATATCCAATACTTGTTCATCCAATAGATAAAACAGATAACTATATAAAACGATGCACAGGTTTACCGGGTGATGTAATTCAATTAAAGCAAGGTGTTTTATTTGTGAATAATCAGCCTGCCTATATTTCTCCTTCATCACAAATAGATTATCTCGTTACAACAAACGGAACGCCGTTCAGTGCAGATTTTTTTAAAGACAGTTTAGGTGTTGATGTAAATAACCAGGATCAGATAGCGGTAGGTTCAGATAACAGCAAACTAATAATCAATCTTACGCCCGATAAAGCAGAACTCGTGCGCAAGCAGCCTAATGTAAAATCAATTTCTATTTATACGTTAGACTCAAGAGGTCAAACCTTTCCTTTTGATGATGTGAATTTCCCCTGGACGCCGGATAATTACGGACCATTACACATTCCCAAAAAAGGTGAAACGGTTACATTGTCACCACAAAATATTGCTTTGTATCGCCGGCTTATTACTACATATGAACATAATACACTGGAAGAAAATAATGGCAGTTATGTAATTAATGGAAAGCCTTCAAACAATTATACTTTTAAATATAATTATTATTGGATGATGGGTGATAACCGCCATCGCAGCCAGGACAGCCGGTTTTGGGGGTTTGTTCCCGAGCAGTACATTGTAGGTAAAGCTTCGATTATTTGGTTTAGTTATGATAAAGGTCCGCGATGGAATAGATTCTTTAAGCCGATTCATTAAAA
>JBEHXR010000304.1:0-4622 GCA_048498595.1 Bacteroidota bacterium
CATCAGCTCTAATCAATCTGTAACAAACCGCTTAACAGTTGCAGCTACTATTACGTTTGTAAATACTGTGGATAATAAGACAGATAATTTTACCGTGAGTCGCGATTTTGATTTTCCTGCAACACAAACTTTGCAGCAGGCAGAGAACTCAGGCACTTTTCAAAGTGACATGATAAGCCAACTGACCGATGAAATATTCAATCATATTTTTTCTAACTGGTGATTCGATTGTATTTTCACTTTTTATAGCATGCTATCATATTCTGAAAATATTCTTCAGGCACTCACAGGCAAATCTTCTATTAATGATGTAAGCGAAGATGTGCTTAAAAATATTGCAGACAGCTATCCTTATTTTGGTGCGGCGCAATTTCTTCTTGCAAAAAAATTAAGCTTAACAAAAGCTGACGATCATAAACAAGCTATTCAGAAAGCTGCTTTACATTTTACAAATGAATTGTGGTTGCAGTATAATTTTTTTGACGAAGAAATATTGTCGAATGCTGTTAATGTTTTAAATAGAGAAGAAAAAATTCCGGAGATTCAGCAAACCTCAATTGATGAAATAAGCATTTTAGAGATTGAAGTTGTTAAACCAGAAGAAGTAAGTATAGCTGAAAAAGAAAATAATGAAGAGACTGAAACAATAGAAGAAGCTTCTTCATCAACACAACCAGAAAATAAGTTTGAAGATTCACTAACGCCCGGTTTAGACGAAGAACAAACAGAGTTACTTGATGAACCTGAAACTGAACCTAATGAAAGATTGAGCAATCTTTTAAAAGAACAGGCTGCCGAGTTTGAAAAACCTGTTGAGGAAACAGAACTTCCTGTTGAAACTACACCTCCGCATCGTATTGATTATTTCGAATCACAAGGAATAAAATTAGAAGAAGATAAAGCGAACGATAAATTAGGAAAACAGTTAAAGCGCTTTACTGATTGGCTAAAGCAAATGAAGCGCGTCAATCCTAATTTAAATAATATGGAAACAGATGCAATTGCCGAATCGCAGGTGCAAAATATGGCTGAACATTCTAACGAACCTAAAGAAATTGTAACAGAAGCCATGGCAGAAGTTTTG
Source organism: Bacteroidota bacterium (assembly GCA_048498595.1). Lineage (GTDB taxonomy): Bacteria > Bacteroidota > Bacteroidia > Chitinophagales > Chitinophagaceae > Parafilimonas. Next base: position 1,085 of record JBEHXR010000304.1, read on the forward strand.
CTTATGCAGGGTAAGCCAGAGCAGGCAATTCTTATTTATGAAAAATTAAGTTTTATTAATCCCTCCAAATCCGCTTACTTTGCGGCAAAAATTCGCGAATTAAAAGCTTAAATAATGACTTTTCTTTTATTTATTTTAATTGTAATTGTGTGTGTGATTCTGTCTTTATTGATCTTGATCCAAAATCCTAAAGGCGGCGGTTTAAGCGGTACAATTGCAGGTTTTAATAACCAGTTCATGGGTGTTAAACAAACGAATGATGTACTTGAAAAGGGCACCTGGCTGTTCGTTTCAATCTTAAGTGTGCTCTGTATTGTTTCCGTTTTATTTATAAGCAATGCATCGGGAAATAACAGCAGCAAAGATTTGCAGAATATAAATACTTCTACTGTTCCTACGCAACAGGCGCCGGCAAATCAGCAGCAAACACCTCCGAAAACATTTAACTTAGGCGACTCACAAAAGAATAAATAGTATAAACTTTTTTTGCCCGATAGTATAAGGGTAGTACATCAGATTTTGGTTCTGAGAGTCTTGGTTCGAATCCAGGTCGGGCAACAAACAGCCTCGCATTTTGCGGGGCTGTTTTGTTTTAGAAAGTTATTTGCCTGAAAAGATTATTATTTGACTTTTGAAATTTGTTTTTGAATTTTATAAAAAAATTATGGCCGAACAATTTATTGTAAGTGTAAAAGAAATTATTCCCAGAACACATAATGTAAAAACTTTTCGTGTTACAAAGCCAGATGCTTTTTCATTTCTTCCCGGTCAGGCAACAGATTTATCATTGAATGAAAAAGAATGGAAAGAAAATAAACATCCATTCACATTCACATGTTTGCCGGATGATGATTTTTTAGAGTTCACAATAAAGCTGTATGATAATCCGCAAGGCTTAACCAATAAATTAAAAAGCATTAAGCCGGGCGCACAGTTTGAAATCAGTGAAGCCTGGGGCGCCATTGAATACAAAGGCGAAGGCGTTTTTATTGCAGGCGGAGCAGGCGTTACACCTTTTATTTCTATTTTCAGAGATCTGAAAAAGCAAAATAAAATTGGTAAAAATGCTTTGATATTTTCTAACAAAACAGAAGCTGATATTATTTTAAAAGATGAGTTTGAAGCAATGCTGGGGAAAAATTTTATTAATGTTATCACCAATCAACCGGACACTGAATATTATAATAAACGCATTGATAAAACTTTCCTGCAAAAAGAAATCAAAGATTTTAATCAGCAGTTTTATGTATGCGGTCCTGATGAATTTACAAAAGTGATGCTCGATGATTTAAAAGAATTAGGCGTACATGCAAATGCACTTGTGTTTGAAAAATAGTTATTAATACTTAGGAACTCTCCGTTCGTGTAAAAAATTGTTTTCTTTTTTTTCATTCAATAATTTTAGAAAGATTTAAACTAAAATTATTATATGAAGTACATCTTAACTTTTATTGCTTTATCGGTTGCATTCATTACAAATGCACAAACAAATACACCACCTACTTTAAAAAGTATTTTACTTGAGCAATTAAAAACCACGCACAATGTAAAAGACTGGTTTGTGCCGGTTGATACAGCTATTGCATGGTTAACACCTGAACAGGCAAACTGGAAAGACGTTAACGAAGATCATTCTATTGCACAACTTACTACGCATCTTATTTTTTGGAACACGCAAATACTTTATAATCTTAAAGGCCAAAAACCACCCGAAGCATTTAATGGAAATAATAAAGAAACCTTTTCTCCGGTTGATGAAACATCTTGGCCGGCAACCGTGAAAAGATTAGACAGCGTTTTAACTGCTATTGAAGATTATGTAAGCGCTGCAGATGATTCGCAACTTCAAAAAGCATATTCAACTATTGCACACATAGGCACGCATAATGCTTACCATACCGGTCAAATACTTTACATAAGAAAGATGAAAGGATGGTGGAATGATGAGCATGGCGTGAAATAATATTTATAATATTGTTTTATGATGACGAAGTTTTCAACGATTGATGAATACATCGCCGCGCAGGATGATGACAGAAAACCGGTGTTGCAACAATTCAGAAAAATAATACAAACCGCTGCGCCAAAAGCGGAAGAAGTTATTAGTTATGGAATGCCTGCTTTCAAACAAAGTTCTGTGCTCGTTTATTTTGCTGCGATGAAAGCGCATTATGGTTTTTATCCAACTTCAAAACCAATGGAAGTTTTTAAAGATAAACTTAAAGCATATAAAACTTCGAAAGGTGCAATTCAATTTCCGCTGGGTAAACCGCTTCCGGAAAAATTAATTACTGAAATAGTAAAGTTTCGTTTGAAAGAAATTGCAGCTAATGAACAATTAAAGTCAGCGGTAAAAAACAAGAAGATTAAATAAAAAATAATTGATGCTGCCATCAAAGCAGCGTCAATCAAACTTTACTTTAATTTCAATATTGGTATTTCTTCCTTTATCGTCTGCACAGGAAATTTTTATGTTGGATGAAGCAGGATTAAAAAATATTTTTTGTTGCGGATTTGCAGCAGAAAGAAATTTGTCATTCACATACCAGTACACTTTTGATACATCGTTGGATGCAGAGCAAGATAAAGTAAGTTGTTGTTGCTGCTTGTCCATAATTATGTAAACCATTCCATTGTTTAATGAAGTAATTACTGGTGCATGACCATTAAACTCTCGCGTGCATGCGGGATTATGTGGCGGAATTTTTTCGTATGCGATGTGATTCATCTTATAATAATTAGCCAGCTCAGGCGATATATTTTCAAAAAGTTTTTCTTTATAACCATTAGCCGGAAGGCATGAAGTACAATAAGAATATTTTTCATCAGCAGAAACAAAAACCTTTTTTAAATGACTGCATTTTTCATTGCTTGAAACACCAGGAATGTAGTAATCCATCACCTGGTCACTGCAAAAATCATTTGGAATTTTCCCTGTCTTTGCACACACCAAGCGAAATGATAAATCTTTTGGAGCTTGCACCCATTCATTGTTTGCGTTGTAATCGATCGAATTAAATAATTTAAAAAGAAGCGGCGTTGCAACAGAAGCACCGCTTAAATCGGGAACGCCTTCACCTGAAAAATTTCCAATCCAAATACCAATTGTATATGTTTTATTGTAACCAATACTCCATGCATCTCTGCGACCATAAGATGTTCCTGTCTTCCATGCAATCTTTGGAATATTTTCTGCGACGTCATATGCATTTGGCAAGTCAGGTCGAAGCAAAGTAGAAAGAATTTGCGTAAGCATATAATCTGCTGCAGGTGATAAAATAGTTGTACCGTGTTGCGTTGAATGATTTGATGTTGAAGCATTATCCATTGTCCATTTCAATGGATAATATTTTCCATTGTTTGCAAACGAACTGTATAATGCTGCCATCTCATCGAGTCTTACACTGCAACCTCCAAGAATCACTGATAAACCTTCTTTATCACGATTCTTCCATACATCATCAAATCCTGCAACAGTAAGCTTGCTTAGAAAGTTTTTTAGACTCAATTGATTTAATAATTCAACCGCAGGAATGTT
>JBEHXR010000305.1:0-4605 GCA_048498595.1 Bacteroidota bacterium
CCTGTAATATCATTATCATTTAATAATGGAGAACTCAATGCTTCTTCAATTGCACGTTGTGCACGGTTCTCACCTTCAACTGCGGAGCTGCCAAGAATTGCAACACCACCGTTTTTCATAACAGTGCATACATCAGCAAAGTCAACAATAATATGTCCGCGACTGTTGATGATATCTGTTATACATTTTGCAGCAGTCGCCAACACATTATCAGCTTTAGAAAATGCTTCTTTCATTTTTAAATTGCCATATTGTATGCGCAGTTTATCGTTACTGATGATGAGCAAAGTATCAACATATGGCTGCAATCTTTTTATACCATCTTCTGCTTGTTTTAAACGACGCGGACCTTCAAAACCAAATGGCGTTGTAACAATACCAACAGTAAGAATTCCCATCTCACGACAAACTTGTGCAATGATTGGCGCGCCACCAGTTCCGGTGCCGCCGCCCATGCCTGCACATATAAATGCCATCTTTGTATTTACTTCAAGAATGCGGCGAATTTCTTCTAAGCTTTCTTCTGTTGCATGTTTGCCAACTTCAGGATCTGCGCCGGCACCAAGACCTTGCGTTAAGTGCGGCCCAAGTTGAACTTTATTTGGAACAGGACTTTGGTCTAATGCTTTCGCATCTGTATTGCATATTATAAAATCTGTACCCGCAATATCTTCAGAATACATGAAATTAACTGCATTGCTTCCGCCACCGCCGATGCCCAGCACTTTCATGATTGATGATTTTTGTTTGGGCAAATCAAAATGTATCATAACTTTTAATTTAAATGGTTAGTAAGTGTTTTTAATTGGGTTATTTTATTTCTTTATCATCTTCTTCTTTAAACATATCTATAAGGCTGTCTTTAAATTTATCCCAGAAATTGTTTAAGCCTTTTGTGCGTGAAGTGATATTCACTTTTGGTTTCTTCACTTCTTTTACATCAACTTTTGCCTCTTCTTTTTTCAGCACTTCAGGCACTTCAACTTTCTTGAATTTATTATCGAACTCTTTGCGTTTATGTTCGTAATCGTTGTAGCCTTTCAGAATTAAACCGATACATGTTGCATACATGGGCTTCTTTAATTCATCAATGTGGTTAGGAGCCAAATGTTCGTTGGGAAAACCGATGCGTGCATTTATGCCTGTGCAATATTCTGTAAGCTGAATAAGATGTTTTAATTGCGAACCGCCACCCGTTAAAATAATTCCGCCGTTTAACGAACGTGGATCCATACCAATTTGCCTGATATGATAATTTACGAAATCAAGTATCTCGCTCATTCTTGCCTGAATAATAGCTGCAAGATTTTTTACGCTGATTTCTTTTGGCGCCATTCCTTTTAAACCAGGAATTGTAATGAATGCATTTGCTTTTGCTTCATCTGCAAGCGCAGTTCCAAATTGAACTTTCATTGCTTCAGCTTGTCCTTTCAACACACCCAAACCCATGCGTATATCGTTTGTAATATTTTCACCGCCGAAAGGAATAACTGCAGTGTGTTTTAAAATGCCATCATAAAAAACAGCGAGATCACTTGTGCCACCACCAATATCTAAAATAGCAACACCAGCTTCCATATCAACATCACTCATTACTGCGCTCGATGAAGCCAACGGCTGCAACACCAAATCTTTTGTTTTTAATCCGCTGCGATCAACAGCGCGATAAATATTTCTTATTGCATTTCTGTCGCCGGTGATGATGTGAAAGTTTGCACCCACTTTTACGCCGTTGTAACCAACAGGATCTTTAATGTTTTGATAATTGTCAACATGAAAATCCTGCGGAATAACGTCAATAATTTGATCGCCCGCAGGAATAAAAGTTTTGCGTTGATTTTCTACAAGCTGATCAATTTCCCAACGTTCAATTTCAACATCAGAATTTTGACGAACAATATCGCCGCGTGTTTGCAAACTTTTAATGTGATGCCCTGCAACACCAACATACACATCTTTAATTTCAAGATCAGGATTGCTCTTCACACAGCTTGCTAATGCCTGTTGAATTGCTTTAATAGTTTGATCGATGTTCAACACCTGACCATGTTGCACACCGTTACTATCCGCACGACCAAACCCAAGAATATCGAGTTTGCCGTACTCATTTTTTCTGCCGGCAATCGCAGCAATTTTTGTTGTGCCAATGTCAAGCCCAACAATAATCGGCATTCCTGTTTCTTCGTAAACAGATTTTTGTTCGCCGTTTGTACTTTGGTTCATAGAGATTGTTTTAGTTGTTTTTGTTGTTATAAAAAAGTTTGTATTATGATTAATGTTTTTTCTTCATCACTGCCTTCGGTTTTTTCACTGACGATCTTTTCTTGCTATCATTTATTTTTTTCGAAGACTGATTTAATTTTTTCGTTTGTTTTTTATTGATTGATTTATTTGAAAAACTGTTTGTTGAAACAGGCCTTGTTTCCGTAACAGGTTTACCCAGCGGCGCAGAATAAGTTGTATCATTCAACACCGTATTCAGTTTTGTATCAGCCTGTTTTAACGAACGCATTGCTTTTGCTGTATCAGAAATGGTATAACCTTCCCCCTTTCTTACCGCTACAACCTGACCGTGATATTGCACATCAATCACACTATATTTTTCAAAACCAACTTTTGCAAAAACATTTTTGTAAAATGCGATGAGCTTTGTAAACTTCTCATTTAAACTATCTGCATTTCCAATGCGAATTATTTGATCACCAACAACAGGTGTTATTTCATAAGTGCGTTGTTGGGTGATATTTATTTGCGCAGTTTGTTCATTTAAAAAACTATCCGCTGTAATATATTTTGCAATTGTTTTTACATCATTCAACACCAAACTATCCGGCGCAGATAATGATTTTTTTGCCTGCCTGCCGGTAGGCAGGTCTGATGGAAATGAGGTGAACACAATTACTCTTGCGGCTGCATTTTCATTTGCAGGCAAACGCAAACCGGTGCTATCAATATAAAATGAATTGCCGCCAATTGTAAACACACGGGCAATTGGTTCGCGCTCTGAAATATTTACATGTAATGTTTGATGATTATCAAAAAATAGTTCAGCATCTTTTATCCATGCGTTACTTTCCAATTGCTCTTCTGCATTTTTTAAATTAATATCATCTAATGTTTGCCCTGTGCGAATATTATTTTGATTCAACACATTTAATGCATCAGCTTTTTTAATAAACAGGTGTTGTGTTGCTCCTTCAATTTCTATATCTATAGTTGCACATGCTTTTGAATCTTTACTTCTGATTGCTGATACCAGAAGTACCAGGCAGCATAAGCCAAGCACAGACCAACTGATTGTTTTTATTTTAGTTTTTACACTCATGCTTACTGCATTAAAATTTCTTTTACAGGTTCAACCAATGCATCAATATCTCCGGCGCCACACATCACCAATAATTTTGGCTTATATAATTTCACCCAATCGAGCATTGCATTTTTATCTAAGATTTGTTTTTGCGGCAAGGTCATTTTGTTCAACACTAATTCACTCGTTACACCTTCCATCGGCACTTCACGTGCAGGATAAATTGGCAATAACACAACCTGGTCAGCCATATCTAAACTGTGTGCGAACTCATCCGCAAAATCATTTGTTCTGCTATACAAATGCGGCTGAAATATCACCGTCACTTCATCGTCATACAAACTTTTTACGCCACTCAACAATGCTTTTATTTCTGCCGGATGATGCGCGTAATCATCAATCAAAATATGTTTATCATTCTTCAACACGTACTCGAATCTTCTATGAACGCCTTTAAAGTTTTTGATGGCTTTCTTTATCTTACCATCATCAATTTTTAAATATTTCGCTACTGCAATTGCAGCAACACTGTTTTCGATATTGTGCAAACCGCCCATATGCAACTCAACATCATTAAGCTTCCAGCTTTTTGCAACCACATCATATTTATAAGAACCATTTTCAACTTCAATTTTATCTGCAAACACATCTGCTGCATTATTATCATAAGCATACGTATAATGCGTTGATGCATTTAAATCTTTACTTCTTCTCAAACCACATTTTGAAATAAGGCAGCCATTACTTTTTATTTTTTTTGAAAAATCAACAAACGCATTTTCTAATTCTGCAACGGAGCCATAGATATCAAGATGATCTGCATCCATTGCTGTTATCACTTCAACATCCGGCGACAGTTTTAAAAAACTTCTATCGTATTCATCTGCTTCAATCACAGCAACATTATTCTTACTGCTCCAGAAATTTGTTTTATAGTTTGCTGAAATTCCGCCGAGAAAGGCATTGCAACCATAACCACTGTCACGAAGCACGTGCGCTATCATGGTGGTTACGGTCGTTTTGCCATGTGTTCCCCCTACGCATATATTGTAAGAACTTTCAGTTATCCATTGCAACACATCGCTGCGTTTAACAACCGTATAATTATTTTCCTGGTAATACACGAGCTCTGCATGATCTGCAGGAATGGCCGGCGTGTACACAACCACATCTACATCTTTCGGAATGGCATTTACATCTTCTTCAAAATGCACATCTATATCTTCTGATTCTAACTCGCGTGTAAGCGGTGTTGTTGTTCTATCATAACCACTCACGCGTGCACCACGACTTTTAAA
>JBEHXR010000306.1:0-4581 GCA_048498595.1 Bacteroidota bacterium
GGCACCTATCTCTGATGATATTTTTATGAGAAGATTCAATTAAATAAACCAATACCAAAGAAATTATATTTCACTCTCCCTATCCAACGTCTGGTATCGGATGCCCCATTTGTTATTTGAAAAAGGAATGTAGCAGCGAGATTAATTTTCCGTTTTATTATGACAATAGCTTCTTCAATGTTTACCGCTCGGATATATATCCCATAGTTTAGATTTACTACAAAATCTCAATTTATTTTGTGCCTTTACTGCTGAGTTTTGCTAAAGTTTAGGCCGTTTATTAATCAAGAAAGCGTACAAAGAAAATAATACTTAACCGTTCGCATGAAAACTATTGCTGATTGTTATGTGCTTTGTTTTACTAATACTTTTCAAAACGATATACTTACCTTAATAAATTCCTTTCAATGAACACTGATAGCGTCGTTAATTATCTGAAAAGAATATCTGTAAAAACAATCACAATGTTGTTTTTAATGCTGTTATCGTTGTACTCGTTTGTAGAAATTGTGCATGAAGTGCTTGCGGAGAAAGAGGATAATGTAGATAAAGCTGTGTTCACCTTTTTGTCACACTACATCAATCCGCAATTAACAGCAGTGATGACTGTAATTAGTTTTTTTGGCTCAATATATTTTTTAGTGCCGGCTTACCTTATCTTGATTATTTGGCTATTAATTAAAAAGCAAAAACCGGTTGCATTAACTACTACGGTGATTGGAATAACAAGTTCTATAATTGTTTTTGCATTAAAAGATATTTTTCACAGAGTAAGACCAGCTTACCCGATTAATGCTGAAACATTAACTTACAGTTTTCCAAGCGGGCATACAACATCAGCATTTATTTTTTTTGGACTACTGATTTGGTTGATATGGAGTATGAACCTGTCTAAAAAGAAGAAATTACTCTTTTCGATCCTGTTGTTCGTAATGTCGATATTGATTGGAATTAGCCGTATTTACCTTAAAAAACATTTTGCTTCTGATGTTGTTGCGGGATTTTGTGTAGGATATTCATGGCTTGCTTTTTCTCTTTGGACTTTGAATCGAATAATTAAAAAGAAATTCAACAGTGATTCACTTGACAGTAGATAATTAACCTTCGACAGTCTTTGTATTAATTCGCCTAACGAATTGAAATAAGATGAAAAACAAAAAGCAGCTATTAGGTAAGCATCTTCGCTTTTTTTTAATGCACCATTTTCTTTGTTAAGCCAGGCAAAATTATGGATGTCGAATAGTGATGCGAAAGCGTAAAATTTCGGCGAGGTGGACCATGTAATATATAATAATCAAGATGCGCACCATAGAACCAGTTGTTTGGAATACTAACTGAATTATCATGACTTCACAGAATTACTACAGAATTAAGACTCTATTTTGCCATAATATTTAATTGTGAGTAAGCCTTTCAGCACGTCAAAACTTAACCCGAATCCCAAAAAAATTTTTTCAGTCATTATAGTCTTTGCATTATGCAGTGGTTTTGTAAACGCACAATCGAAAATTTCTATATCAGGAAGAATTGTTGACAGCGCGTCTAAAGTCCCTTTAAATTATGCTACTATAACTGTAATTACATCGAATACAGACAAAACTATAAATGGCACTACGAGTGATAGCACCGGCAATTTTAGTATCCGGAACATTGATTCAGGAACTTATAAGTTATCCTTTGAATCGATTGGATATAAACAAAAATATTTAAAGAATATTCATGTTGGTAAAAATCACGAAGACGAAAATATTGGAACTATCTTATTGTTAAAAAATGTAAACACTTTGCAAGATGTAACGGTTACAGCTCAAACAAAACTTATCGAAAACCGCATAGATAAAATTGTTTTTAATGCAGAAAACGACGTCACATCACAGGGCGGTGTGGCAACAGATATACTTAAAAAAATTCCGCAGGTTTCAGTTGACGCAGATGGCAATGTGGAATTGGCAGGGAATAGCGGTATCCGTTTTTTAATTAATGGCAAACCGTCCACAGCATTTGGAAGTAATGTTGCAGACGTACTTCAATCCATTCCGGCAAGCCAGATAAAAAGCATTGAAGTAATAACTAACCCCGGGGCAAGATATGACGCACAGGGCATGGCAGGCATTATTAACATTATACTCAAACAAACGAGATCGAAAGGCATTAACAGTAATATTTCGTTAACGGCCGGAACCCGCATCGAAAATGGCTCTTTCAACATTACGGCGCGAAATGGAAATTTTGGCTTAAATGCTTTTATAAGCGGCAACTCAAGACTTACAGCAGAAACACCATTTGTTTTAGATCAAACGGCAATTGATACAATCGCACAACAAAATGATTTACTGCATCAGCAAGGCAGCACAGGAACCAACCGGCATGGAACCGAATCAGGTATTGGCTTTGACTGGACACTCGATAAACAGAATAGCTTATTTGGTAATGTTAACTACAATATTTTTGGTTTCGGAAGCAGTGGAATAACAAGCCAATCCCAACAAATAACTTCGCTTAATAAAGACACAATTATTAGTGAGCAAAATGCTTCGAATAATCAGTATAACAAATTTGCATTTCACTCAACCGATGCGGCGTTAAATTATAAAAGAACATTTCAAAAGCAAGACCAGAAGCTCGAAATAAGCTTGAATGCAAGCCTTGGAAATAGAGCAATCAATGCAACTAACTATCAAACTTTAATACCAGGCGACTCTGTTTTCTATGGTATCAACAACAATAACTTTGGCAACGAAAACGAATACGAACTCGAGATTGACTATACGCAGCCATTTAAAAATGATATTACGCTTGGAACAGGTGCTGAGATAACTTTTGATGATATTACAAGCGCGTCCAATGTTTACGCATTGCAGCCTGATACTAAAAGTTATTTATATGACAGTTCTGTTTCCAATTATCTAAATTATCATCAGAAAGTTTATGCGGCATATAGTGAGATAAGTTTACCGGTCAAGCATTTTTTTGAGATCAAAGCCGGCGTAAGATATGAGCGCACGGAAATAGCTTCCTTTTATTCTGACGCTTTGCATCAGGCAAAAAATCCCGGGTATAATACCTGGGTGCCGTCTGTTTTTCTACTTCGAAAGTTGACTTCGTCACAAACTTTAAAACTGAGTTATTCAAAAAGAATTGAGCGACCGGATTATGGCGACTTAAATCCCTTTGTAAATACTGCTGATCCAAAAAATATTACTGCCGGAAATCCATATCTCAAACCTGAAATTGGTAATCGGGTTGAGCTTTCTTACAGTTACGATTTGGGTAATACGGGTTCAATTATGATAACGGCATTTTACCGCGGCAATAAAAATGATATACAGCCTTATACAGTATTCTATCCTGCGCTGCAAGTAGGCGATACTATATATAAAAATGTGTCAGTAAGTACAAGAGAAAATATCGGCTTGGAAAAAAATACAGGTTTAAGCTTGTTTGGCAGTATGCAAGCCACAGATAAATTTAATGTGCGACTAAATGTCCAGCTTTTTCATCGGCATATTCTTAACGGAATTGATTCAGGCTTCAGCCCGGTAAGCTTTAATTATCGCCTTAATCTTAATGCCAGTTATCAGTTTCGTAATGATTTATCGGCAGAATTTTTTGGGAATTTCAATTCACCCCGCAACGAAGTCCAGGGCAGGTATCCTTCATTCACTTCTTACACGTTTGCGGTACGCAAAAAATTATTTAATAAAAAAGCAAGTATAGCATTAACAGGAACCAATCTTTTTAGCGAATATGTAAACCAACCAACTATTTTATATGGAACAAATTTTACGACAAATAGTAATCGTAAAATTCCGTTTAGATCTATTGGTATAAACCTTACATGGAAGTTTGGTAAACTTGATTTCAAAAAAGACAAAGAGGAGAATAAAGACCTTGGCTTACCTGTACCAGAGGGATAGATATTATAAACGTATAACAACAAATTTATCTTTTGATATTTCTTTTATCACGGTTAATGTTCCTTCTTCAGCCATGTAAACAACATCGGTGTTTCTTGCATCTTTCTTCACTTTTATCTTTTTCACAATAAAAAATGCCACACATCAAATCTAAGCAAGCTTAGTGCAGATAACATCATCACTTCAAATTTTGAAGAGCATTAAAATATTAGTCATTAACAATTGTGATTTTAGAAAAAACCAATCTGTATAGATGATTTCAAATTAAATTAAGTACTGTTAAGATTAAATAAGTTTTGATAGATTTTGACATTGCTTAATCGAATATTTTTTAAGCCATGTTATTGATTGTTGAACATTAAATTTGGAATTGCGTTTTGGTTTCGCTCATCTAATTTTACAATACAGTTTTCATATTGTTATTATGATAGTCTATTAATCCAAATAACGTATTATCAACTTTTATATCACCTAATAAAGCGTTTTGACTGCTTGCGGGCTGATTACCTTATGCTCTAATAATAATTGCTGATAACATTCCATTAACCGTAACGCGTGTCATCAATAAACTTGTTGATTTGTTTGGCTTCAGGTGTTTTACTATTGATGCATTCTCGCTTCGAATCCCATAAAGAACATAGCGTTGTTCGTTTGAGAGAAATAT
>JBEHXR010000307.1:0-4579 GCA_048498595.1 Bacteroidota bacterium
CCTACAATTGCTGTTATTAAAGAATCCGTAACACACAACGCCAATTTCATAATTGCACATGAGCCTACTTTCTATAATCATCGGGATGATAAAGATTGGGTAAATAATAATGATACGGTAAATCAGAAACAGGAATTGCTTGATAAAAATTCAATTGCCATCTGGCGTTTTCATGATTATTGTCATTCATTAAAACCAGATGCAATAATTTACGGAATGGTTAAAAAAGCCGGTTGGCTTTCTTATTTTAAAACCGATGAAAATATTTTGACAATTCCGAAAATTTCGTTGCACAATCTTGTGCTTCATCTTAAATCATCACTAAATATTGCGTATGTAAGAGTGATTGGAAACCTGCATGCGCAATGTGAAAATGTTGCTGTAATGCCCGGTGCTTTTGGCGGACAAAAACAAGTTGGCTTAGTTGAAGCGAAACATCCCGACGTTTTAATAGTTGGAGAAGTTTCTGAATGGGAGACTGCAGAATATATAAGAGACAGCCAGTTGCTTGGTAAGAAAACAGCTTTAATTATTTTAGGCCACGCCGTAAGTGAAGAGCCGGGAATGGAATATGTAGCGGAATGGTTAAGACCGATGTTTTCTTCCTTAAATATCACACACATTCCTTCTTATGATCCCTTTACCTGGCTTTAATTTTTTTGAATGCCGACAATTGAGTTAACTACATTCATTAGATCTGACATCTACGTCTGTTTTGATCTGTCAAGGAGTATTGATCTGCATGTTTTATCAACTACGCAAACCAAAGAAAAAGCTGTTGCAGGCAGAACAAGCGGTTTAATAAATCTAAATGAATTCGTAACGTGGGAAGCAATTCATTTTGGCATAAAACAAAAACTTACCTCAAAAATTACAGAGTATGATCGCCCATTTTATTTTAGAGATGAACAACAAAAAGGGGCGTTCAATTCTTTTTTGCACAACCATTATTTTGAGAAGAAAAATGATTTAGTTGTAATGATGGATGCGTTGCATTACACATCGCCGTTTGGTTTAGCAGGGAAAATATTTAATGCGCTAATACTTACAGGCTACCTTAAAAAACTTCTTGTAAAAAGAAATCAGCTTATTAAAGAATTTGCAGAGTCGGGTAAATGGAAAAAAATTCTTAGCTAAGCATTTTTAAGCCCTGGTTTCTTCATTCATTTCCTGCAGCATATGAATCTGGAAAAGTTCAGGCTCAGGCATATTCCTTTCCCTGAGATAATGAAATGTTTTTAAGATAAATGCAACAACTACAAAATAGCTGATGATTATTATTAAGGTTATACTCATAGAAAAGAGATTTTGAACTACAAAGTTTATCATCTCTTTTTGTTTGCGCAGAATGAAAAAATCATAACTGTGTACGAAAAAGACGGATACTCAAAATGGGAATACAGGGAGCTCGAAAAAATAAACCACAAAATATCTATACGGTTCCATCAAACCGATATAGGAGAAAGAAGAATTATTAAAATAAGGTAAGATGATTATTTATTCGCCCAATAATCTGCAACAGTAACATCGTCGGCAATTGAAAGCGATATCTTAAAAAGTTTAGAATAATCAGGAATTTTGCGGTACTTATCCATGTCATTTTTTGAAGCAAAACTTGTAACATATACATGCTTAACCACGCCCGAATCGCGCATTGAAATATTTACACCTGTTTCAAAATCTTTTACCGAAGGATCTTTTGAAAGACTTTTATATAGATCATCAAGTGCTCTTATACTATCGGCAGGTGCATCCTGCTTAAATGTAATAATAACAATATGCCTAAGTGTTGCCGAATTACTTGATTGTGCATTTACATTATTCTGAAAGAAAAAAATTGCCGCAAATAATGAAAGCGTAAAAATTATTTTTTTCATATGGAAGTTTTAAAAAATGTAAGCTACGCATAATTTCATTCTAACTTTTAAGACAATCCATCAGGGAAAGTTCTATTCGAAATATAATGATTGCTTAATTATTTTGAAGCACGTAATTATTCTTTTAGTATTGCGTTATCTAATTGTCCCGCCTTAACCAATTTAACCAAAATTTTTTTTACAATGGAAACGAATGCACAACCGCTTTCGCAACGGGACAATTATTTTCCTTCAACATCCACGCGCTTTTTATGGTGGCTTGCAACAGCCGAAAAAGAGTTAATAAAGGATTGTACGGTTGATAGAAATCGCTATGCAATTACAGGCATGGCTGTGCTGAGCACATGGCTGTTTGCAACTTTAGCATGGAGTTATTTTTTCTTTACTGTTGCAAACAATATTGTAACCACCATTGCACTTGGTGTTTTTATGGGCTTTATTATTTTAAGTATTGACCGCGCTTTGATAAAAGGCATCAATGCAAAAAATAAACGTAAAGCAATAACAATTTTATTCAGGTTGATTCTTGCATTAACCATCGGTACATTTATGGCGCAGCCGGCATTGTTATATTTATTCGATAAAGAGATTCATGTACAAATCTCGCTGGACAATGAACAAAGAAAAATGGCAAAGCAACATGAGCTTGATAGTTTATATGCTAAAAATGTTTTGCAATTGCAGCAACAAAAAAACATTTTACAACAGCAACTCAATACAAAGTATAGTGAAGTTGCTGCAAGCAGAAATGCATTTATTGCTGAAACAGATGGAACAGGTGGCAGTGGCAGAATCGGACTAAAAGAAATTGCAAAAGCAAAAGAAACAGAGTATATAAAACTTGATTCAAATCTTAATCAACTGAACGCTTTATTTCAACCAAAACTAAACAGCATTGACAGCAATTTAAATTCCATTGAGGCAAACAAAGAAAAAGAAATGCAATCATTCAATACATTAATGAATGATGGGTTTCTTACACGTATTGAAGCATTGCACAATCTGATTCAAAATAATGCTGCAGCAGAATTTCGCTATTATTTATTGGTAATTATTTTGGTGTTGATTGAGTTGCTGCCGGTTATTGCCAAAACTTTATTGCCAGACGGAACTTATGATGACAAAGTGAAGCTGCGTGAATTGATGGAAAAACAAATTGCAGAAACAAATATTCAGCATGAACAAAAAATAAAACAATTATATAACCAGCTTGCTTATGAGCAGGATGGTGAATTTATCCGGGAATTTTTTGAAGCCGCAGGAAATGAACGCAAACAAAAAATGCATGATCGTTTACAAGCCTGGAAAGAAACGGAGAATAACAGTTTTGATAATCTTTGGGAAAATCTTAAACGCAATATGCTAAGCAAACAAGAAAATTGAGCCTGCAGGTTTTATCAAACAGGCTCAATTTTATATGAAAGGAGGATTATTTTTTCGGTTTTTTCTGATAGGACAACATCCATTGGTAAATATTCATACCATTTTCTTTATAGTTAGGATCAGTTGCTTTTGTCCATGCATCATGACTGCTGGAATTAAACATTGTAAGCTTCGCTTTAATCTTAGGATTTGCCTGGTTAATGTATTGAACATAATCAGTGCTATACCATGACGGCACAGTTGGATCATTATTATTATGAAATGCCCAAACAGCTAAATCATCATTTGCTATATCTGCACCCTTTTCTGTTGTTGGGTATGATGCACCTGAAATAGGCACAACCGCGGTTGCGCGCTTTCCATAGTTCCATGAATAATCCCAGTTGCCACCCCCGCCCATGCTCAATCCGCATATATAAAGGCGCGTAGAGTCTACTTTATAATTTTTTATTGCATAATTAATCATTGCATTTACATCAGAGGCTTGCGGCCAAGATTTAAACTGCGGGGATAAAACAACAAACTGATAGGCGCCGCCATTTACCCAAAAGTTTTTTGGGAAAGTACCGTTAGCAATTAATTTAGGAATTGCATTATCAGCTACAATTGGTAAGCTTTTTTGAGAACCATCGCCCATTTCCCCCTGACCATGTAAAAATATAATAACAGGATAAAGTTTTTTAGGATGGTCGTTGTAATGTGCAGGCAATGCTTCAAGGTATCCACCAATATTTGAATTTATTGTATGCGTTATTGCCTTTTGTTTAGTTAAACCGGTTTCCGTATATAAATCTTCAACGTCTGAAGTATTTGCGGCAACGGAAATTGAATTTGGATCTGCAGGTGTTACGTTTTCTTTTGAGCAGGCGTTAAATAATGCAATAGCAGTAATTGCTGTTGCAATTAGAAGTCTTGTCTTCATTAATTACGGAGGTTTTAAATTTAAGAATGGACTGGTTTTATCAAAAACCGGGCTAAAACTACATTTTACACAAAAAAATTTTTATTGTGAAAAAGTTTTCTCAAATCAACCTCTATTCAAATTACTGTTAATAAAAATATATGATTAAGTGAATATTTATTCATTTATAAGCCAAGTCTTCACACATATTTTTTTAGAGCAATAAAAGATTAGAAAACTAACGACCATTCACTTCAATAAATAAGTGAACATTAAATTTCTATCAACATGACTAACGAAATAAGAAATCGATAGGTTGAGTATAACTTAATTGGAGATTCATAATTTTTTATTCGCATTAATTTGTGTTATCTGTAACTTCCCAATTCCATTCTTCAATACTAAAAATAGTTGCCAC
>JBEHXR010000308.1:0-4572 GCA_048498595.1 Bacteroidota bacterium
ATGTTTTTTCCCATCGTGTAATACAATCTGCCATCACTGATATCACTCCATTTCAAACGAAATACGTCTGAGATTCGAATGCCAGCAAAATAGTAGGCAAACAACCATAAATTTCGCGCGTGGTCATAACGTGCATCAGCAAGTTTTACGTTTTCTATACGTGTGACTTCGTCGCTTGTTAAGCCTAGTTTTTTTGATGGCGGAAATTTAATAGCAATACCATCTTTTCCAAACGGATAATATTTCTTATCAACAACGCCTGCCTTGATCGCTTGACTAAATATTGATCTAATGACAACCAGATGATTTATTACCGTGCGTTCACTAATCGGTTTAGTTGGTGTTTCTTCATCGTCCGATGTTTTTCTTCTTGGACGTTTTAATTCGTTCTCCTTTTTACGTGCCCGGTATTTAGAGATCGGTTTTTGTCTGAGCCATGCTTTGTATCGTTCTAATAGTGATATTGTGATATCAGAAAATGCAATATCAGCACCCTCTAAAAACTCTCTGAAATGCTTTATTCGCGGTTTATCGGCAGTATAGACGTTATAATTTTTATTTGCTTGTAATAAATCTAAATACAGTTGCGCTTGTGAAAAGAAAGTGCTTCCTCCCTTTGGCTTTACTTTTTGTTTTATTGTACGAGCCGACACATCTGCTTTGTCTGTATCCAGCTCAAGCGAGCTCGCACTTACTTCTGACTTTCTCTTTAGAATGTAGTTATTCATTCTTTTAGAGTTTGGGTACGAAGACTTGACTGTTTGTTCTTTAGCGTTCCATTGATTTTTATGTACGTTATATCCGAGGTGAATAAATGAAGTTTTTCTATGCCGAGTTATTCGTATTGCAAGCGGATATGTCCCATCTTTATTTTTCTTTTGACGTAGTACTACTTTTATTGAACCCATATAATAAATTTGTTAGCGATAGTAAAGGTATATTACTTGGTACAACATAGGTACAACATTTTATGGTTTTATGTGATTTTATGTGTTTTCTAAAACCTTTTGCCTGTAATAGTTTCAGAGCGAAAGACTTCAGATTGAACCATATTAATACAAATATATAAGGACTGAAAATCCTTGTGTCGGCGGTTCGATCCCGCCCCACACCACAAACAAAAAGCAGTTATAAATTTTATAGCTGCTTTTGTTTTTTATTGAATGATGTATAGGCTAAGCACTCAACTTGTGTTTTCAATTCAAAAAAATAATATTGATATAGTAGTTGATTGGTATAATTCAGGATTTATTTTTCTTCCAGTAAATTCTTCTTCCAACAATTACTTTGAAAACAAGACCATCCGTTGCCTGTGTAATTCCAAAACCAACACCTGCATTTAATTCCCAGTGTGGATTATTGAGCATATCGCCCGCAATAAAAATTGCATGGTTTTGTTGCGGAAAAGATTCAAGTGCATTCACCGGTCCTGTTTCTCCATAATATTCTATACCTAATGCAAGATTCTTAAAAACATTATAAGCAGCTTTTAAATTAGGTTCAAACGTAGGCGTTGAATTCGTGTAAGCGCTTTTTAATCCTACACCAAAAGTTGGATTAAATGAAACATATAATTTCTGCCAACTCTTGTCAACAATAGGTCTTATTTCTATACTCCATGTTTGGTTTGAGTAAGCCGCATCCTGGTAACCTATTTCTGCAGATAAACTTAAACCAACAGGCAATTTCCATTTTGCCGGCGCCATAATACGCGGACGAATATGCGTACCGATAACCTTATAACCGTAGCCCGGTGTATAATTGGTAAACATGTAAGCACCAATTTCAAAATTATCAGTAATGCCTTGTGTAATTTCCAATGTTTCATGTAAAGCATGATTAGATGGAATTACGCCCTCCACTATTTGTTTGCCGCCTTCAAAAGTATAGTTGCTGTGTAACTCGAAAATGATACTATTCTTTTCCTGCGTTTGCGAACCGTACACCTGTATCTCGTAATTATCCTGTGCAGTTAATAAAAAGGGAAAGCATATACAGCAGATAAGCAGGCAAATATTTCTCATGCATCAAAATTATTTACAAAAAATAAATGAACATGCAACAGGTCTTATAAATGCTGCAGGTAAAAAAGAAAATTACATTTTAAGAATATTGGCTTCTAATATCACACACCCAACAGCTGCAAAGTTTTTTCATCTTTCTTTCCGTCAAAAAATTTATCAAGCACTTTCTCAAAAACTTTATCTGCGTCGGGCACAAGCGAAAACAAAGTCATGCTCGATTTCAATTTCAAATTGTCTGGACTTCCAAAAACTTGCCTTGCATCATTTGTTTCAAGCGCTAAGGCTGCATTGGTTATTTCTATCAAACGCTTTCCTAAAACCGGGTGATCTAAATACGCTTTTGCTTCGTCCAAATCTTTTATTGAATAGTGTATTGAAGTGCTGGTATAACCCAATCCCATTGCCTGCGGAAATATATACCACATCCAGTGGCTTTCTTTTTTTCCATTTTTTATTTCTGATAATGCAGTTGCGTAATCGTTTTTTTGTGCATCCAAAAATCTTTCGAGGTTATAGTCTTTTTGCATAATAAGGTTGTTTGTTCAATAACAGTTGTTGCAAAATTATTTAATTACAATTTTATGCCTGCACTAATGTTTAATTGTATCCTTTCAATCATGTGTTGTAAAATTATCTTTATTATTTTCGATGAAATCTTCTGCTAATTTTATTGTGCCTGTATATGAAAAGAAGAGACTTCATTCAGCTTTCAGCTTTTGCAACAGCAGCCATTAGTCTTCCGCTTTTGCACTCATGCAACGCTTCAACAACAGAGCAGTTAGCGCAACCGGTATTTCTTTCGCGATTATTTGACGAGCGTACGATTAAAGATGCAGGGAGCGCATATTTAAAAAACGTTCCTGCAGAAAATAATAAAAACAAACTGGAGCAATTACTTGCAGATAATAATAACATTATTAATTCTAACGATGAAAAAGCAATTCATCAATATCTTGATAAAAAAATACAACAGGAATTTGAAGCAGGTAATACGGTAATGGTAAAAGGATGGATACTTGCTGTTACCGAAGCAAGACAGTGTGCATTGTTTTCAATAATTAAAAATTGAATAACCACTTTAATAAATTTTATAAAATAATTTATGCATGTTGATGCAAGAGAACTGGAAAATAATTCTTTGATTGAAGGAGACATCTGTATTATTGGTGCTGGTGCTGCCGGTATAAGCATGGCGCTGGAATGGATGAACACGCCATACAAAGTGATTTTACTTGAAGGTGGTGGTTTTGAATATGACGAGAAAGTGCAGGAATTATATGCAGGAAAAGAAACAGGGCAACATTACTTCCCACTGAAGTCAATTCGGCTGCATTATTTTGGCGGAACAACAGGACATTGGGCAGGATGGTGTGCTGAATTTGATGAAATAGATTTTAAAAAAAGAGACTGGATTCGGGGCAGCGGTTGGCCCATCACACTTGATGATGTAAAACCTTTTTATCCAAGAGCGCAAAAATATGTTGAGGTTGGTCCGGATGATTTTACTACTGCACATTGGCAACAAAAAGATCCAACGCTTAAACCATTTCCGCTGAATGAAAATAAAGTTTGGAGTAAGATGTGGCAGTTCAGTCCGCCTACGCGCTTCGGAACAAAATACAGAGATGCAATTGTAAATGCGCCGAACATTCATTTATATACTTATGCAAATGTTGTTGATATTACTGCTGATGAAAATGTATCGCACATAAAAGAAGTAACAGCAAAAAACTATGCAGGCAAGCAACACACAGTGCGTGCAAAATATTTTGTTCTCGCTTGTTGCTCCATTCAAAATGCAAGATTGCTTTTGTCTTCAAACAAACAAGCGCTAAAAGGTTTGGGTAACGATTATGATCATGTCGGTCGCTACTTTATGGAACATCTTGAAATAAAAACAGGAAGTATCTGGCTTGCAGATCCTGCAGATGTAAAATTGTATATGATGGATTTTGGTGTTACAAAAGCAAGAGCAGAATTAGCTATCAGTGCAAAAATGCAGGAGCAATATAAAATACTCAATGGCACAAGTTCATTATCGCCGTTGGAGATTGCCGCAAATCAAAAAGCGTTTATTGAAGTGTGGACAGACCAGCAAGATGCGATGGATAAATCTTTAAAGAAACTTGATTCAAACACAAAAACTCAACATATAAATATTCCAAAGGGCTTTAAAGCATTTCAACTATTTACGCGAATGGAGCAGGCACCCAATCCTGATTCACGTATTACACTCGATACAGAAACAGATTCCCTCGGAATGCCGCGTGCTAAATTAAACTGGGTACTTACACCGCTTGAAAAAAATAGTTTGCGCATGATCAACACCATCATTGGCCAAGAAGTTGGGCGTGTTTCAATGGGTCGTGTAAAACTATACGAATATTTACAGAACGCTGAAGACGAAAGCTGGCCTTCTTTTACAGGCGGCGGCTGGCATCACATGGGTACAACGCGCATGAGCGATGATCCGAAACAAGGTGTTGTTGATGCGCATTGTAAACTGCATAACATAAGTAATTTGTATGTTGCCGGTGCATCATGTTAT
>JBEHXR010000309.1:0-4557 GCA_048498595.1 Bacteroidota bacterium
AAGGTCTTCTATGTTTAATTTATTTTCTTCTACCAAAAACGAAACAGCTTTACTGTAAGAACCGCCAAAATATCCTTTCACCAAACTATTCATTGTGTTTTTTGAATACGCTTGTTTAGATATCGCCGGCGAATACTGGTTCATTCTGCCGAACGTTTCTGTTTCAACAAATTTTTTATCAATCAAAATTTTTAGCAGAGTCGCAACAGTATTTGAATGCGGCTTTGGATTGGGCATTGCTTCAACAATGTCTTTTAAAAATCCTTTGTCAATTCTCCAAAGCGCCTGCATTACCTGTTCTTCTGCTTTTGTAAGTGTTTTCATTTGCAATTTTTTATTATAACTAAAAAGTTAGTCAAACCTACAACTAAATATTTAGTTATACAACTATTTTTTTAGTTAATGTTTTTGTAATGCTTTACAGCAGTATTTTATTGTGATAGTTATTTTATTTTAATTTTGAAATAAATAAACACCCCATGTTTGAACCAGTTGTAATTGTAAAAAACGCCAATATATACCAGGGAGACTCTCTTATTTTAAGTGATGTGAATTTTACCGTTGAACGAGGTGAGTTTGTTTACCTCGTTGGAAAAACAGGAACAGGCAAGAGCAGTCTTTTAAAAACTTTGTATGGTGAATTGCCGCTAAAAGAAGGCGATGCTTCTGTTGCCGGATATGATTTACGAAAGATGGATTGGAAAAAAGTTCCGTTCTTACGCCGTAACCTCGGAGTTGTGTTTCAGGATTTTCAATTACTCACAGACAGGAATATAAACGAAAACCTGCGCTTTGTTTTAAAGGCTACTGGTTGGAAAGAAGATAAACTGATTGATGAAAAAATAAATGATGTGCTGGATAAAGTTGGTTTAAAAAGCAAAGGTTTTAAAATGACGTATGAGCTGAGCGGCGGCGAACAACAGCGTGTAGATATTGCAAGAGCTTTGCTTAATTCACCCAAACTTATTTTGGCAGATGAACCAACAGGAAACCTTGACCCGGAAACCAGCGATGAAATAATGCAGTTGCTTTTTAATATCGCTAAAGATTATGGCACTTCTGTAATAATGGCTACGCACGATTTTATTGTTATCAGCAAATATCCTTCCCGTATGTTAAAAACAGAAAGAGGAAAAGTGTTTGACAGTGCCGTAGCAGAAGTTTAAGCATACGTTTCCCAAATCCATTTCACCATTTGTTTTGCGTTTGCTTCGTTGGAAAAATTTTCTTGTAATTCCTGGTTTCTAAATTCGTTTTCTTCAGCCATAAATTTTTGATGATACAACATACCTATGCGCTCTTTAAATTCTTGGGCACTATTTACAACATGACATAAAGCGGCAAGCGGAGTGCCTGCAATCATCTGATTATTTACAATGCAATGTCTTCCGTTATACAGCGCATTCAGCAATTTTATTTTTATTCCTGTATTGCTAAAAGATGGCAACACATGTATGTGCGCTTTTGAAATAATATCTTCTAACTGGGCAGCATCGGGATTTGCAACCAAACAGGTTAAACTGTTTCTGCTCATCATAGTAGTAATTTTTCCCGAAGGATCTTTCCCTGCAACTACAAAAGGAATTTCAATTTTATTAAAAACATTTTTTAATAGCCATTTAACTGCGTATTCATTTTCTTCCACAGAAAGATCACCATGATATAAACAGTATGTTCCTAAACCTTCCTGCGCCTGCACTTTCCAATCAGGCAAATAGAGCGGCAGATAATCTATCGTTTTACAATTTAATTTTTGCCGGTAATAATCAGTATCGTTTGGTGAGACTGACCAGTAAGCTGTGGCATTTTTTGCAAGTTGTGCTTCATATCGTGCAAGTTTTTTTGCTTCAAGCCAATAGTAAATTTTCTTTTTTATATTGTTCGAAAACTTTGCCAATTGCTGATAATATTTCTGCTCAACATTGTGAATACGCACAAATTTTTTTCTCTGTTCAAACCGCTTGTCATTTGTTATATAGGTACAATGAACGCCTTCCATAAATATGGGATAATCGTTCTGCAAAAGCCGCTGATTCAATTCCTCATTAATTCTGCTTGCAACAATGTATGGGAGATTTGATGATAAATTTTTCGAAGACATATTGCGCTCATAGTAAAAAACTTCTTCGCAGTATTTATTTAACTCAGGCTGATGTTGCCGCTCTTTTGTAAAACAATGTAAATGAAGTTTAACGCCTTGCTGTTGCAACGCAGGCAGTTTATAAAACAAATCATAGACACCACCATAATCTGCGGGGTAAGGAACATTTAAAGTAATTATGTGGAGATGTTTTTCCATCACGCAAATAAATTCATAAGATTTCTTTTTTTAATTTCATCTAACATGGATTCAAAAATTTCACGTCTTTCTTTCGTAAACAATGTTGAGTTATGCCAAAGCGGAATAAATATTCCTTCATGCACACACGTTTCATCCAATAAATCTGAAATTATTTTTTTTGATGTTTGTACATCAAGCTTCATTACATCATCGAATGTTCCTTCCATAAAAGCAAAAGGAAAAAGACGGAGCGAAGTTGTTTCGTTTTTCTCAAGATTAAAAAATAAAAATGATTTACATGTGCCTGCACGAAAACCATACGTGTCATGATAACCAATTGTAAAATCTGACTGAATTCCGTTTTTGATTAGTTGCTGATATGTTTCGGGAAATTTCAATTTTAAATAATGTTGGCGGCTGGCTACTATTTTTTCATTAATAATCTTTTCAAGCTGGCTTTTTTCCTGTGTAAGTAAACTATAATTTGAATTAGATGCGTAAGAAGGATGAATACCTATAAAATGTTTTTTATGAATCGTGCTAATTAGATTTCGAAATTTTTTATTTCGATAAGATGGGTTCTTGTCATACTGACCATACTTGCCTATATTGAAAAAAAATATCGCTTTATTATTTTTTATTTCCTGGAAGATATAATCGTACGTATCAAAAGCATCTTTCTTTAAATGAGCAAGCGTTAGCAACTGATCTTTTAAAGCAGTAAATTTTAATTTAACTGTTTTCTTTGCAATACCTCCAATCGTTCTTGCTAAGCTGCGGTTGTTATATTCATAGGCAACATCAATATCAAAACTTAATGCAAACCTGGTTTTGCTTTGTTTAAATTGTAATGATGGAAACTTTTCTTTCAACGCACGCTTCAACATACCAACCCAATACTCAACAACAGCAACATGCATACAATTCAATTGATGAAGAATACTGTTTTTAAAATCATAGTTGCCAAATTTGTCTGTTGGCTTTCCAAGATATTCCTCATAGCGACTTAGCAAATAAAAAATAGCAGCAAATACATCAAACCCTAAAGCATCATTTTTATCATGTTTAAACAAAACAATATTAGTGTTGATTGTTCCGCTTTCAATTTTCAATTCCTTAATGTCATTTTCAAACAATAGATCATCAGAAAAAATGAAAAAACTGTTGACAATATTTTTTGTTGAATAAACAATTTTTTCAGCGTCATTGCCATTAATAAATGCAGTTTCATCATTAACTGTAGTAAAATCCAAACCGAATTGCTCATGAAACAAATATTGCATTACATATTGCAATCGCGGCGTAATATGTGGCGAGTATATGAGCATTATGCATTAAGAAGCAAATACATTTTTATAAAAATCCAACAGCTTCTCTTCTTCCTTCTGCCAGGTAAAAACAGCAGCAGCAATTAAACAATTTGCTTTTAGCCTTTCATATAAAACAGAATCGTTCAACAAAATGTTTAGCGCATTTGCAATTTCTTTTGGTTCGATTGTATTAATTAAAACAGCCACTTTATATTCATCATTAACTCTTTTGTATTCAGCAAAATTCATTGTGAGCTGCGGAATACCAGCTTGTATGTAGTCAAAAAATTTATTGGCAAGAGAATAAAATTGATTCAATCCCTGTGGCTCAACTAAATTAATCCCGATGTAAGCATTCGGTGTTATTGCTTCTAATTCTTGCGGAACTACTTTACCTTCTAATTGAATTTTATCTTCTAAATTATTTTCAACGATTAAGCTTTTTATTTTTTCAAAAATATTTCCATCACCATACATTAATAAAAGAGCATTTACATCCTTCATTGCGATAACTAAATTCTCTAAACCTCTTGCTTCATTTATTGCGCCCTGGTATAATAAAAATTTTTCACATTGCTTTCTATTTTGATTGCTTGACCTTTTATATGGCAAGTTTCTTATTACAGCGTAACCAACCCCATATCGTTTTTTAAATTCTTCTGCAATTGAATAACTAACTGTGTAACCATTTTTAAATTTTGGAACAACAAATTCTTCTATTGCCATCCATCTCTTTTTAATTGCAGGTCTTGATATAACTTCTTTCATTTCTGTAAATAATTCGTGTGCATCATATACTCTTTTTTTCCCTCGTAAAACAGAAATAAAATAACATGGTAAAATCGCATCAAGATCAATTGCGCAAATGGCGTCCATCTTAATAAATAATAAATAAAAAAACAAACGCATATTGTATTCAGCATAAAATAAAAAGCCCTCATTAAAAATGCAGCTCAATCTTTTTTG
>JBEHXR010000310.1:0-4542 GCA_048498595.1 Bacteroidota bacterium
TTTTGAAAAAATCTTTTTAATGTTTCCGCTCCTGCAGTTTCAGCAAGAAAAGAAAGTTCATCAAGATTTTCCTGTATTTCCTGTTCGGTTTGGGTTTTATTTATAACACCAACGAGTACGGCTTTTTCTGCTTTATTCAGTCTTTGCTTTAGATCGATCAAAACTTATTTTTTGCAAAAATAAACCGATGAAAAATTTTTCAGGAAAAACAAATTAAAATTAAAGACCACTTAATGTTAATCCAATAGAATATGGATTGATTGTTGGTCCTGCGCCTGCCTTTAAAAAGCTTGATACCTGGTATGAACCATCCAATGAAATATGTCCATAACCAACACGTGCTGTAAGTGCAACGCGCGTAGAGTTTATAAATCTTTTATCATACTCTTTGGAAATATATTTAGGATCGTACACAGCTTTGCCGGAAGAGTCGATATAGTTTTTTCCCTTTGTATGTGCTGAAAGAAGTAATCCGCCTTTAATACCTAACGCAACTTTAAAACCTTTATCAGGCTGGGCAGGATTTGTTACAAACCTTAATTCAAGCGGCACTTCAAGATAAGTTGTAGTTAATTTATATTTATTGAAATGATCAGCTTGAGAAACATTTCTAAACGGTAAGGTAGTTGTCAGGGATTTCAGATCGATGTAAGTGTTTGAAAAAAATATGTTGCTGCTTCCAACACCAATACCAAAGCCAATGCTAAATTTAGGACTCGACCTAAATGGTTTATCAATCATTATATAAGCATTAAAATGCCTTGAAAAACCTGAAGTGTTTATACTATCCGGCAAATTAGGCCAGCCATCAGCACCATACTGAACCATGAAATGGTCATTAGCACGTGTGCTAAGATCAAGCTTGTTCCAATTTTTTTTGGGTGTTGAAGATGATATAATATTTTGAGTAGTGTCTATGGTTTGAGACTTTGCAATAAATGCAATTGCGATTGCTGAAAAGAACAGAAAAATTTTTTTCATCTGCAGTTTATATTCTCTTTTAGAGGCGGCAAAATAAACGAATTCAATTTATATGCTTATTTAAAAAACCCAAATAATTCATAATATTTAAGATGTCGATAATTAGTTTTTATTTTTTTGATATAAACATTAATTTCATGTACTTTTTTTATTAATCATCGTTGTATGAAATTCGCCGTAAAATTTTTGCCCGTATCTTTTTTGTAATGAGAATTTTACAGCAATTTACATTCGATCAAAAAACCAACTCGTCCGCATGAAAATATTGATAGCTGAAGATGATGCCATGATGATGGCTTCCATTAAATACCAGCTAAAAAAAGAAGGCTATAACGTAAACACGGCAACCAATGGCAGAGAAGCTATGGTTGCTTTTGAAAAAGATGCCCCTGATCTTGTGGTTACAGATATTATAATGCCGCATACTTCCGGGTTAGAGTTCATTGGTTTTATTCGTTCTTCATACAACAATATTCCTATTCTTGTTCTTTCTGCGCTCGATGAAGAAGATACCGTTATTGAAGCATTTAATTTAGGGGCTGATGATTTTTTAACCAAGCCTGTTAAGCCCGGCGAATTATCTGTTAGAGTTAAACGATTGCTTAAAAAAGCAGGCAAATCAAATTCATAGTAAAATTCATGCTGAAAAATTTCTTAAACTTTTTTTTGCATCACTGCGTTGTTGTGGCAGGGTAATTGAAAATTATTTTGCATGAAACAGTTTCTTTTTTCATGCATGTTTGCATCTATTTTAACTTGTCATAACGGTAATAATATTCCGTTGGTAAATAGTGATAGCACAATTGTAAAAACTGATACAGTTCCATCTGGTAACGATGCTTCAAAAAACGAAACGCTGCAAGGAGAATGGTATTTGCAACCCGTACTTCCGTCTGATACAGCAGCAGGTAAAATTCCAACCTTAAAATTTGATCTTAAAACAAACAGGGTTAGTGGAAATACAGGTTGTAATTCTTTTGGCGGAAGTTTTATGATCAAAGGCAGCGCACTAAGTTTTAGCCCCAATATGATTTCAACCAGGATGGCTTGCCCGGGTTATAACGAAAAAGCATTTCTTGATAATCTTATCAAAACAAACCGTTATGAAATTAAAGAAGGCGTTTTGCAATTGATGTATAACACAACAATTCTTTCAAACTGGAGGCGACAGATTGATACTTCAATATCGAAGCAGTTATAACTTTTGAATATCGTGGCACAGTGATTGGGTTAATAGATGTATAGTATTTAAACCTTTAAATCTTTAACTATGAAAAAGATATTTTTTATATGCTGCGTGGCAGTGTCATCATTAGCTTTAGCTGCTTCAACAAATGCAAATAAGCACCAGCATTTTTTTAATAATAGTGTAGTAAAAGATACGGCTCCAAGACCGATGCTTGACACAGCGCCGAACACATGGAAAGATACAGCACGCAATAACCTGATGAAAGATACCGGCATGATGCAGCAAAGAGATTCTACAAGACCTGCACCGCCGAAACATTAGAGAAAGTGAGAGTGCAATTGAAATTTTTCAACGGCATTTTATTCATAGTCAAAAACTGATTTTATTTTTTTTAACGCCTGTTTCATGTTTATGCCTTTGCCAAGCACATCTTTAAAAATATCTCCCTGTTCCTTTATTTTATCAACTGCATTAAATATGTTGAACTGCTGAATTTTTAATCCTTTCTTTACTTCATCCCAATGCAATGGCATACTTACAGATGCTCCGGGTTTTGGTCGCAAAGAATATGGAGCAGCCAATGTTGCCTGCGGGCGATTCTGCAAAAAATCAAGATAGATGCATCCTTTTCTTTTTTCAGTTAAACGTTCAATGCTTGTAAATTTTGGTATTTGCTGATGAATAATTTTTACGAGCACTCTTGCAAATTCTTTACTCTCTTCATAAATATATTTCGCGCCTAATGGAATAAAAATATGCAAGCCGGTGCTGCCGGATGTTTTACAATAATTTGGAATATCAACTGCATCCAAAACTTGTTTTGTTACAAGTGCAGCTTCAACCACCTGGTTAAAATCGTTTTTGTCAGGATCTAAATCAATTATACACCAATCTGGATTATCTGGCTTTTGCACACGACTGCTCCATGGATGCATTTCAAGTCCACCCATTGATGCAATCAATAATAAACTTGCTTCATTTGTGCACACAAGAAAATTTCTGTCGCCGCCTTTATCACTTGAATAAGGAAATAATTTTATCCAATCAGGAACTTTACCCGTTACATCTTTTTGATAAAAACTTTCACCGTTAATTCCATTTGGATAACGAATTAAAGTTTGCGGCCGGTCTTTCATATAAGGCAAAATGTACGGTGCAACCTGGTAGTAATAATTTATCACATCTCTTTTTGTAACCGCAGGCTTGCCATTAAATGCAGGATAATAAATTTTATTTACGTTGTTGAATGTAATATCATGCCCGTTGATTGTTCTTGTTTGCGATTTATCTTTTGGATTTAATAACGTTTTTCTCTCTGCTGCAGCCGGTGCTTTAAAAAGTTTTTTTTGTAAGACCAATTCAGTTTTCTCACTTGTATTTGAGACAATTTTTTTTATTCTTTTAGTTTGATCTGAAATTTTGTTAGCTGTCATCGAAATATTTTTAGCTTGATTTAATACAATATCGTCGGTGTGTTTTTCTTTTTCTCTTTTTACATCTTTTGCATCTTTATCTTCCCGCAAACCCTCAAACGATGGATGACGAATAGCACCATCTTTAGTTTGTTCTGCAAAACTAATTTCGGCAATTAATTTTGGTTTTACCCATGTTACAGTTGCCTTTGGCGGATTGGGTCTGAAACGCGAAGGCTTATTATAATCGGGCACCGTTTTAAACGGACATTTCTTTACAATAAGCGGTTTGAATTTTTCTAAAAGTTCAGTTTGAAATTTATTTGAGAAACCTGTACCAACGGGTGTAACAAAATTAAAATCACCATTGTCATCATACACACCCATTAGCAAAGCACTAAACTGCCGCGAAGTGTTTTCATTTCTTGTATAACCGCCAATTACCATTTCCTGCCGTTGCTGCGTTTTTATTTTCAGCCATTCTTTTGTGCGAAATCCAGCTTTATACATACTGTTTTCTCTTTTAGCGATGATGCCTTCAAGATGCATTTGTTTTGCCACTTCAAAAAATTCTGTTGCACCGGTTTCAAAACTTTCACTAATTCGAATAATGTTCGATTGCGGAATAACTGCTTGTAAGATTTGTTTGCGTTCAATTAACGGAATGCTCATCAAATCATAACCATCATACCATAAAATATCAAACACATAAAAAATTAATTCGCCGTCTGCTTCGCTGCGCCAGTGTTGTAAATTTTCAAAATCTGAAATACCTTTTTCATTTATAACAATTATTTCTCCGTCTAAAACCGCATTTATTTTCCATTGCTGTAAAGCACTATAAACAGGATAAAATTTTTCGTTGAAAGATTTATTATTTCTTGAGCGAACATCCACTTCACCTTTATTAAGATAAGCCAGTGCGCGATAACCATCCCACTTAACTTCATATAACCAACC
>JBEHXR010000311.1:0-4542 GCA_048498595.1 Bacteroidota bacterium
AACACTGTTGTTTGGCATATATTGATTTTGTTCCTATCATTTGGCTTTTCGGATTCGCCCGTTTTTGTAGTGGTTGCTGCTCCACTAATGTTATATAGATTGATATTACAAAGGTGATGGTAATGGTTTATTTTCATAGAGGCTTTATACGGCAATCTTAAGGGCTGGTTACGACATATTTAATGAAAATTTTCTGCGTATCGGTTTAATAGTAAAACATTCTGTAAACGTTTTCAACGATCAACAAATAAATGTTTATGCTATCTTCATCAGCCAGCAAATAGTTGCATAAATATCAAACCACTTTTTTATGTTGACCGAAACAAAAACCACTTTTTTTGCGCCGCAGCTGTTAATTGAAAATGGCATAACAGACATTTCTTTTTATGAAAAAGCATTTGGCGCTGCAGAACATTTTTGTTTAAGAAATGATGATGACACTGTGCATGTTGCCGAGCTCAATATTAACGGTGCCGTGTTTCATTTGCATGAAGTAACAAAGCCATATTTCTTAACGCCCGCAAAACACAACGGCACTACTACAATCATCGGTTTGTTTGTGCCCAATGTAGATGATGTGATGCAAAATGCCATTAAAGCCGGCGCCAAAGAAATAAGTGCCGCAAGAGATTACGAATATGCTTACAGGCAGGGTGAAATCCAAGATCCTTTTGGACATCGCTGGCTTATTGAAAAAAAACTTTGATGAAGAATTAAAATGAGAGATGAAGAAGACTAGTGCATGGAATCAGTTTTCCAACTACAAAATCTCTTCATCCACATTTTTGAATTATTATTGCGGCTAATAAAAATTTATGAGCATAACAGTAGTTGGTACAATGGCGTTTGATGCTATTGAAACACCCTTTGGTAAAACAGATAAAATTATTGGTGGTTCCGCAACTTATGCAGCTTATGCGGCAAGTAATTTTGTGCAACCCGTTCAGCAGATTTCTATTGTTGGTTTTGATTTTCCGCAGGAAGAATTGCAAAGTATGCAAAGCCGCGGCATTGTAACAGATGGTGTTGAAATTGTACCTGATAAAAAATCTTTTTTCTGGAGTGGTCGTTATCATATGGATATGAACACGCGGGACACACTGGTTACAGATTTAAATGTGCTTGCAGATTTTGATCCCAACGTTCCTGAAAATTACCAGGGCTCAGATTTTTTAATGCTTGGGAATTTAGTACCTGCTATTCAGAAAAAAATTATAGA
Organism: Bacteroidota bacterium; assembly: GCA_048498595.1. Lineage (GTDB taxonomy): Bacteria > Bacteroidota > Bacteroidia > Chitinophagales > Chitinophagaceae > Parafilimonas. The sequence continues at coordinate 1,220 of JBEHXR010000311.1, forward strand.
ACAGTTTACGCAAAGACCAAAGCTGATCGTTTTAGACACTATGAACTTTTGGATTGAAACTGCTCTTGATGACTTAAAAACCGTATTAAAATTAGTAGATGTTTTGCTGGTGAACGATAGTGAAGCAAGAGAAATTTCCGGCGAGCATTCTTTGGTAAAAGCAGCAAAGAAAATTTTGAATATGGGTCCAAAATTTTTGATTGTAAAAAAAGGTGAACATGGTGCGCTTTTGTTTAATAAGGATAATGTATTCTTCGCGCCTGCACTTCCGTTAGAAGATGTGTTCGATCCAACAGGAGCCGGTGATACTTTTGCCGGTGGGTTTATTGGTCATCTTGCAAAAACAAAAGATATTTCTTTCGACAACATGAAAACGGCTATCATCATTGGTTCTGCCATGGCAAGTTTTTGTGTTGAAAAATTTGGAACGGAAAGACTAAAAGAAATTTCGAAAAAAGATATTGATGCACGTGTGCAGGAGTTTGTGCAGCTGGTGAATTTTGATATTGCACTTGTTTAACCTTGTGAGAGAAAAATTTTAGTTTAATATATGAAGCGATACTTGCGGTGGGTTCCAATGTTGTGTGCTGTTTTATTTTTTAGCTGTAATCTTTTTAAAAAACATAAAGAGCAAAATGTTCAGGCAGATAAATCAATAACACAGCAAACTTCTTTTAATAATTTATTTATCGATAGCAATAAGATAGATGATTTTATTGCCGGTCATCCGCAGTATAAAAAATTTCAGCAGCAATATTCAGATTTTTATAAGCAACGCAATTATGAATGTGCATGGTTTGATAGCTCTGGTATAACAGAGCAGGCTTATAATTTCATGAATCTTTTAAACAATGCAGTAAATACATACAACGATAGTTCGCTCTACAATGCAGAACTCGCCGGTAAACTTGATGCATTTAAAAAAGATACTGCTCATAAAATCATAACAGCAACGCCCGGCATTACACAAACAGAATTAATGCTCACCGGGCAGTTCTTTACTTATGCATCTAAAATTTATGATGGCGCTGATATAAATACCCAGGAGTTGGGTTGGTTTATTCCAAGAAAAAAACTTCACCTGAGCGCAATGCTTGATTCGCTTATCGCCAACAAATCAGATACAAATAATGCGGGATTTCCTTTAAGCGATTCTTATAAAAAGCTGCTCGATTTTTTGCCTGTGTATAATAAATTAAATGAGCAGGGTAATTGGGATACGATAGCTTACCCTGCAAAAGCGCTTCATAAGGGAAGTTCATCTGAAATTATTCCTTTAATAAAACAACGGTTATACGCGTTGGGTGATTTAACCGAACAAGATTCGACTGATGTATTTGATACAGCACTTGCAGATGCAGCAAAAAATTTTGAGAAAAGAATGGGTCAAACGCCCGATGGTGTAATTGGAACATCTTTTTTAAAACAATTAAATGTTTCGCCTGCACAACGTTTGCAACAAATATTAATTAATCTTGAGCGTTTGCGCTGGTTGCCTGAAATGAATGATAGTTCATCCATCATTGTAAACATTCCTGAATACAAAATGTATGTTTATGATAGCGGCAAACTTCAGTTTAATATGAATGTGATCGTAGGCGCCTCCGCAACGGGAACAGTAATTTTTACAGGTAATTTAAAATATATTGTGTTTAGTCCGTACTGGAACATTCCGCCAAGCATAATCAAGAAAGAAATTTTGCCGGGCATTCAGCGAAACAAAAATTATCTCGCAGATCATCACATGGAAGAGTATGGAAAAAATGCAGGAGGACTGCCTGCAATACGTCAACTGCCTGGCGCTGATAATGCATTGGGAAGAGTAAAGTTTTTGTTCCCGAATAATTTTGACATTTATTTTCACGATACAAATAATCATGGCGCATTTAATTCTTCTAAACGAAGTTTGAGTCATGGTTGTATAAGGTTAAGTCAGCCTAAAAAATTAGCGCAGTATTTGTTGCGTGATGATACGGTGCATTTCAGCAGTGTGAAGATTGATAGCCTGATGAATTTGAAAAAAGAAAAATGGGTAACGCTCAAAAATCCTGTGCCTGTAATGATAAGTTATTATACAGCTTTTGTTGATAGTACCGGTAAACTAAATTTTAGAAATGATATTTACGGACACGATTCTGCGATGGCTGTAAAACTTTTTGCACCAACGGGCATAGCAAAAAATAACTAATGAAAGACGTTGTAAGGACAATCTTTGTTGAAAAATTTCAGACTGAACCTTTTATTGTACGCTCTCCCGGAAGAATAAATATTATAGGCGAACACACAGATTATAATAATGGCTTTGTATTGCCTGCTGCTATTGATAAAGCGATTTACATCGCTGTTTCAAAACGAAATGATGATTCAATTTTTTTGCACGCAGCTAATTTTAAAGAAGATTATTTAGTAAAGCTTTCTGAGATCGCTCCGTTAAATCATCATTGGGCGAATTATATTTTAGGCATTGTTGATCAGCTACAAAAAATCAATAAAAACATTTCAGGATTTAATGCTGTTGTAGATGGCGATGTGCCGTTAGGTGCAGGACTTTCATCGTCCGCCGCGGTTGAATGTGCAACTGTTTTTGCATTGAATGAATTGTTTCAATTACAGCTCGATAAATTTCAGATGGTGAAATTAGCGCAGGCTGCAGAACATGCGTTTGCCGGCGTAAAGGTGGGCATCATGGATATGTTTGCGAGCATGTTTGGAAAGAAAGAGCATGTAATAAAACTTGATTGCAGATCGCTGGAATATGAGTATGTACCTTTTCATCTCAAAGGAATAAAAATTGTTTTGCTGAATACGAATGTGAAGCATTCACTTGCATCAACAGAATATAATACAAGAAGAAAAGAATGTGAGCAAGGTGTTGAATGGATTAAACAAAATAATGCTGCAGTAAATAGTTTGCGGGATGTTACAATAGAAATGCTGGATGAATTTGTTTTACCAAAAGATAAACTGGTGTATAAACGTTGCAGGTTTATTGTAGAAGAAATACAAAGATTGCTGGAGGCTTGCGAATGCTTAAAAAAAGATGATGTACAAGGATTGGGTGAAAGAATGTATAAAACGCATGAAGGATTAAGTAAAGAATATGAAGTGAGTTGTAAAGAACTTGATTTTTTAGTTGACGCAGTACGCAATAATAAAAATGTTTTTGGTGCAAGAATGATGGGCGGTGGTTTTGGCGGTTGCACAATTAATTTGGTAAAAGAAGAAGCCGTTGAAGATCTGATAAACGATGTAAAAAATATTTATGAAAAAGAAATGGATCTTCCTTTGACTGCTTATGTTGTAGATATTGAAGATGGAACTTC
>JBEHXR010000312.1:0-4541 GCA_048498595.1 Bacteroidota bacterium
AACCGCGTGAAAAATAAATTATGCCATATACATAACTTTATTAACAGCTTTTAAAATGCGACAGAAAATATTTTATACATTGAATAAATTTTCCAACAGCAGCATTGAATTATGATCACCGATTTTATTTTAATAATTATAGCGATAAGATATCTCCGCACTTTTCTTAAAGCATCGGATAGTCTTGCAGAATGGGAGGATAAGTTAACGATAGCAACATATGCGTCTGCTTTTATGATTGCAGTGGTTGCCATTTTTTCGTCGTTGCATTTTATAACCGTATGGATTGGTCAGGCAGCTTTACTATATCTTGTTTATGTACTTTATAAAAAACCTGAATTCAAATCTGCAAGACAGGTATTAATTGCGATTGCGCCATACATTCTCATTTCTTTATTTAGTAACATACTTAAGGTAGCAATTCCATCGCTGTATAAAAGCTGGAGTAGTTTTTTGCAAAGCATTAGTTTCTTCAGTATTGTTTGGATGATCGGTGTTTGGTTTTTAACTATCAGGCAAAAAAGAGAATTAGACAAAGCGAACAAACGTGTTGAAGAAGAAGAAAAAAACAACCAGGTCATTCGTTCGATGAAAGATGAGCTTGAAGTGCAGGTTGCAGAACGTACTGCAGAGTTAACAAAACAAAAAGAAGAATTAGAACATGCATTACATGAATTAAAATCAACACAAGCACAATTAATACAAAGCGAGAAGATGGCAAGTCTTGGTGAATTAACTGCAGGCATTGCACATGAAATTCAAAACCCGTTAAACTTTGTAAACAATTTTTCTGAAGTGAATAATGAGTTGATTGAAGAGATGAATAATGAAACTGACGTTGATGAAATTAAAGCCATTGCAAACGATATAAAACAAAACAATGAAAAAATTGCTTTTCATGGTAAACGTGCAGATGCCATTGTGAAAGGCATGCTGCAACATTCAAGAAAAAGCACAGGACAAAAAGAGTTGACCGACATTAATGCTTTGTGTGATGAATACCTGCGATTGAGCTTTCACGGTTTGCGTGCAAAAGACAAAAGCTTTAATGCAAATTTCAAAACTGAATTTGATGAAAGTATTGGAAAGATAAATGCAGTGCCGCAAGATTTAGGAAGAGTATTATTGAATTTGATCAACAACGCATTTTATGCTGTGAGTGAAAAAAAGAAAACTGCCGGTGAAGATTATAAACCTGAAGTTGCAGTTGAAACAAAAAAGATAAATAACAAGATTGAAATTAAAGTGCGTGATAATGGCAACGGCATTCCGCAAAACATCATCGATAAAATATTTCACCCATTTTTTACAACAAAACCAACAGGACAAGGAACAGGTTTGGGTTTGAGTTTAGCTTACGATATCATCACCAAAGAACATAACGGAACAATAGGTGTGGAAAGTAAAGACGGTGAAGGAACAATTTTTATTATTAATTTACCTTTTTCATAATTGCTAATCATGATTAATTAAGCTTATCAATTTAATTTACAGGTTAACCAAAACTTTCTCAATATAAAAATAATACATTGAAACACCTATCAAAACTAACGGCGCTATTTATTATGCTGTTGTTGTTTTTTAGTTCGTGCGCATCAAATCAAAAATCTGAAACGACAAAAACAGATTCGGTTGAAGCCAACATAAAAATGTACACGCATACATGGGATGAAATTATCAATCATGGCAAATTGGATATGTTCAACGATTCAAATTTTACAACAGATGTGGTTATGCATGTGCATCCTGATATTGTTGGTATTGATAGTGCGAGAGCTTATTATGCAAACTATGTAAATGGTTTTTCAAATATCAAATTCACAATTATTGATGTATTTGGGCAAGGCAATAAATTGGTAAAACACTGGCGCTTCCAGGGCAAACATACCGGAACAGCTTTCGGCATACCTGCAACAGGAAAAAATGTAGATGTGGAAGGTGCAACGCTTGTAAAAATGCGCAATGGTAAGATTGCAGAAGAGCAAGATTTTTTTGATAACTATGAATTCATGAAACAGCTTGGCTTGATAAAATAATATGAAAGCAAAATCCATCAAAGGAAAATCGGCAGAAGAAATTCGATCAGTACTACAACAAAGTATGACCGATGGTTTCAAACCCACATTGGCGTTTGTGTTCATAAAGGATACTGACGATATTGATACCGTCACTGCTATGATGGATGCAGCCGGCATTTCCGTATTTGGCGCCAGTACTTCACAAAAATTTTCTGACCATGGAATTGAGAAAGATGGCATCGTTGTATTGATGATGGATATGAACCCGGCAAATTTTAAAGTCGCTTTACAAGATTTCAAAACTTCCGGCTCTGTGTATGAAGCGGCCAGCAAAGTTGGGGATGTTGGCAAAAGCAGTTTTGAACATCCTGCCTTTATTATCGCAACTGCTGATATCAATACTCCCGGCGAAGAAGTTATCAATGGTATTTTAGACAAAGGCGGAGCAGACGTTCCTGTGATTGGTGGAGGAGCGGGAGAGCATTTGAATTTTACGGGTACAGTATTTACCAATCATTCGAAATCAAATGCCGGGATAGTAACGTTGATCGTGAATGAAGACAAAGTTGATGTTAAAGGTGTTGCCGTGTCAGGATGGAAACCTGTTGGCACAGAAAAGAGGATCACTAAATGCAAAGGCAACTGGGTTTACACAATCGACGGTCAGCCAGCGCTGGATGTGATAAAAAAATTCCTTGGGAGAGAAATGCTGGCAGTTGATAAGTCGGCAGGAATAGACAGTTATCCGTTGCAGGTTGAACGCGAATCGGGAAAACCAATGATGCGACCTGTTGTACTTTGGAATGAGGAAGACCATTCGGTTATGGTTGGCGGACCGGTGAAGGAAGGTTCGCTGTTTCGCTTTTCGCTTCCACCTGACCTTGAGGTGATAGACACGGTAGTTGAAAGCGCCAAAACAATTAAAGAAAAAGAACTTCCGGAAGCAGATGCTATGATCGTGTTTTCATGTATAGGCAGGCTTTCCAGCTTAGGACCAATGGTTGATTCAGAAATTGAAGGATTAGCAACTGTCTGGAATAAGCCGATGGCTGGTTTCTTCTCGCTTGGCGAATATGGCAAACTGGATGAAACCCGCCCGGAATTTCATGGCACAACAGTAAGTTGGGTTGCATTAAAAGAAAAATAAAACTTTAGTATTTATACCATCACATGAAAGCAAAATCAATACAAGGAAAATCGGCAGAAGAAATTCAATCAGCAATAAAAGATGCAACAAGCGATAGTTTTAAACCAACACTAGCGATTGCGTTTGTATCCATTCATCAAAACAGGAATGCAATACGTAAAATTTTTGATGATGCAGGCATTGCGGTTTTTGGCGCTACAACCAATGGCAGTTTTATTGATGAAGAGGTAGAAAGAGAAGGTGCTGCAATTATTTTGTTTGACATCAACCAAAATTATTTTACAATTCTGCTTGAAGAATATCCAAACAAAAATTATCGTGAAGTTGCACAAAACATGGCTAAAAAAGCAAAAGAAAAATTTGCGCATTCTGCGTTTTTAATTGCCGGCAGTCATGTTGAAACAGATGCCGAGCAATTGTTGTTTGGCTTTGCCGATGTAATTGGTGAAGATGTGAACATACATGGTTGTATGGCTGGTGATGATTTTACTTTTAGTGAACAATTTGTTTTTACAAATGAAAAAGAAACAAACTGCGGAATCGTAATGCTCGCATTTGATGAAGATAAAATTAAAATAAGAGGAAGAGCAACTTGTGGCTGGCATGCGGTTGGCACCGTTAGAACTGTAACAAAAAGCGAAGGCAATCATGTTTATACTGTTGATGATATTCCCGTGCTTGATTTAACAGCAAAGTATGGAGGTCTTGAACTGAAAGAAAAAAGTGATTTTTCTGTTGAAGTGGCTGCGCAATTTCCATTGCAAATGCAAAGAGAAAAAGGTGATCCTGTTATGCGACCGGGTTTATTAATTGATTGGAATGATCATTCATTTTATTGCAGCGGAACAGTGCCACAAGGTTCTAAAATTCGTTTTTCGTTACCGCCGGATTTTGATGTAATTGAAAAAGTAATTCATGCCTGCGAAGATTTAAAAGCAACTGAAATACCGGAAGCAGATGTTGTAATTATTTTTAGTTGTGCCGGAAGGTATGTTGCATTAGGACCTTTAATAAATGAAGAAATTGACGGTATGCGAAAAGTATGGAATGCGCCAACTGCAGGTATGTTTAGCAATGCTGAACTGGCTAGAGCAACGGGCGGCAATCTTGAAATGCATAATTTAACTGCGTGTGTGGTGGCACTGAAAGAAAAATAAAATGAACCAACAACTATCAAACATAGAACTGCTTATTCAGCAATCTGCATTAACAGATGAAGAAAAACAAAAACTGCTGAAAGAAATTTCAAATGCAGATAAGCAATGGAACATTCTTGAATTTAAACTCGACCGAACTGAAAAAGTAAAAAAGACTACTTCTGTTTTACTGGAAGAAACAATTGAAGAACTCGAGAAAAAAAGAAAAGATGTTGAAGC
>JBEHXR010000313.1:0-4528 GCA_048498595.1 Bacteroidota bacterium
ACAATGCCTGATTATTTAAAGTGGGGCATTCATGTAATGGTTTCACAAAATGAAACGGGTGAGTTAACGATTGGCGATAGTCATGAATATGCTTTGGTTTTTGATCCTTTTGATAAACAATTCATCAATCAACTCATCACAGATTATCTTAGAAAATTTGCTGTGTTTAAAGACTGGAAAATGATCCAGAGCTGGCATGGCATTTATCCCAAACGTACCAATGGCGAAACAGAATTTGTATATCATCCGCAGGAAGGCGTAACCATTATTAATGGTATTGGCGGCGCCGGTATGACTTTAAGTTTTGGTTTAGCTGAAGAAATTTTGCGCGGTTGAAAAATAAATTATTTTGCGTTGTATGTTGTTTCAACAGCAACGCCATTTGTTAGTGTTTGATAGACCACGCAATACCGCTCCGTTAATTTTTTCAAGCTTGCAATCTGTTCTTCGTTTGCGTTTGTATCAAGATCGAATTTTAAGCGGATGGCTTTAAAGCCAACCGGTACATCTTTCGACACGCCCAATGTTCCTTTAAAATCAAGATCACCTTCTGCCGTAATAGTGCCATCATTTATTTCAATAGCAAGCGCAGTTGCTACTGCTGATAATGTAACGCCTGCACAAGCTACTAATGCTTCGAGCAGCATATCACCGGAACAGGCAAGCAAACCTGTTCCACCTGTTGCAGGATGAAGACCCGCAGCAACAAGCGCTCTGCCTGTTTCTATTTTGCATGAAATGCCTTCACTAATTTTTCCCTGTGCCTTTAATGTTATGATCGCAGCATCAGGATTGTTACGATATTGCTCTTTCAGCGGCGATTGCAAATTTTTTAATTCAGTGGCATTCATGATTACAAGTTTACTAAAAAAGTTTAAGCATTGATAGATTCAATAGTTCAGCTATCTTTTCTTTTCAATTAAAATAACCGGCGCAATGATTCAGAAAGAGACGATTGAATTTTTACGTTTTAAACCTGATGAATTAATAATTAATGATGATACTTTTACCAACGTTTAAAAATCATTTAATAAAATGAAAAAACTAAAATTGCTTTTACTGCTTCAATTGTTCATGTTAACTGTTAATTATTCTTTCTCTCAAACAAACGGCATTTATAATATAAAAGATTTTGGTGCAGTTGGTGATGGTGTAACATTGGATTCAAAAGCCATCAACAAAGCAATAGAAGAAGCTGCGTCAAAAGGCGGCGGCGATATTATTTTTCCTGCGGGAAATTTTTTGAGCGGTGTTATTCATTTGAAAAGTAATATTCATTTAATACTTCAACAAGGTTGTGTACTTATTGCGACCGATGAAAGCCCTGATCAGAATTATGATTTGGCAGAGCGATCTGTCAACACAACTTACCAGGATTATGGTCACAGCCATTTTCATGATGCATTTATCTGGGGTGATAGTGTGCATGATGTTTCTATAACAGGACCGGGAATGATTTGGGGAAAAGGTTTGATAAGAGACTGGATAAAAAATGATCAGCATGCAAATAAAGCGATCTGTTTATATCGTTGCCACAATGTAATTCTTCGCGATGTTTCCATTTTGCATGGCGGATGGTTTGCGATTCTTGCAACTGGTGTTGATAATCTTACCATCGATAATTTAAAAATAGATACCGACCGCGATGGAATGGATATAGATTGTTGTAAAGGTGTACGTGTAACAAATTGTTTTGTGAACTCACCCCTGGATGACGGCATTTGTTTGAAGAGCACGTTTGCATTGGGTTATTTTAAGCCAACAGAAAATGTAACGATTACCAATTGCCAGGTGAGTGGTTATGATGAAGGCAGCTTGCTGGATGGAACATTTAAGCGAACAAAAGCTATTTATGACGAACCAACAGGCAGAATAAAATTCGGAACAGAATCAAACGGCGGGTTTAAGAATATTACCATTTCAAATTGTGTGTTTGATTATTGCCGCGGACTTGCATTGGAAACCGTTGATGGCGGTTTGCTGGAAGATGTTACCATCAATAACATTACCATGCGCGACATTGTGAATGATCCGATTTTTCTTCGTCTTGGCGCAAGAATGCGTGCACCGCAAGGCACACCTGTTGGAAAACTACATCGTGTAATTATCAGTAATGTTATTGTTTACAATGCAGATTCAAATTATGCATGTACAATTAGCGGCATTCCGGGAAACAATATTGAAGATGTTGAGCTGAATAATATTTCTATTTATTATAAAGGCGGGGTTACAAGTTTTATGAATGATTCCATACCTGAAAAAGAAAATGGTTATCCTGAACCCGGCATGTTTGGCGCAGCCACTTCATCAGGGTTTTTTATAAGACATGTGAGCGGTTTAAAATTGAATAACATCACTATAAAACATCTTGCAACAGATAAACGACCTGCATTTATTTTAAATGATGTAAGCAACATAGATATGCGCGAAATTTCTATTGATACAAAAGCCAAACAACCATGGGCGGTATTAAAGAACGTAAACGATTTTCATGTTTCGGATACTAAGGATCTAAAGGATATGCTGATCAGCATTGCTGCTGAAAAAACTCTTTACAAATAAATATATCGCCGTTGCAATGGTTAAAATTTATCATTAATACTAATATGCTAATCCTTATAATTAATTTTGTTTTTAAATGAAAGCAACCCTTCTTCTGTTTATATCGGCAATAGTTATTATAAGTTGCAATAATCAAGCGAAAACAAACGCGGGTGATACGGCAGAAATTGCTGTAAAAAAAGATACATGTGCTTTATGTAAACAACCTTCAAGAGCTGCAATGATAAAAGCTGCTGCAGATATTTCAACCATAACAAATGCAAATGCTTCAACTGCAGGCATGATATTAATTAAAGGCGGCAGTTTTGAAATGGGTTCAACCGATTTTCCTGATTCAAAACCTGTTCATCAGGTAACGGTGAGCAGTTTTTATATGGATGAACATGAAGTAACGAATGCACAGTTTGCAGCGTTTGTAAAAGCAACCGGTTACAAAACAGTTGCAGAACAACAATTAAATCCAAAAGATTATCCGGGTGTGCCTGCGAGTGCTTTGGTTCCGGGCTCTGCAGTTTTTTCTCCACCCGATCATAAAGTATCTTTAGATAATCCCATGCAATGGTGGAAATATGTTGCAGGCGCAAGTTGGCAACATCCGCAAGGACCGCAATCAAATATTACCGGTAAAGAAAATTATCCCGTTGTACAAATTTGTTATACAGATGCTGTGGCTTATTGCAAATGGGCTGGCAAACGCTTACCAACAGAAGCGGAGTGGGAGTATGCTGCGCGTGCAGGTAAACACTTCTCTAAATTTTATTGGGGCAATGATTTAAAACCAAACGGAAAATTTGTTGCGAATATTTACCAGGGTGATTTTCCTTATAAAAATTTAAAGGAAGATGGTTACGCAAACACGGCACCTGTAAAAAGTTTTCCGCCAAACGCTTTTGGTTTATACGATATGGAAGGAAATGTGTGGGAATGGTGCAATGATTTTTATCGCCCTGATTATTATGCACAAAGTCCTTCGGTTAATCCGCAGGGTCCAAAAGATAGTTATGATCCTGATGAACCCGGTGTTGTAAAACATGTGCAACGCGGCGGCTCATTTATTTGCAGCGATCAGTATTGCATTCGTTATCGTGCGGGCAGTCGCGGCAAGGGCGAAACAAACAGCGCAGGCGATAATCTTGGATTTCGCTGTGTGAAAGATGTATCAAAATAAATTTTGCAACTGCTAATCCGGCAAAACTTTCACCATAATATTTTTAAAATAAACAGTGCTTCCGGGATCATGTCCCTGTAATGCAAATGTGCCGCTTGAATCTATCGGTCCTTTTTTATCTGGCGGAGGAACATTCGTTGGCTGTGTATAATCAACAACTGTTTTATCATTAATTTTTACGATCACGTGATTGCCCACAACTTTTATGTATTCAGTAAACCAGACATTATCGGGACACACAACCTCTTTAACATCATCGATGCCGTATAAACTTCCGGTTCTGCGCCAGTCTGTGTGCGAATTATTTACCTGTACTTCATAACCAACTTCCGGCCAACTGCTATCCTGGAATTTTGTATGAAAATAAATGCCCGAATTAGAATGCGGCTTCGTCATCACTTGCGCTTTGAATTCAAAATTTTTAAAGTTGTGATTGTTCACAGGTCCTTCATAAAACAGATGGGCTGTGTTTCCATTCACTTTAATCATGCCGCTATCAACACTAAACGTAGAAGCGTTTTTGCCAACTTTCCAATCGTCCAAAGATTTACCATCAAACAAAGAAACCCATTGCTGTGCATGCAATGCTGAAGTAAAAAAAATTAATACAGCAGGAAATAAAAATGATGAAAAGAAATTTTTTACTGTTCTCATTTCGGTTGATTTAATCTTTGCTAAAGTATTAATTAATAATTTGAATGTTGTGATTTGATTTTACTATGGCAGTAAATTTTCAAGTTCACTTAATTTTATTTCTTCCAATACTTCTCGCGTGTTTTTCCATTTTATTAAACGGAT
>JBEHXR010000314.1:0-4508 GCA_048498595.1 Bacteroidota bacterium
AGGCTGCTGCAGTTTAGTTTAAAAGCAAGCAGTTTGGTTTTATATATTACGAATAAAGTATTTAATTATTGTTTTAAAGCAAAAATAACCGGTATATAACCGCCGGTTGTTCGCTTCTATAACCGAACAACAATCGAACAACAATCGAAGAACTATCGAAGAAAAAACAAAGAAATGGCTTTTGATGTGCGCCAATGATGCCTTATATGCACGTAGGAGAATAATAAATTTGAAGTGTTAGAACTTACATTGCTTATTTTTAATTTATGCGGCTTACAAAAAAAGATTTTGATGCAGTAGTTGTTGGCTCCGGGCCAAATGGTTTAGCTGCCGCCATCACCTTACAGCAACAAGGTCTTTCTGTTTTATTGGTTGAAGCAAAGAACAGTGTAGGCGGTGGCTTGCGTTCGGAAGAATTGACCTTACCTGGTTTTATACATGATGTTTGTTCTGCGGTGCATGCGCTGGCAGCAAGCTCGCCTTTCTTCTCAGCATTGCCGTTAAATAATTTCGGTCTGGAATATATTTTTCCGCCGGTGGCAGCAGCACATCCTTTTGATGATGGAACCGCAGCAGCATTGTATCAATCCATAGAAAAAACGGCGGCAACTTTAAATGATGATGCAGATTTTTATAACAAGTTCATGAGTGATCTTGTTGAAGATTGGCCTTTGATAAATGAAGTTATTTTAGGTCCGTTTAAATATCCAAAGCATCCTTTTGCTGCGGCGCAGTTTGCATATTATGCATTGTCTTCCTCTTATCATTTCGCAGAAAAAAATTTACACAATAAACAATCGCGTGGATTTTGGGCCGGCATGTCAGCGCATTCTATTCAACCGCTTACAAACTATGCTACATCTGCTTTTGCAATGATGCTTTTAATGCTGGGTCATCTCAAAGGATGGCCGGTTGTTAAAGGAGGCTCGCAAAAATTAGCAGATGCATTGGTAGCCTATTTTATTTCTTTAGGCGGAAAAGTTGAGATGAATACAACAATAAATTCGTTGCAGCAACTTCCATCATCAAATGCAGTTTTGTTTGATGTAACACCAAAACAAATTTTAAAAATTGCAGGACAAAAATTTTCATCTTTCTATCAGCGGCAATTAAAAAATTATCGCTATGGAATGGGTGTTTATAAAATTGACTGGGCTTTAGATGCGCCTGTTCCGTTTACAAACGATGTGTGCAGAAACGCTGGCACCGTGCATCTTGGAAATACGCTTGAAGAAATTGTGTTAAGCGAAAAACTCACTGCCAATAACAAGCATCCTGAAAAACCTTTTGTGTTGTTTGTGCAACCGGGTTTGTTTGATGAAACACGTGCACCAAAAAATAAACAAACTGCATGGGCTTATTGCCATGTACCGAATGGTTCTTTAGAAAACATGACGGATAAAATTGAACAGCAGGTTGAACGTTTTGCACCGGGTTTTAAAGAACGCATTTTAGCGCGACATGTAATGAACACAAATGAACTGGAAGATTACAATGCAAATTATATTGGCGGTGATATTAATGGCGGCAGGCAAGACATCACGCAAATATTTACACGACCTGCTTTAAGATTTTCACCCTACAGAACTTCTGCAAAAGGAATTTATATATGCTCCTCTTCTACTCCGCCCGGTGGTGGTGTGCATGGCATGTGCGGTTATCATGCAGCAAAGCGTGCATTAAAAGATATTTTTCGCGTAAAAATTTAATGCTGATATTTATTGATATAGCTGAATAAAATTTCAAAACCAAAATGACACTTCCTTTGCAAAACGAAAACAATGTTTGGCCGTTATGGAAAAAAATATTGTTTCGTTTCTTTTTTATCTATTTGATTTTACGCGCAGCCCCATGGATGTTGTTTAATAATATTCCCGGTGTTTATGCTGTTACAAAATATTACAACAAGTTTATTGACCGGATCATTCGCGCATCCAATGCATACATTTTTCACGTTAGTAAAGTATTGATAAAAACGCAGGGCACGAGCGATGCATCATGGAACTGGGCACAGTTTTATCTTTATGTATGCATAGCAGCAGCGGGTTGTATAATATGGTCGCTTATTGAGCACAGAAAAACCAATTATGTAAAATTAAATTATTGGCTGTGTCTTATCGTTCGCTATTATCTTGTCTTCCTCAGTTTTTATTATGGCTTCGCAAAGATTTATTTACAACAAATGCCTTATCCAAGTCAAAGCCAAATGGCGACACCGGTGGGCGATCTGTTGCCCATGCGTTTAGCGTGGGTATTCATGGGTTATTCGAAAGGTTATGAAACTTTTGCAGGCTTCATGGAAGTAGTTGTTGGTATTTTATTATTGTACAGAAGAACAACAACATTAGGTGTATTACTTGCAGTGGCTGTTTACAGCAATGTCGTAATGATCAATTTAAATTATGATGTACCTGTAAAACTTTTTTCCATAAACATACTTGTGTTCTGTTTGTTCTTATTAGCAAACGAATTAAACCGCATACTTTGTTTTTTTGTTTGGAATAAACCCGCAGCCGTTTGCAGTCTCTACGATTATTCATATCCCAAAAAATGGATGCGTAATGCGGCATACATTTTAAAAATGCTTTTTATTATTTCTGCTTTTGTTATACCGGTTTTAAATCGTGGAGAGATACGGTATGCTTATCATCCGCCAGTATCTTCCAAATCAAATCCAATAAGACCTGGTTTCTATAATGTGACACTTTACAAGATCAATAACGATACTATTCCTTTTTCGCCGCAGGATTCTATGCGCTGGCAAAATGTAATTTTTGAAAATGGTGCGCAAACAGGCAGTATTAAAACAGCAGATACAATTTTCAGGCAGCGATACAGAAGAGGTTATTTTCGTTTTGTAGCAGATACAGCTCAACATACTATCATGTTTGGAAAATTACCAACCGATAGTGCCATGCGCACCGATGTTGTGTTATTCATGCATTATCAAATTCCCAATGATAGCATCATTCAACTTTCGGGTAAAGAAAATAATGATTCGCTGTTTATAGTTTTACAAAGAACCAATCATCATTTTCCATTAGCAGAAAAACAGTTTCACTGGTTAAGTAATTATAACAGGTGAAGCCCAATTAGCTAATTAGCAAATTTGCTAATTAGCTAATTAATTATTCCGTCCTCAAACTTTTCGCCGGATTGGTAAGTGCCGCTCTTATTGCCTGGAAGCTTACTGTAATAAGTGCAATGAAAGTAGCAAGTAATCCTGCTTCCAGAAATATTAAAGGATCTAAATGCACACGGTAATCTTTGTAATCCTGCAGCCAGTTATTCATGATTAATGCAGCCAGCGGAAATGCAATAAGACAGGAAATGGCAACGAGTATTATAAACTCTTTTGATAGCAATCCTGCAAGTCCACCGGTGGTTGCACCCAATACTTTTCTGATGCCAATTTCTTTGGTGCGTTTTTCTGCAGTGTATGCTGATAATCCAAATAAACCAAGGCATGAAATTACAATCGCAAGTACCGCAAATACACCGGCTAATTTTCCAATTAATGATTCTGTTTTGAATAATTGATTGAACTGATCATCAACAA
This sequence comes from Bacteroidota bacterium, assembly GCA_048498595.1. GTDB lineage: Bacteria > Bacteroidota > Bacteroidia > Chitinophagales > Chitinophagaceae > Parafilimonas. Next base: position 3,560 of record JBEHXR010000314.1, read on the forward strand.
AGCTGAGCTCAACAGGATAACCGGGATTATCATTTTTAATTACTGATTCAATTTTTGCAAGCGCAGTTTTCATATCTGCACTTTGTTTTATGCGAACCGTTAAAATGTTTACGTTTGATGTATCAGAATATAAGATCAACGGCGAAGCAGGCGCATACATGGAGTTGTAAACAAAGTCTTTTATCACACCAACAATATTATATTTTTCTTTTCCATCATTGCGTGTAAGAAAACTACCAACCGCATTTTTTGTACTTAATAATTTTGCGAGTGCTTCATTTATAATAATATTATTACTATCAGATTTTATATCGCTGTAAAAATCTCTGCCACTCTTTAAGTGCATACCCATTGTTGAAATATATTCCGGGCTTACTGTTTCGACAGTTATCAGCACTTGTTTATCTGCAGCTTTACCCGGCCAGGAAAAATCACCTGTATTACTGCCTAATTGCAATACCTGGTTATTACTCAAACTTGCATTTTGCACTACGCCGGTTTGCATCAGATCATTTCTTATTACACTAAAATTTTCTTTCATCTTTCCGCTTAAACTTGTATAAACAAGTCCTTCTTTGTTATAACCGAGATCGCGGTTTTTTACATGTTGTATTTGCTGGTAAATAATAATGGTGCTGATGATAAGTGTAATTGAAATAGCGAATTGCAACACCACTAAGCCTTTTCTTATAAAGCCTGCACTGCCTGTTTTTAATTTCATTCCTTTTAACACCGTTACCGGATTGAATGAAGAAAGATAGAAGGCGGGATAACTGCCGGCAATTAAACCACACAATAAAGTAATTAATAATAATGCGCCAATATGCGAAGGATAAAAAAGATGAAGATCCAATTGTTTTTCAACAAGTGTATTAAATGCAGGCAATGCAAGCACTATAATAACAACCGCAAGTATGGCTGAAAGAAATGCCATAAAGATCGCTTCGCT
>JBEHXR010000315.1:0-4507 GCA_048498595.1 Bacteroidota bacterium
AGCACTGTTAAAATGAAAATATTACAATAGTGCGGCGTGCATGTTGTTGCAAGCCCTGCAGATATTGGAAAAACAATGGCGAATGTGTTGAAATAATTTTGCCGGAATTATCAGTTCAGGCTGTTGCAACAAACCCTTCTGTTTTTAAAGATTCGAATAAATCATTTGTATTTACGTTTGCTAAATCCTGCGGATTTCTTGACAGATAATTAAATGCCCGTTGTTTCATTTCTTTAATTTCCTGCGGAAATTGTTTTTCTAATTCTTCGAGATATTCTTTTAAGTAAACTTTTTTATCACCAAAAAATCTGGTCATAGTTTCCGCACACACAACATCTGATTTGTTGTTTGAAATTGCTTTAAAAATTTTCTTCACATTGTCAAGCGCATTTCCTGATTCAGCATTATCATAAGCTTTGTTATGATTAATCATGTACACTTCAAACTTTACCGCATAAGGAGTTCCGTAATCTGGCAATGTATTGATGGATTTATCACAATAATCTAAACAAGCATTCATATAGTTTGCGGTACCATAAAATTCATAGTTATCGCAAAAAACAATTGCAGCATCAGCATAGGTTTCAGGACGCAGCTTAAGTTTTTCGTTTTCATATTTAGTAATTATCTGAATCAGTCGTTCAATCTTATCTTTCTTTTTCGAATAGAAATAACATTTAACAAGTGCAGCAATTAAATCAAGTTTTACTTCTTGCTCGAGTTTAAGATTTTCCGTTTCAAGAAAATGACTAATGCTGTTTATAATACTTTCATCCTGGTAATCTAACTCTCTTGCTCTTCTTATTAAATTCGTAGCACCATCATCCCAAATTACACTTACAGTATCTACTAACCGTTTATCGATTGAAGATCTTATATTATCTTCCAGTTTAAGCGAAGTTTTCAAAAACTCCTTTCTTATAAGATCGTTGAAATAATATTTCGCAAGAAATCCGAGAATTAAAACTATAATACCTTCAAAAAGAGCAATCCATTTAATAATACTTTGCACTTGGTCTGAAACTTTTTCATCAACCTTTTGCTCAAGCAGGTTATCAAAATCTTTATTGGGAATTCTAGTATAATTACTTTCTGAAAGCTGCTTTTCAAGTGTATCAACTTTAGCACGTAATGAATCGTTGGTATTTTGTTGTGCATTCAAACTGCAAGTGCAGCTTAATATAAGAAAGCAAAGTATGGATATCTTTCTCATTGGTTAGTTTATTGAATTATTATAACAGTATTTAAATATACAATTATTCTAAAAAATAAAACCTCATCAATGAAAATTCTAATTTACTATTTATTTAAAGCGTTTAGTTAGTGATAAATTAATACCAGCGCTGCTAAGAGACAGATTGCCTTTACCAACACCTGCTATTGGTATTTTGTAATAAGGCTGAACTTGTAAAAAATATCTGTCGCTTGTTTTAATATTAATTCCGCCGCCGAGGTTTAAAACAGAAAACCAGTTCTGCGATGAATGATAATAATCGTAACCTTTCTCTCCTGCCACTCCATTTTTTTCGTATTTAAAATTATAAAACTCTTTGTTCATAAGATATGAAGAAAGACCGGCTGTAACGAAGAAGTTATGTTTCTTTTGTGAGTTGAAATCGTATTTAATGTTTACAGGAATTTCCCACATATTACAGTTGCCATTCGCTGAAAGCAGATTTACGTATTGCAGATATGGAAGATTTTTTGTATCAAAATATTCACCTTTGGTGTAATAGTTTTTTTTATCGTATAATAAACCGGTTTCTAAACTGATCCCGTTTTTAAAATGATATCCGCCCATAATTCCCAAACCATAACCAAGAGCAGATGCTTTTTGAAATTTCACAAAACTAATATCCGCATTTCCTGTTAAGCTTGCATATGCAAATGATTGTCGCGTGTAATTTTTATTTCTAATTTTTTGCTTTGAATTATTTTTTTGCGACACATTGGTTTTATTTTCTAACTCAACAGTCGTTGTGTTATTCGATGGGTTATTCGTAGATAAATAATTTTCAGGAGTGTTTTTATTATTTGGTTGATCTTTTTCATCCATCCCTTTTTCGGTATTAATAAATGAATTGTTGTCTTGAAGTGTGTTATTAGAATTTGCAAGATTCGATTCTATATCATCATTGCTTTTATTATTCATTCCAGGAAATAAATGATTGCTCGTTACACTAAAATTATTTTTTCTTGAAGGCTTTTTAATATTAACTGTTCCATTTGAGCTTGCATTATTTAAAGCAACTGCAGCACTACTGTTACTTTCTTTTGCCGCTGTATTTTGGTCAGCCTTTAAATCTGTTTTAGTTTTTGAGTTCAAGTTGCCTGATATTTCAGATTTTCCTTTTTGTTCTTTGCTTGAAAAATGAAATGCTGTTTCGTAGATAAATAAAGAAATCAATCCGAGCACTAAAAATATCCAAACAAAAAAATATTTTCTGCGCTTCTTTTCTTTTTTTGCAGGTATAACAGTAGCCTCTTCATCCTGCAATGCAGTCTGTACTTTATTCCAGTCAGCAGCCATCTCTTCATTTAGCTCATATCCGTCAGCGGCTTTTCTGAACATTTCTTCCATATCGTCACCTTTCATGTAAAACATAGTGCATTGCCATTATTATCTTTTATAAAATGCTTTTGCAAAAATGCTCTTGCTTTTGCCAAGTTTGATTTTGAAGTGCCAACAGAAATATTTAGCATCTTAGCAATTTCAGGATGAGAATAGCCATCTATTACATATAAATTAAACACCACCCTGTATGCAGGGCTTAATTTTCTTATAAGCACAATTAGCTCTTTATACAAAACTTTATCTTCTCCGTTTTCAGAATTTGCTGTTTTCTTCCAAACTGTTTCAGGCAGCTCAGTGTTTTGCGGCACCAGGCTTTCTTTGCTCATGTAATCTATCGATGCATTTATAACTATTCGTTTTATCCAAGCCATCAGCATAATTTCTAAATTATGAGGATCTCTTATTTCGAAGTGGGCAATGTTCCTGAAGATTTTTACAAAGGCATCATTTGTTGCGTGTGCAGCATTTTCAAAACAGTGCACATACCTGAAGGATGTTTTCAAAGCAAAATGCAAATAGCGATCATAAAATTGCTTTTGGCAACGGGAATCACCATTTACACAGCCTTTTAAGATAGTCAATACATCTTGCAAGATTTCTTCTCCTTGTAATTAAACTAAACTTATTTATAAGCAATATGGTTGCTTTAGTCCAAAATTTTTATGCTTTGTTCTGCGGCAGTATAAATCTACTTATTGTTTATATAAGAAGAAATATTATTGCGGATAAAGAAAGGGAACGGGCTGAATTGTATTAATGCTAGTAAACTGGAACTAATGTATTGCTTAAATTAAAAAGCCATTCAAAATTGAATGGCATCGTTAGAAGTTTGTTTTAGTATTTATTTCTGAGAAAGAAATTCTTTCACTTTGTCTTTATGAACGATTGCTTCTTTAAAAGTATACGCGCCAGTTTTAGGGCTGCGTACAGAACGAATAACTTTACTCCAGTTTTTTGCTTCTGCAGCTGTTTTTTGATCTTTCGTTTTTATAGCCGTTTTTGCCGCTTTTGCCATTTTTTTACTTTTAAAATTTTAAATAGCTAACCTGAAAAGTAAGAACATTTCAAATCAGCATATAATTATTTTATTTCTTTATGAACAGTTACCTTTTTTAGAATCGGGTTGTACTTCTTTAGTTCTAAACGCTCAGGTGTGTTTTTTTTATTTTTTGTAGAGATGTAACGGCTTGTACCCGGCAAACCGCTGTTTTTATGCTCTGTGCATTCTAAAATCACCTGAACCCTGTTGCCTTTCTTTGCCATTGTAATTAAGTTTGAAATTAAATATGAGTACCGTTTGCTCTTAGATCTTTAATTACAGCTGCCAATCCTTTTTTATTAATTGTGCGGATAGCTTCTGTTGAAACTTTTAAAGTAACCCACCTGTCCTCTTCAGCAAAATAATAACGCTTCGTTTGAAGATTGGGCAAAAAACGACGCTTTGTTTTAATATTAGAGTGAGAAACGGTATGCCCACCCATCGGCTTTTTTCCGGTTACTTCGCAAACTCTTGCCATAAAATAATTTTTTCGGACGGCAAAGGTAATAGAATGCAATTATAATTGCAATTTATTATTGCAATAAGCGTGATTTTAATTTTTTATTATTCGGAAAACATATTTGTTTGAATCCGCTTCTATCTTAACCAAATAAATTCCTGGCTCAAATGAATTACCGAATTTATATGAAGTAATCTGAGTTCCATGGTCTAAATAAACTAATCTTCCACGTTCGTTATAAACAGCTATTTTAATATGATTTGAAATCAAGTTAGCGCCAATAGTTATTCTGAAAAATGAATTACTTGGATTGGGAGAGATGGTTATATCGGTCGCACAACTTTGATTAGTTGCATTAACCTCTGCAGTTTCTGAAACAGTGCATTTATTACTATCTTCCACGGTAATGCTATAATCACCCTTTGAAAGCTTA
>JBEHXR010000316.1:0-4483 GCA_048498595.1 Bacteroidota bacterium
GTTGCATGATACAAAAGCTTCAGCATTTACGGGTTCTGCTATTCAGCAACAAACTGCAACAAATTCAAATGAACAACCAAAGTCAAACTTAAACACAACCGGGGCAAATAATAATTCAGGCACTTCACAAACATCAGAACAAAAACAAATCAATTCAAATATTTCTGATGAAGCCGTTGAAAAACCTGTAGCAAAAGAAAAATCGAATCAGTTTGCAAGCAACACAAAATTTGTTGCTCCTGTTAAAGCAAATAATGAAACTCCGAATGATATCACTCAAAAAAATTCAACTGCAGTTGCTGATGTTGATTTAAAAAAGAATGCTGATAAAACCATTAAACAGTTTGATCCTTCAGTTATAAATAATGTTCCGCGGGATAATTCTTATAATGATGCTTCCTCTGCAGATAATGGCGATTTAAATGCTGCAGAAAACAGACCTGTGCGCCGCAGAACAAACGGTGCTGACGTTTCAAATACTCAGCCAACAAATCAAGTTGCAAATAATAATCCAATAACAACGAAAGGCATAAAAGCGACTTCTGCTACAGATTATGTAAGTGTTCCTGAATATGTATCGATGAATGATGGAAACGGCAGTTTAAAAATTCAAAATACGAGTGATGATAATCTTGATCTTGTTGTGATTGATGTGCAGTATTATGATGCTTCGGGTCGTTACCGTAAAGGAGAAACTATGAACCTGCATAATTTAAAGGCCGGAAAAAGCGTTACTATAAAAATGCCACGCGATATTAATTCATCTTACGCTACATCAAAAGTTTCTTTGGTTAGTTCTGAAGCAGATAATGTGTATGCAGTAGGTGATAATTGATAATAGCTGTAGTCTTAACTTTGTTGTTTAAGTTTGATTCGAATGCCTGTTGAGAAAACCACAAAACATATTCTTCTTTTTGGTGCCGGAAAATCTGCAACTGTTTTAATTGATTATTTAAAAAATCTTTCAGCAAACGAAGGTTATAAAGTAACTATCGCTGACGGCGATCTTCAATCTGTTCAGAAAAAAGTGGGCGTGCAGCAGAATGTTTTTCCTGTTGCGGTTGATGTAACAAATGCTGATGAGCGACAGAAATATATTCAAACTGCAGATGTTGTTATTTCTTTAATGCCACCGCATTTGCATAATTTAATTGCTTTCGATTGTCTTCATTTTAAAAAACATTTACTCACTGCATCTTATGTTGATGAAGAATTAAAAAAGCTTGCATCAGAAATTAAACAAAGTAATATTTTGTTTTTGTGTGAGATGGGACTCGATCCCGGAATCGATCACATGAGTGCAATGAATTTGATTGATGACATAAGAAGTAAAGGTGGAAGGATTACTTCTTTTAAATCACATTGCGGCGGACTTGTTGCACCTGAAAGTGATGATAATCCCTGGCATTATAAAATAAGCTGGAACCCACGCAACATTGTTATGGCAGGAAAAGCCGGCGCACATTACAGAGAAAATAACGAAGAAGTAAGGTTATCGTATGAACAATTATTTTCTGCTGAGCATAACGTAAACGTTCCCGGCCTGGGTAACTATTCTTATTATGCTAATCGCGATTCGCTGAGTTATCTTTCACTTTATCATTTAGAAGATATTTCAACTTTTATACGCACCACTTTACGTCATCCCGATTTTTGTTTTGGATGGAAAAATATCATCGACCTAAAACTTACTGATGAAGAAAAAGTGTATGATACAAATGGAATGACGATCTCTGATTTTTTTAAGCAGCATTTTGAAAAACATGGTTTTAGTGAATGGTTAACGCAGTTGCTGAGCACGCGGCTTGAGTATGCAAAAAAAATGATGGAACAATTAATGAATCTTATGCAGGCAGAGCAGGAGGCAATTGATGAAGGCGAAGCGCCCGAAGATGATTTTATGATGATTGATGAAAAGGGTGAGCTTACTACTTTAAATGTTGATGATGTAAAAAGCCGTGCTGCAGAAAGTGTAGCTGTTCAAATGCACGAAGCTAATTTAACTCTAAAGCAATTATTTTTTCTTGGTTTGAATGATGACATTGTTATTAATAAAGGTTTGTGCAGTGCTACAGATGTGTTGCAATTTATTTTAGAAACAAAACTTGCTTTGCAGCCGGCTGATAAAGACATGATAATAATGCTGCATGAAATTGAGTACGAACTGAACGAAAAAAAATCAAACGTTCAAAGTTGTCTTGTTGTAAAAGGAGAAGATAGTTTGCATACTGCAATGGCAAAAACAGTTGGCTTGCCTTTAGGCATTGCAGCTAAATTAATTCTCGAAGAAAAAATTACAGAAACAGGTTTGCAGATTCCTGTGCTTCCATCAATTTATAAACTTGTGTTGGAAGAATTAAAACAACATGGCATTGCGTTTAATGAAGAGGAGTATGCGATTGATTGAATTTTTATACCACTGTTAGTGCGGCATTTTGCTCATATCCATATATAAAACATTCCAGCGGTGACCATCTAAATCAATAAAACCAAAACCATACATCCAGTTATCAATATCGCCTGGCTTTCCAAAAATTTTTCCACCTGCAGCTTCAACTTTATTAGCTAACACATCTACTTCTTCCCTGCTTTCAGCATCAATAGAAATTAATATTTCGTTTGTTTTTGAAGTATCGGTTATATCAGTTTTTGTAAAACCTTTAAATGCATTTTCATTAAATAACATAACTACATTTTTACCAATTACAAGACTTGCCGAAACCGGTGAATTACCGTGTTCCGTGTTAAATGAAAAACCCAACTGAGAAAAAAACTGTTTTGATTTCTCCAGGTCTTTCACCGGAAGATTAAGCCATAATTGATTTGTCATAAATGGAGCTTTACTTTAATTTATTTAATTAGCTTTTATTCTTGTTTGTTATTTAAGTGGTAAACAGATGAATTATGATGGTATGCCTGAAGATTACTTCGGCTTCTTCTTTAAAAATTCAGCTGACAAAGACCTCAGATTGCTGTGCAGATGTATTTACTCCAAAGGGTAAATAAATGTACTGTTATTTTCTGATGATAACCTGCAATTACCGATATTATTTTTTAATTTTAGATATACCGGATTTTAGAATTGCCGTAAATAAATTCTAAAAATTTTTTTATACAGTAACAAAGTTTTGTGAAATGCAGCGCCCCATTGAGATTCCAAAAATTGCACATCTATTTTCCACAGCATGTGCATATTCAGACTTTAGTTTTTCAAAGTAGAAAGATATTTTCGTCTTCTGCCTCTAACGAGAACTAACCGAAAAAAAATAATTTAAAAACGCATTAAAATAATTAAGATGATGACAGAAAACCCATCACATGCACTCCGCTTTCAACGCCGCTTCACAAAAGAAGGTGTTAGCCCCTTTGATATGTTTGAATACGACTATCGCACCAGTGTAATTAAAAATCCAACGGGCGAAGTTTTATTTGAGATGAAGGATGTTGAAGTTCCAAAACAATGGAGCCAGATTGCAACGGATATCATCGCGCAAAAATATTTTCGTAAAGCAGGTGTGCCGCAGGCTGATGGAAGTTTGGGACGTGAGACATCTGCAAAGCAAGTTGCACATCGCATGGCAAATTGCTGGAAGGTGTGGGGGCAACGTTATGGGTATTTCGATTCTGAAAATGATGCACAAATATTTTACGAAGAGTTAGTGTATAGTATTTTAAACCAGGCTTGCGTGCCCAATAGTCCGCAATGGTTTAACACAGGTTTGCATGAAAGTTATGGCATCACGGGCAAGCCGCAGGGACATTATTATGTTGATGCAAGAGATGGGCAATTGAAAAAATCTACGAGTGCTTATGAGCGTCCTCAGCCGCATGCCTGTTTTATTTTAAGTGTTGATGATGATTTGGTAAATGATGGCGGTATTATGGATTTATGGATTCGTGAGGCAAGAATTTTTAAATATGGTTCAGGTGTGGGAACAAACTTCTCCCGCATACGTGGAGAAGGAGAAAAATTAAGTGGTGGCGGAACATCAAGCGGTTTAATGAGTTTTTTAAAAATAGGAGACAGGTCTGCAGGTGCAATAAAAAGTGGCGGCACTACAAGACGCGCTGCAAAAATGGTTTGTTTGGATTTAGATCATCCTGAAGTGATGAGCTTCATCAATTGGAAAATGGAAGAAGAGAAAAAAGTGGGTGCTTTGGTTGCTGCAGGTTATGATAACAGTTATGAAGGCGAAGCTTATCTTACCGTGTCTGGTCAGAATTCAAATAACTCAGTTCGTATTCCTAATGAATTTTTTGAAATACTGGAAAGAGATGGTGATTGGGAATTAAAGGCAAGAACGGATGGACGTGTAATGAAAAAAATTCCTGCACGTGAAGTTTGGAATCAGATTAATTATGCAGCATGGCGCTGCGCTGATCCGGGAACACAATATGATACTACAATTAATGAATGGCATACTTGTCCAAAAGGTGGCCGCATCAATGCATCAAATCCTTGTTCAGAATACATGTTCTTAGA
>JBEHXR010000317.1:0-4472 GCA_048498595.1 Bacteroidota bacterium
CGATTAAATGATAAGATAAATATTATATCATACAATCAAAGATTAACAAATAAGAACGCTTTAACAATCATCAATCATTTTGATATTGTGATTGATGGCGCCGACAATTTTTCTACGCGTTATATGGTTAATGATGCCTGCGTGTTATTGAATAAGCCGTTGATATATGCAGCCATTTCAAAATTTGAAGGACAAATTGCGATATTTAATGTAAAGAGAAATGGAAATGAAGCAACTGTAAGTTACCGTGATTTATTTCCAACGCCGCCAAAAGATGATGAAGTTTTAAACTGTGCTGATGCCGGTGTGTTGGGCATATTGCCGGGTATTATTGGAACGATGCAGGCGAATGAAACAATCAAACTTATTACAGGAATTGGTAAACCGTTGATTGATGTAATGCTAACATATAATGCATTAGATAATAGTGTTTATGAGTTTACTTTATCGTTGAATACGGAAGCGCAGCAATTTATTCCAAAAGATCAGGATGCTTTTTTGAGAATGGATTATGATTGGTTGTGCTCATCGAAACTCGATAATAATTTTGAAATTAATGTTGATCAGTTTCAAGATATAATTAATGATAGCAATACACTGATCATTGATGTTCGCGAAAAAGATGAACGACCTTTTGTTCATGAATTTGAGCATTTGAAAATTCCCTTGATAGAATTAATGAATAATACATCTGCTATTGAAAAAAATAATGTGGTTGTATTTTGTCAGTCAGGAAAAAGAAGTTTGCAAGCTGCACAGTTTTTGAAAGAAATTTTTAATGATAAACACATTTATAGTTTAAAAGATGGAATTGTTGAATGGAAGAAACATTCTTCACAGGCACATCAGAAATAAATATTGAAAATCCGCGATGACAGAAAAGAAGCTTAAAAATATTTTTCTTGATGGCGCAATTTCGGCGCAGTTTATTGCAGAACAAATTGCAAAGCACAGTTCCAAAAAAAATATTGGTGCGCATAATATTTTTCTTGGCCAGGTACGTGCTGATGTGCTGAATAATAAAGTTGTTTTGGCGATTGATTATACGACGTATGAAGAAATGGCGCTGGAAAAAATGCATATAATTCGCGAAGCGATTTTTGCGAAATATGATTTGACCTGCATGCATGTTTATCACAGTTTAGGTACAGTGAAAGTTGGTGAAATAAGTTTGTTTGTGTTCACATCTTCAAAACATAGACGCGCCGCAATTGATGCCTGCAACGAAATGGTTGAACGCATCAAAAACGAATTGCCGGTTTGGGGAAAAGAGATTTTTGAAGACGAAACATATACCTGGAAAGTGAATAGTTAATTATGGTAAATATTACGCATAAACAAAACAGCTTGCGAAAAGCAATTGCAAGCGCATTGGTGAAAGTTTCATCGCAACAAACAATCGATGCTATTAAAAATAAACTGGTGCCAAAAGGTGATGTATTTGAATTCTCCAGAGCTGCAGGTTTATTGGCTATTAAAAAAACGAGCGATGTAATTCCTGATTGTCACCCTTTGCCTGTTGAATTTGCTGCGATAACTTTTTCAATTAATGAATTGACTGTTATTATAAATGTTGAAGTGCATACTATTTATAAAACCGGTGTTGAAGTGGAAGCGATGCATGGCGCATCTGTTGTTGCTTTGGTAATGTATGATATGCTAAAGCCGATAGATAAGCATGTTGAAATTTCGAGCATAAAGCTGGAAAGCAAATCTGGTGGTAAAACAGATTTGAAACTAAATGTTGATAATTTAAAATGTGCTGTTGTTGTTTGTTCTGATTCTATATCGAAAGGAGAGAACGAAGATAAAAGTGGAAAAAAAATTATCGAACGTTTACAACAACTGCAAATCGAAACAAACAGTTACTTAATCGTTGCTGATGACATTGACGCCATTCAATCAGCTTTAAAAAAGTATGTTGCTGATAAATTTGATATGGTTTTATTTACCGGCGGCACAGGCTTATCTCAACGCGATAATACACCCGAAGCCATAAAACCTTTACTTGAAAAAGAAATTACTGGTATAAGTGAAGCTGCAAGAAGTTATGGGCAACAACGTATGCCTTATGCAATGCTTTCCAGAAGTGTTGCAGGGTTTATTAAAAATACATTAGTGATTACAATGCCGGGTTCTGTTCGGGGTGTTGAAGAAACAATGGATGCTTTGTTTCCACAAGTATTGCATTTGTTTGAACTGAGAAAATAAATATTAACATTCATTCTAATGGAGTTAATCAGATTTCTTTGCTACATGTTTTGTTTTCATAAATCGAACTAAATTCTATTATATCTCTGCCAGCTTCTTTATTTTTATCTCAAAAATTATCATGGAAGTTTTAGGTATCGGTTCGCGCATCAATCATCCGTCGTTTGGAAAAGGTGTTGTTATAAGACTGCATAAAAACAAATATGATGTTTGTTTTATTGAACAGGGTGTTCAACCTGTGTCAAGAAATTTTGAGATGGAAGTAATTGAAAGAATCGAGCCTGAATATAACGTAAGTTTTAGTGAGGCCGAAGATGCATTGATAAAAATTTTAAGAACATGGAGTGATATAACGGAGATTGTTCCTTTAGGAGAAAAATGGAAGAACGGTGTTATGATTTTAAAGCCAGGCGATACAGCATTAAAAGAAAAAGAAGTGCCGGTTGAAGTGTTCTTTCATAAGATAGTTATGTTGCGAGACAGGTTACGGGTAATGGAACAACGTATCAACGCGCACAAGATGCTTACCGATGAAGATAAAATTGATTTGCAACAATACATTACACGCATTTACGGAAGTCTTACAACCTTCAATGTTCTATTCAAACATCAAACAGATCAATTTATAGGAGAGAAGAGTTAGGCAATTAAAACTTCAACTCTGCAGGCAAATATTTCGCCACTAAATCTTCGTAATATGGTTTTAATTCTTTCCAATTGGGTGGTGTTGGATTTTTTGAATACAGATCATACGGGTTAAACAATTTTACCCACTTCAACATTTTGCGATCGTGTTCATCTAACAAATGGTCGTATGCTCCTTCTTTATGCCAGGGATAAAATGAATGATAACGCAACATGTACAGACCTTCTTCAGGTAAACTATTTTTTGCAATATGATAAACATATTCATCATGTCCCCAGCTCATGGTTACATTACGTAAACCACAATTCGGTTCGTACACGCCAAATTTTGTGTTGAAACGTTCATCAGAATAATCAGGATTATTTTTAAAGAATTCAGGATAGACAATCTTATTTGAATAAGCACAACCAACGGGGAAAGTATCGCCAACAACAGCCCATTGAGGTTCACCAAATAAGCACAACACTTTGCCCATATCATGTAATAAGCCAACACAAACCATCCAATCAGGATGTCCCTCATTTCTTATAGCTTCAGCCGTTTGTAATAAATGCTGAAACTGATCCAAATCTGTATCAGGATCTGAATCATCAACCAACTGATTCAAAAATTGAAATGCATCCCAAACCGGCATTTTCTTTTTATCAAACTTTAAATAATCAGCACGTTTCTGTTGCACAAAATCATAGGTTTGATAAGTATGGTTCAGGCGATAAAATTCTTTCACCGTATCTCTTCCCGGCTCTTCATAATTTCTGTATGCTTCCGTTGATTTTGAAGTAGCGACTTGCTCAGGATCAGGATAACGTTTCAACAAATCGTCTTCCCATTCATCTAAACTTTCTAACGGGTTAATTTCTTTTTCATTGAAACTTGCGGCGCTCATTTGGAATGATTTTGAAGTATAAAGTTAATTGAATTGCTTAATATTTTTTGACTGAATAAACAGTTCCCTAATAAAAAGCTTTTTATTTTTATAACATCCATTCTTTCATGAAAGAATTTCAAGAGAAACTTCAAGCGCTAAAAAATAAATTAAATAAAAAAGAACGACGCTATTTATGCTTGCGATCTATTGAAAATTTTTTATTGTACTTTGATCAATTACAAGGGTACCACTCTAAAGTGAAAAAACTTTTACTTGAGTATTTTGAGGAAGTAGAAGAAATAACCAAGCAAGATGATTATTTTATTGATTTCAGCATTTGCAAAGGTTTGACACAAAAATATATCATGCCATTAGGCTTATGTTATGGGAGGGAATTGAATTTTAAAATTCAACCATCCTTAAGTGGAGTATTTTTTTGGGGATTGCAAATTGATGCTTTATTACTATTTTTTAAGGTTCTTCAAAAAGTAGATTATATTCCAATTACTACAATTATACTTTTCATTAGATGGCTGCAAAGAAAAATTTTCTTTGCAAATAAACATAAAGTGTATGGTGCGGAGTATTAAAAAGTCTTTTACTAAACAGTGTTCAAAAAGTAAACGATAAATGTTTAGCGGTAAACTGTAAACTAAAAACTTATATTGTGGCATCAACGAAATCTGCGCTACATGAAATTGCATTTTGCCGATTACCTTATCATACTTGTGTACTTCGCTTTTGTTA
>JBEHXR010000318.1:0-4462 GCA_048498595.1 Bacteroidota bacterium
AATAGAAACAGCTTTCGCTTCGCCAATGCCTTTTATTTTTAATTTTATAATTTCTTTGATGGATAACCTGCCAAGTTTTTGCAAATCGTTTTCTACAGCAGCTAATAATTCTTTACAAACATCAACAGCGCTTTTATCTTTTGTACCATTGTTAATTAAAATTGCGAGCAGTTCTGTATTGCTTAAAGTGGAAGTACCCTTTAGCAGCATTTTTTCTCTTGGACGGTCATCAATCGCCCAATTTTTAATAGAGGTGTTAGGCATTGTAAAAAAATAGAGCATCAAATTAATATTTCTTTTTTGAATTTCTATCTTCGCCGCTTAACTAACCACATATGGGCCCATCAGTTAAAATTTTCTCAGGTACAGGTTCGCATAAATTAGGCGCTGATATTGCGGACCGGTTTAACATACCGCCTGGCAAAATCAATATTCAAAAATTTAGCGACGGAGAAATTCAACCTGTGTTTCTTGAAAGTATTCGTGGCGATTACGTTTTTCTTATTCAAAGCACCTGCTCCCCATCTGATAATTTAATGGAATTATTATTAATGATTGATGGCGCAAAGCGGGCAAGCGCCTATAAGATCATAGCAGTGATTCCATATTATGGCTATGCAAGACAGGATAGGAAAGACAGACCGCGTGTTGCTATCGGTTCTAAACTGGTAGCTTCTTTACTGGAAACGGCAGGCGCCAATCGTGTTATTACAATGGATTTGCATGCGGCGCAAATACAGGGTTTTTTCGATATTCCGGTTGACCATCTCGATAGCTCAGCGATTTTCATTCCTTATATAGAAAATCTTAACCTTGAAAACCTTACCTTTGCCGCCCCCGACGTGGGAAGCACCAATAGGGTAAGAGAAATTGCCAGCTATTTTAATGCAGAAATGGTGATTTGCGATAAGCATCGCAAGCGGGCAAACGAAATAGCGAGCATGGTATTAATAGGTGAAGTTGAGGGAAGAGATGTTGTGCTGATAGATGATATTATTGATACAGGTGGCACATTGGCAAAAGCCGCATCTCTTTTAAAAGAAAATGGTGCGAGAAGTGTGAGAGCACTTTGTACGCATCCTGTGTTAAGCGGAAAGGCTTATGAAAATATTGAGAATAGCGTGCTGGAAGAATTAGTGGTTTGCGATACAATTCCGCTAAAACATCACAGCAGAAAAATAAAAGTTATTACAGTGGCGGATCTTTTTGCAATTGCAATTAGAAATGCTTACGAAAATAAAAGTATTACCAGCCTCTTCATTCATTCGCAAATGAGAGAAAAGGTTGGAAGAATTTAGTTAAATCAATTTTTATATATTATGAACTCAATTACAATCGATGGACAACTGAGGACCGAACTCGGCAAAAAAGCCACCCGCCTGCTTCGCTCTCAGGAACTCGTGCCTGGTGTAATTTACGGGGGTGCAGAAACAGTAAATTTTTATACTTCTGCAAAAACACTTAAGCCACTTGTATATACCAGCCAGTTTCAGTTAGCAAAAGTTAATTTAGATGGTAAGACTTACACCTGCATTTTAAAAGATTTGCAGTTTGACCAGGTTACCGATGCTTTAAATCATATTGATTTATTGGAATTGGTGGAAGACAAAAAAGTTACTGCTGATTTACCACTAAAATTTGTAGGTACACCGTCTGGTGTGAAAGAAGGTGGAAAGCTTGTTACAAAAATGAAATCGCTAAAGGTTAAAACACTTCCTAAATATTTAAAAGAAAATATAGAAGTAGATATTAGCGATCTTGAATTGAATGGAAACATTCGTGTTGAAGATGTAAAAGCTGAGAATATGGAAGTGATGAATTCACCACGTATTCCAATTGCATCTGTTACATTAACAAGACAATTAAAACAGGAAGAAGCAGCCACCGCACCGGCAACAGCCGCAGCAGCAGCACCTGCGGCAGCAGCAACAAAAGCAGCACCGGCAAAAGAAGAAAAGAAGAAATGATCAAGATAGTTTTTCTGCAGAGCCCTGTAATTGCAGGGCTTTGTTATTTATAGAAGCTAATGAGCAAATTTTTAATAGTAGGATTGGGGAATGTTGGTGAAGAATACCAGCATACGCGTCATAACATTGGTTTTGATGTAGTAACTGCATTCGTGCTAAAACATAAAGGTGCTTTTACAACACAACGGCTTGCCGATACAGCCGAAGTAAAATACAAAGGCAAAATTTTCTTCTGCATAAAGCCATCTACTTACATGAACTTAAGCGGTAAAGCATTTAAGTATTGGATGGACAAAGAAAAAATTGCAATTGAAAACACTTTAACCATTGTAGATGACATTGCATTACCAATTGATACTTTAAGATTGAGACCGAGCGGAAGTGATGGCGGTCATAATGGATTAAGAGATATTCAGCAAATCCTCAATACAACTAATTACCCGAAACTTCGCTTTGGAATTGGCAATAATTATCCCAAAGGAATGCAGGCCGCGTTTGTACTTTCCAAATGGTTTCCTGAAGAACTTGCACTTATTTGGAAGAAGATTGAATATTGCAGTGAGGTAATTGAAAGCTTTGCTACGATTGGCATTGAACGAACAATGAATGCTGTAAATAATTTTAAAATCACTGTTTAAACTTTTGTTATTTAAACATTATGTTTCTATTTTTATTAAACCGAAAAACCTGCTTAAATGAAAATATTTTGTGTCGGCAGAAACTATGTCGAGCATGCAAAAGAACTGAATAACGAAGTACCCGCGGAACCTGTTATTTTTCTTAAACCCAAAAGCGCCTTGCTGCTTGCTCATAATCCCTTTTATTATCCCGAGTTTACGAATGAACTGCATTATGAGGCAGAACTGGTAATTCGCATTTCGAAAAATGGTAAATATATTCCTGAAAACCAGGCGTCACATTATTACAATGCCATTACGGTTGGTATTGATTTTACTGCAAGAGATATTCAAAGCGAGCTAAAAGAAAAACGATTGCCGTGGGAAAAAGCCAAAGCATGGGATTGTTCAGCAGTTACGGGAAAATGGTTCGACTTGAATAAAACCATGAATTTGAAAAACATCAATTTTTCATTAAAGAAAAATAGTGAAACGGCACAGGTAGGTAATAGTAAAGACATGATTTTTTCTTTTGATCGCATCATCTCAGATATTTCAAAATACTTTGCATTAAATATTGGAGATTTGGTTTATACAGGAACGCCGGCTGGAGTAGGAGAGTGTGTAGTAGGTGATGTTCTGGAAGGCTTCTTTGAAAACGAAAAAGTTTTCGAACTTGGTATTAAGTAAACATCAAGCTATAAACCTCAAATTTGAAATTGATTTGATTTTTTTTTGAAGCTGTTTTGGTTCTTGATTGTTTCTTCTGATTTTTGTCATTCTCATTCCGTACCTGATATTTGCGCAATGCTTGATAATAAGATTCTTGCCCATGCTTATCGTATTATGGCTCTTGCAAGATGCATGAGTGATACGTATGAAAGCAACAGGCAAGTCTGTAAATATGTCCACTCCACTTCAAGAGGTCACGAAGCTATACAAATAGCAACCGGCATTCATCTTTTGCCATGCGATTTTGTAAGCCCTTATTATCGCGATGATAGTTTGTTATTATCGCTTGGCTATACGCCTTACCAGTTAATGTTACAATTGTTAGCAAAAGCAGATGATCCTTTTTCCGGTGGTCGTTCTTATTACTGTCATCCATCAAATAAAGATGCAAACAAGCCGGGCATCATTCATCAAAGCAGCGCAACCGGTATGCAGGCAATTCCTACAACGGGTTTAGCGCAAGGCATTCAGTATCTTGAAAAGATTAATTCATCCAATTTAAAAAAAGGACCAAACAACGAGCCGCCTGTTGTTGTGTGCAGTTTGGGTGACAGCAGTATTACCGAAGGTGAAGTGAGCGAAGCATTGCAGTTTGCTGTATTGAAACAATTGCCCATAATTTATTTGGTGCAGGATAATGGCTGGGGCATTAGTGCAACCGCGGAAGAATCGAGAGCAATGAATGCCTTTGAATATGCAGATGGTTTTAAGGGCTTGCATAAAGTAAAAGTTGATGGAAGTATTTTTGAGCACGCATATGGCACCATGCAATATGCAATTAATCATGCACGCAGAGAAAGAACACCTGTGTTGGTGTATGCCACAGTGCCATTGTTGGGGCATCATACAAGCGGTGTAAGAAAAGAATATTACAGAACGCAGGAAGATCTGGATAAGCATGCCACGGAAGATCCAATCATCAAACTGAAAAAATATCTTGGACAAAGTGGTTTTACAGAAGCACAGCTTCAGCAAATTGAAGAAGATGCGCAAACAGAGGTAAAGCTCTCTTTTGAAAAAGCAAAGAATGCTGCAGAGCCCGCGACAGAATCAATCACCTTAAATGTATTTGCAGAAACCAATGTGAGATATGAAGAAGGAAATCGTGAGCCTGCATCTTCAGAAAAAATAATTATGGTTGATGCG
>JBEHXR010000319.1:0-4453 GCA_048498595.1 Bacteroidota bacterium
CAAATATTTATACCTTGTAAATTTTCGCAGTCTTCAAAAAGTTGAAAGGCGTTTTCAGTTTTAATGCCTGTTCTGTTCTGACCAACATTTAAATCAATATAAACATCAAGCTTTTTATTATTCTCAGAAAAAATTTTGGAAATGTTTTCTGCATTTTCAGCATCATCAATCAAACAGGAAAAATGTGTAGCAGGATATTTTTGAACAAGCTGCAACAAACGTTTTGCTTTTGTTTGTGTTGGTTGATAAGCAAGTAAAACATCAGGCGCATTTATCATTCCCAACATTTCTGCTTCCGCAATGGTTGCGCATTTAAATTTTTTAATACCTGCTTCCATCATCATCTTACATACTTCTGCAATCTTGTTTGTTTTTACATGCGGCCGCAATTGCTCAACATCTTTCATCTGGATTAATGATTGAATATTTTTTTCAACACGATCCTTGTAAATAATTAACGCAGGTGAATCTATGCTTTCAATGTTTTTTATTTCAAACCAATTCATTTGAACTCTTTTTAATCAACTAAAACACAAAGTATCGAAAACTTTATTTCAAAACTGATTTTGTATTTTTATAGTATGGAAGTGAATGAAGCGGCAATTGACTACAACAAACAAAAAATTTCTATTGAAGAATATCTTGAAATGGAAGATGCTTCTTTAGAAAAACATGAATACTATAAAGGTGAAGTGTTTGCGATGACTGGCACAAAGTTGCCTCACAACACAATTACCAGTAACCTAATGACTGTGCTGGGTCAAAAATTGAAGGGCAAAAAATGTAAACCATTTGGCAGTGATATGCGCATACATATTCCTTCAAACACTTTATTTACTTATCCTGATATATCAATTGTTTGTGGTGAAGTTATAACGTTGGATAATGATGAATACAACGTTTTAAATCCAACTGTTATTATTGAAGTGCTTTCACCAAAAACAAAGAATTATGACCGCGGTGAAAAATTTAAATTGTATCGTGATATTAATACTTTAAAAGAATACATTCTTGTTGATTCGCAAAGTTTGCATGTTGAGGTTTTCAGATTGAATGAACATAATCATTGGGAACTGGAAGAGTATAATGATGCAAATAGTTATCTCGACATAAAAGCAATTAATGAAAGTATATTGATTGCTGAAATTTATGATGGTGTAAAGCTAACGGTCTGATGCTTTAGAAGCGTCTGGAATTATTTAAGCTAATTCAAACACAGCCTCTATTTCTACAGGAATATTTCCCGGCAAAGAACCCATACCAACTGCACTGCGAACACCAACGCCATTATCATCGCCCCAAACTTTTGCAAACAATTCGCTGCAGCCATTAATAACATAAGGATGCTTTTCAAAATTTGATGTTGATGCAACCATGCCTAAAACTTTTATTACACGTCTTATTTTATTAAATGAACCAAGATTTTGTTTAAGCGTTGCGAGAATTGCAAGTCCAACTTGTTGCGCCGCTTGCTTTCCTTCATCTTCATTCATGGTATCGCCAACACGACCGTGAATTAAAGTTTTATCGGCCAATAAAGGTCCATGACCGGAAACATAAACAAGATTGCCAACAATCAAAAAAGGTTTATAAACGCCCATTGGTGTTGGCGCTGGTGGTAATTCTAAATTTAATTGTCCGAAGTTTTTATCTGCATCCATTTTTTTAATTTTTACTTGATTTTAAATTAAACTTTGGCTAAAGCCATTCGAGTCTAATCGTTTCCTAACCCAAGGCTTAAGCCTTGGGTTATAAGCACAGGTATAATTGGCTTTAGCCAAAGTGAATATTATTTTATAAAAGCATTTAGCACAAATACACCAATCAGTCCAATTAAAGAAACAATTGTTTCCATTACGCTCCATGTTTTAAAAGTATCTTTCAAACTTAAATTGAAATATTCTTTAAACAACCAAAAACCGCCATCATTTACATGACCAAAAATTAGACTACCTGCACCGGTTGCCAGCACCATTAAGTTTGGATTAACACCGCTTGTTGCAATGATAGGTGCAATAATTCCGGCAGTTGTTAAACCGGCAACTGTTGCCGAGCCTAATGCGATGCGTATAACCGCAGCTATTAACCATGCAGCGAGCAAAGGATGTATATTGAAATTATGCAGCGCATCTGCAATTTGTGTGTTGATGCCGGTTTCAGTAAGAATTTCATTCATGGCACCGGCGCCGGCTAATATTAATAAGATCACAGAAATATCTTTAACTGCATCAATCAAATGATTCATTAAAACGGTCATTGATTTTCTTCTTTTCAAACCCAAACTATACAGCGCATAAAACACGGCAATGATCATTGCGATAGGCGGATTACCGATTGCTGTAAAAAATTTTACGAGTAAATTTTCTGCGGGCAAAAAAAGTTTGCACACAGTTGCAATCGCAATTAAAATAACAGGAAGAAATGTTGTAAAAATGCTGTTGAACAGACCCGGCAATTCTTTTTCCTCTAAATTTTTCGGCACAAATGTATCTGGTGGTTTATTGGTATATTTTTTTAGCGTTGGAGCAAACATTGGTCCTGCAATAATTACTGCAGGAATTGCAATACATAAACCATAAAGCATAGTCACTCCAAGATCAGCGTGGTATTGTGCTACCAATGCAGTTGGTGCAGGATGCGGCGGCAAATATCCATGCGTAACTGAAAGCGCAGCTACTGCCGGTAAACCAATGTAC
The DNA here is from genome assembly GCA_048498595.1 of Bacteroidota bacterium. Classification (GTDB taxonomy): domain Bacteria; phylum Bacteroidota; class Bacteroidia; order Chitinophagales; family Chitinophagaceae; genus Parafilimonas. The sequence continues at coordinate 2,697 of JBEHXR010000319.1, forward strand.
ACAACAGGAATATTATATCGCTTAGAAACTGAAATTAGTAAAGGAACCATCAACACAAAACTTACATCAAAGAACAACGGCATACCAATAATAAAAGCTGTTAATACCATCGCCCACAGAATGTATTTTTTGCCAAACACACTCACAAGGCTGCCCGTTATTTTTTGCGCTGCGCCACTTTCTGCAATTAATTTTCCAAGCATTGCGCCCATGCAAAGAATAATGGTTAATGAACCAAGAATACTACCGACTCCTTTTTGCAAAGCAGATGCTATCTGATCTACTTTCACGCCATTGCATAAACCAATAAATATCGATACTACTAAAAAAGCAAGAAAAGCGTTAAGCCTTGCCCACGTGAGTAACAGAATTAAAATGATTATGGCTGCAATTAGAATGATGAATGACATAATGATATGGATAAGCGCTTAAAGATAATTATCAGTTTTCAGTTTACGGTTTTCTGTTAGTAGTAAACTATTATCTTTATCCGCAAAGCTTGCAATCATGAACAGAAGAAAATTTATTCAAAACACATCAGCTGCTGCTGCAGGAGTCACTATTTTAAATTTCCCCGTCTTCGGAAAAAATGCACCCAGTAATAAAGTTGTATTAGCAGTTATGGGTGTAAACAGCCGCGGCGCTTATCTCGCTAAATCGTATGCATCATTACAAAATGTTGAAGTGGCTTATATCTGTGATGTGGAAGATGGTGCGATTAAAAATGGATTGGATGCATTAAAAGATGCGCCGCGTAAACCAATTGTTGTAAAAGATATTCGTGAGTTATTAAAGCAAAAAGATTTTGATGCATTGGTTGTTGCGGCGCCGGATCATTGGCATACACCGGCTGCAATTATGGGCGTAAAAAGTGGTAAGCATGTGTATGTTGAAAAACCTTGCGGGCAAAATCCTCATGAAGGTGAATTGGTTTCACAAGCTTATTTAAAATATGGTAAGCATATTCAAATGGGTAACCAAAGAAGATCAATGCCCACGTTAATTGAAGCAGCGCAATTAATAAAAGATGGTGCAATTGGTAAAGCATATTTTGCCAAAGCATGGTATGCGAATAACCGTACATCAATTGGCGTTGGAAAAGTTGTTCCGGTTCCGGCAACATTAAACTGGGATTTATGGCAGGGTCCTGCACCACGCAAAGATTATAAAGACAATATCGTTCATTACAACTGGCATTGGTTCTGGAATTGGGGCACCGGCGAAAGTTGTAATAATGGCACGCATGAAATTGATTGTTGCCGCTGGTTTTTAGGTGCTGAATATCCAACAAAAGTTACATCGGCTGGTGGCCGTTATGCATTTAAAGATGATTGGCAAACAACCGATACGCAAGTTGCATGTTTTGAATTTGATGGTGATAAATCTATAACATGGGAGGGAAGAAGTTGTAACAATTATCCTGTTGAAGGCGAGAGCCGCGGCTTTATTATTTATGGTGATGGTGGCACATTGGTGAATGATGGTGGTGGCGGTTGGAAAATTTTTGATACAAAAAATAAATTGGTGAAAGAAGGCAAGACAGATGTTGCTGCTGAAGCAAATAATTTAGTAAGCTCAACCGGCAATCTTGATCTATACCATTTTCAAAATTTTGTTGATGCAGTGCGTGGTGATGCAAAACTAAATTCACCTGTGAACGAAGGCAGCAAATCTGTATTGCTTTGTCACCTGGCAAATGTTGCACAACGTACAGGCAGTGTGTTGCATTGCGATCCATCAAACGGTCATATCATTAA
>JBEHXR010000320.1:0-4435 GCA_048498595.1 Bacteroidota bacterium
TGGATGAGTTTAGATTTTAATGATAATGATTGGATGAATGCACATGAAATATTTAACGGCATTCCAAAAAATGTTAATCACTGGAGCACAGGCTGGATGTTGATTCCGCGTTCAATTCCAATGATGGAATTAACACCTCAGCGTTTGCAATCTATACGAAGAACAAATATTAAAGCCGATGAAAATTTTTTGCAGGGCAATCATGCAATAAAAATTCCGGCGCATACAACTGCACATATTTTATTCGACCAATCTTTTGAAACAACTGCTTTTCCTGTTTTAAATTTTAGCAATGGAAAAAATGCAGACATCAGTTTAACCTATGCAGAAGCTTTATATAAAAACGAACCGGATAGTATAGACTGGCGTGCGCAAAATCAAAAAGGAAATCGAAATGAAATTGAAGGCAAACATATTGTTGGTGTAAAAGATGAAATAATTTCTAACGGAGATGCGCATCAAAACTTTACAGCATTGAGTTTTCAAACATACCGTTACGTGCAATTGGATGTTACAACACAAGATGATGATTTAATCATTGATGATTTTTATGGAATGTACACTGGTTATCCATTTAAAATGAACGCACAATTTTCAAGCAGTGATACATCACTAAATAAAATTTTAGAAGTTGGCTGGCGCACTGCAAGATTAGATGCGCAGGAAACTTATACCGATTGTCCTTACTATGAGCAATTGCAATATGCAGGAGATACGCGCATACAGGCAATGGTAAGTTTATATAATTCCGGCGATGATAGATTAATGCGAAACGCTATTGAACAAATTGCAAATTCAACATTAGCGGAAGGAATTACGGAGAGCCGTTACCCGCATAATATTCACCAGGAAATTCCAACATTTTCTTTGATATGGATAAGCATGCTGCATGATTATTACATGTATCGCAGCGATACAAATTTTGTGAAAGACCAATTGAGAATTTCAAGACAAGTGCTGGCTTTCTTTCATAAATTTCAGCAGGCAGATGGGAGTATAAAGAATGCTCCCTACTGGAATTTTACGGATTGGGTTGATGCGCCGGGCTGGGATGGCGGCGTTGCACCAATTGATAAAGATGGTAATTCTGCATTGATGGATTTGCAACTATTAATGGCTTATGAATCTGGTTACGACCTTGAAAAAAATTTAGGCATGAGTTGTTATTCAAAAGCGTATGAACAACAAATTAATCAGCTTAAAAAAATTATTCTGGAAAAATATTGGGATGCAGATAAAAGGCTTTTTAGTGATACAAAAGAAAAAAAATATTATTCGCAACATGCAAATGCATTGGCAATTTTAACCAACGTTGTTAATGAAAATGATGCGCATGCTTTAGGTGAAAAGTTATTGAATGATTCTTCACTGGCAAAAGCGTCAGTTTATTTCAGATATTATTTATACCAGGCATTAACGAAAGCAGGTTATGGAAATGATTATTTAAATTGGCTTGGCATCTGGCAACAAAATCTCGCCGAAGGATTAACTACATGGGCAGAGATTGATGATATAAATCGTGCACGCTCTGATTGCCATGCATGGGGTAGCAGCCCGAACATTGAATTGTATAGAATTGTTTTAGGTATCAATACAGATGCGCCTGGTTTTTCCAAAGTAAAAATTGAACCGCATTTGGGAACGCTTACAAATGCATCAGGAACAATCCCGCATCCAAATGGAAATATAAAAGCATCATACATTTTTCAAAATAATAAATGGAATATTAATCTCACACTTCCGGAAAAGATCACCGGAACATTTATCTGGAAAGGGAAGAAATATGTTTTGAAAAGCGGGGAGAACAAGTTTTCAATTGCGAAATAAAATGTACGTAAAAAATATTTTTTTTATACGTATATTTTTATCTTTGCAGAAATTTGGTGTATGGATGCGAAAATAACTTTGAGCTTTAACGGGGCAATTGCAAACAAGGCAAAGCGATACGCAGAAAAAAACAATGTAAGCTTAAGCAGGCTGGTAGAATTTCTTTTAGATAAAGTAACATCGTCTGGTTACAATTCATTTGAAGAATTTCCAATTTCAGATTGGGTAAGCCAGGTTGCAGAAGGTGCGGCTACATATCAAACAAAAGCACGTTCAAGAAAATCATTAAAGAAAGAATTTTATTCTTCTAAAAAATGAAAGTATTTGTTGATGCGAACATTCTTGTTTCAGTATTAAATAAAGAATACCCGCTTTTTACGCATAGCGCAAGAATTTTAAGTCTTTCGGAAAAGAAAAATTTTGAGATTTATACTTCGCCTATTTGTCTTGCTATTGCATTTTATTTCGCTGAAAAAAAACACAAGACAAAAATTGCAAGAGACAAAATTGCTTTGTTATGCAATCATATTTCTATAGCAGAGGCAACAGCAAGTGTTGTTCAAAAAACAGTATCAAACAAAAAAGTAAATGATTTTGAAGACGGCCTTGAATATTATTCTGCTATAGAAAGTAAATGCGGCTTTATAGTTACAGAAGACACAAATGATTTTTATTTTTCAGAAATTCCTGTTTTAACCGCAAGAAATTTTTTCGAAAAATATGTGGCCAATAAAAAATAAATTATGCTGTCTGCATTTCAGTAAGCTTCATCCTTATCTTTCCTTCAATTTCGTTTGCCAAACCTTCATTATCTCCTAATAATGCTTTTACTGCGTCGCGACCTTGCCCAAGTTTATTTCCATCATAACTAAACCAGCTTCCGCTTTTCTGAATGATACCCATCTCAACGCCCATATCTATAATTTCGCCAATCTTGCTGATGCCTTCACCAAAAATTATATCAAACTCTGCGCTGCGGAACGGCGGTGCAACTTTATTCTTTACCACCTTTACTTTTACACGATTACCAATTGCATTATCACCATCTTTTATTTGTGCACTGCGGCGAATATCTAATCGAACAGAGCAATAAAATTTCAGCGCATTACCACCAGTTGTTGTTTCAGGATTGCCGAACATTACACCAATCTTTTCACGTAACTGGTTTATAAAAATGCATATTGTATTTGTTTTGCTGATGGTTGCTGTTAGTTTGCGCAAAGCCTGGCTCATTAATCTTGCCTGTAAACCCATTTTACTATCTCCCATTTCGCCCTCTAATTCACCTTTAGGCACAAGCGCTGCAACAGAATCAATCACTACAACATCTAATGCCCCTGAAAGAATTAAACGGTCGGCAATTTCTAAAGCCTGTTCACCATAATCAGGTTGAGAGATTAGAAGGTTGTCAATATCAACACCAAGTTTTTGCGCATACGAACTATCAAATGCATGCTCCGCATCTATTATCGCACAAATGCCACCTTTCTTTTGCGCTTCTGCTATTACATGTGTTGCAATCGTTGTTTTACCACTAGATTCAGGACCATATATTTCAATCACTCTTCCACGCGGAAGGCCGCCAACACCTAATGCAATATCTAAACCAATGGAACCGGTTGAAATAACTTCCATTGAGCGTTCGCCTTTCTCATTCATCATCATCACACTGCCTTTACCAAAATCTTTATCTATCTTTTCAATCGTTAATTTTAGCGCTTTTAGTTTTTCTGAACCAATTACAGCTTCTTTTTCGTTTTTCATTTTTATATTTTATAGAGTTGCAAAGCTAATTATATTATCAAACAAATACTAAAATAATTGGGAATATAATTAGCTAAAATTGATACAAAATAATACTTTCTCCATATGCGTAAAACAATAGTTATTCACGCTTAAATAGTTTTATTTTGTTCGATTGAATTTGAGTTATGAATAAGCTTTTAAAATTTTTAGCTCTCGCGTTTATAGTATTTTTTTTAACGACAAATTTGCGTGCACAACAAAAAACTTACTGCAATCCAATAAATATAGATTACGGTTTTACGCCAATTCCAAACTTCTCGGAACAGGGCAGACATCGTGCAACAGCAGACCCCGTAATTGTTTTATATAAGGATAAATATTTTTTATTCTCTACAAATCAATGGGGTTATTGGTGGAGTGAGGATATGCTGCACTGGAAATTTATTCCACGAAAATTTTTAAAGCCCGATGCAAATGTGTATGATGAATTATGTGCGCCGGCAGTTGCTGTTTTACATGATACGATGATTGTAATTGGCTCAACTTACACGCAAGCATTTCCATTGTGGATGAGCACTAACCCAACTGTTGACGATTGGAAGTATGCAACTGATTCTTTTAAAGTTGGTGCATGGGATCCCGGGTTTTTAGCTGATGGCGATGATAAGCTTTATATCTATTTCGGTTCAAGTAATACTTATCCAACTTACGGGCAGGAAATTAATCGTACAACATTTCAACCGATTGGTGAGCATGTGCCTTTGTTGCATTTGAATGATACGATTCATGGCTGGGAACGTTTTGGTGAATATCATGACAATACCTTTTTAAAACCTTTCATTGAAGGAAGCTGGATGACGAA
>JBEHXR010000321.1:0-4393 GCA_048498595.1 Bacteroidota bacterium
ACCCATGCGCAGGCATAATGATCCATTCTTACCACAGTTAAAAAAAATATCACCCATAAAAATTATGGCAGATGAAAGTGTGTTTGATCATTACGATGCAGAACGATTGATAAAAGCGGGTGCATGCGATTATGTCAATATAAAATTTGCAAAAAGCAGCGGCATAGTTGAAGCAAAAAAAATAAATACAGTTTGTGAAGCGAATAATATTGCCTGCATGATGGGTGGTATGCTCGAAAGCCGTGTAGCATTAACTGCATTCGCGCATTTTGCAACCGCATTTGATAATATAAAATTCTATGACATGGATACCTGCATGCTTGGTCATAAAATTGATCCGGTTACAGGCGGTGTTACCTACAATAATTTTTTTCTTGAATTGCCCGATACTATTGGTATTGGCGCGGATGCAGATGAAAGTTTTTTACAGCAGTTGGATAAAATTGTTATTTAGTACAAATTCGTTGTTTGCAAATACTTATTTTGTGCTCACATCAAAACAAATTACATCATGAAATTTTCTGCCATCTTTATTCTTGCAACTGTTCTTTTTGCAGCTTGCCAAAATACTTCGCAGCAATCAACTTCAACACAAACAAAACTGCCGATTGAAGGTACATGGAAATTAATTTCCGGCACTTTAATAGAAAAGAATGATACAACCGTTACGCATTATGGTAATGACACATCATTTATAAAAATCATAAACGGCGATCATTTTGCTTTTTTAAGTCATGATATAAATGGCGGTAAAGATTCTGCTACTGCTTTTTTTTCCTGCGGCGGCGGCGCTTATGATTTAAAAGATAGTAACTACACAGAACATCTTGAATATTGTAACGACAGGGAATGGGAAGGTCATAGTTTTGATTTTACCGTTACTATAAATAATGATACGCTTACACAAAAAGGACTTGAAAAAATTGATAGTCTTGGCGTAAATCGCATCAATATTGAAAGATATGCCCGTGTGAAATAATAAACCGTTAACTGCAATCGAACTAACAATTGAAAATTTAACTTCGCCGCATGATGCAGTTTCAACGCCGGGATTTGCCAGACGAACAACTTAAAGATTTTTATAAAAAGATCTTATTGCCGCGCATGATCGAAGAGAAAATGCTGGTGCTTTTGCGGCAGGGAAAAATTTCAAAATGGTTTAGTGGCATCGGGCAGGAAGCAATTGCGGTTGGTGCAACATTGGCTTTGCATGAAGATGAATGGATCATGCCAATGCATCGTAATCTCGGCGTTTTTACAACGCGCAATATGCCGCTGCATAAATTATTTATGCAATGGCAGGGCAGTTATGATGGATACAGCAAAGGCAGGGAACGCAGTTTTCATTTTGGAAATAAAACACATCATATCTGCGGAATGATATCACATCTTGGTCCGCAACTTGCCATCGCAGACGGCACTTCACTCGCACATAAATTAAAAAGAGAAAATAAAATATCGCTGGCATTTACAGGTGAAGGCGGAACAAGTGAAGGCGATTTTCATGAAGCATTAAATGTTGCCGCTGTATGGGATCTGCCGGTAATTTTTTTAATTGAAAATAATGGTTATGGTTTAAGCACGCCGGTGTATGAACAATATCGTTGTGAACGCTTAACTGATCGGGCAAAAGGTTATGGGATGGAAGGCGTTCAAATTAACGGCAATAATATTTTAGAAGTTTATGATACTATAAAAGGTGTGCGTGAATACTGCGTCAAAAATCAAAAGCCCTATTTAATAGAATGTCTTACGTTTCGCATGCGCGGACATGAAGAGGCAAGTGGCACTAAATATATTCCGCAGCATTTATTCGAGGAATGGAAAGAAAAAGATCCCGTTACCAATTTTGAAAACTATTTAATCGACGAAGAAATAATAACTGCTGAGGAAATTGCATCCATTAAAGAAGAAACAAAAAATCATATAGAAGAAGAAATTGCCATTGGCTTTAATGCACCATCTATACAAATAAATACGGAAGTTGAGCTCAACGATGTTTATGCAAGCAAATCAATAGTTCACCGTCAACGATCAACAATAAAAAAGATTGACAACAGTAAACCTGTTCACAACTCTCCCTCCACCGGAGGGAGTTGGAGGGAGGCTCGTTTTATTAACGCAATAAGCGATGGATTAAAACAAAGCATGGAGCAACATCCTAACTTAATTTTAATGGGGCAGGATATTGCAGAATATGGCGGCGCATTTAAAATTACAGAAGGCTTTGTTGATAGTTTTGGAAAAGAACGTGTGCGCAACACACCTATTTGCGAAAGTGCAATTGTTGGTGCTGCACTCGGTTTAAGTTTAGAAGGATTTAAAGTGATGATGGAAATGCAGTTCGCCGATTTTGTAACTGTTGGCTTTAATCAGATTGTAAACAATCTTGCCAAGCTGCATTATCGCTGGAACCAAAATGCAGATGTTGTAATTAGAATGCCTGCCGGTGCAGGCGTTGGTGCAGGACCATTTCATTCGCAAAGCAATGAAGCATGGTTTGTGCATACACCCGGTTTAAAAGTGGTTTATCCTTCAACACCCATTGATGCAAAAGGTTTGCTGATCGCATCCATCAACGATCCTAATCCTGTTTTATATTTTGAGCATAAAGCTTTGTACAGAAGCATCAGCGGCAATGTGCCGGATGAATATTATGAAATTGAAATTGGCAAGGCACGCATTGTTGATTATGGTGAAGACATCAGTATTATAACGTATGGCAGCGGTGTGCATTGGGCAATGGAATATGCCAATGCACATGCAGCTATTTCAATTGACATTTTAGATTTAAGAACATTATTGCCTTTGGATTATGATGCAATCAGATCCAGTGTTGAACGCACGGGCAAAGTTTTGATCTTACATGAAGACACATTAATTGGTGGAATCGGTGCAGAGATTTCTGCATGGATAAATGAACATTGTTATGAGTTATTGGATGCGCCTGTAATACGTTGCGCATCTTTAGATACACCCATTCCTTTCAATACAGAATTAGAAAAGAACTTCTTAGCCAAAGCAAGACTGGATGAAAGTGTGAGGAGGCTGATGGAGTATTAGGTACGCTCTCACTTTATAAGGCTGCAGGAAAAAAGAAAACGCTGTTGCACTTCTTTCCCGCGAAAACGGCAATCTGCTATTCATGATTTCGAATTGACTAAATCGAATTAGCAAGCTTAAAGTTAAAGAGCAGATGCCAATCCAGTTGGGCATGACGCATGAGCGGTTGCGTTCTGCTTTTGACTTGTGATGTTGTCAGAGTTTATGGGTGTTTCTCACTTTATAAAGCTGCAAGAAAAAAGAAAACGCTGCTACACGTCTTTCCCGCGAAGGCGGGAACCTCCTGTTCATAATTTTAAATTGATTAAATCGAATTAGCCAGCTTAACGTTTAAGAGCAGATGCCCAATCCAGTTGGGCATGACGCATGAGCGGTTGCGTTCTGCTCTTGACTTGTGATGCTGTGAAATGTTATATGTGTTTCTCACTTTATAAAGCTGCAGGAAAAAAGAAAACGCTCTTCGAACGTCTTTCCCGCGAAAGCGGGAACCTGCTATTCATGATTTCGAATTGATTAAATTTTTATTCACACATCAATTTAACTTACGGCTACAGAAGCACCTTCAAATTCTTAAATCGTAAACTTAATCCCCTGCGCCAATGGTAACTGGCTGCTGTAGTTAATAGTATTTGTTTGACGCCGCATGTACGTTTTCCATGCATCACTTCCACTCTCCCTTCCGCCGCCGGTTTCTTTTTCACCGCCAAAAGCACCGCCAATTTCTGCACCACTGGTACCGATGTTTACATTGGCAATGCCGCAATCGCTGCCTTCCGCAGATAAAAATAATTCCATCTCCCGCATGTTGTTGGTAAATATGGATGATGATAAACCCTGTGGCACGCCGTTTTGTTTTGCGATGGCTTCTTCGATTGTGGAATACTTCATTACATATAATATAGGTGCGAAAGTTTCTGTCTGCACAATTTCCAGGTCATTATCCGCTTCAATAATGCAGGGCTTTACATAACAGCCGCTTTCATAATTTTTCCCTTCCACCTTCCCCCCCTCAACAATTATTTTACCACCCTGTGCTTTTGCTTTTTCAATCGCTTTTAAATAATCATCTACGGCTTTGGTATCTATTAACGGACCAACATGATTTGCCGCATCCAGCGGATCGCCGATCTTTAACTGGGCATACGCATGTTTTAATGTTTCAATTACTTTATCATAAATGTTTTCATGAATAATGAGCCTGCGCGTTGTTGTACATCTCTGACCAGCAGTACCTACTGCGCCAAACACAGCACCCGTTAAAACCATATTCATGTCTGCATTTTCTGTAATAATGATGGCATTGTTTCCGCCCAATTCTAAAATGGATTTA
>JBEHXR010000322.1:0-4385 GCA_048498595.1 Bacteroidota bacterium
TCCGGTACTCCCTTTTGTACTGCATCGCCAAGCAATAAAGGTGTTGTTTCCCATATCCAGCCTTGTGATTTCAGGTTTAACGTAAGCCTGTAGATTTTATTTGTGTCCGCATGATAGTTATCAAAGCTCAATTCATTCTGCACCCACAGAAATATAAAAACAGCTGCGGTCATGCCAACAGACAAGCCAAAAATATTTATTGCAGAAGTGGTTTTGTTTTTCCAAACACTTCGTAAAGCAGTTTTAAAATAATTTTTAAACATAGAAGTTGGTTTATGATGGACAATTTGTAATAACAAACCAGCAGCATTGAAAGCCGGCATAAGGTATAACCCACAACTGCCTCAACCGATGTGCCAACGGTAAAACCCTTGTACAGTAAGTATTTCAGAAAACAGAGATTGTAAAAAGCGTTCGGTAGCGAACAGTTTTTGTGCGGGAATGGAACGAGCTTTAATAATAACGCTGCTCAGCAATGCCACTTGCAGAAGACACAAGTTGACTAATTAAACATTAAGGCTCGCAGTTTCAAAGGCAATAGCGCCGATGCCCAATGAAGGTAAATGAATGCCGAAAGCACTCGTATTGCTGCTTATCGTTCGTTCTTGAATGCGCTGCAGTTTTGCCATTTCCGGTTAAAGCTTTGTCTTTAAACGCTTATGTTTTTTAACAGCAATATTCAATTTTGCCATGCAGGGATATCAGCAGAGTTTAGTGGCCTGGCAAACCATTAGTTGCAGTATAAACTCCCATAAAAATCATGATCTGCACCTTTGCTGATTTTCTGCTCCTTTTGGTTCAGCCGTCTTCACAAAAAACATCAGATCGTTTACCTTTTGCTTAGCGCGTAAGAAAGTTTTATAAGCCACATTCAGATAGATGGCTTACAGGTGATAGTAAGAAAAATCTTAAGCGATTATGTAAATTAAATTACTTCGGAGGTAGTTGTTTTTTGCATGATATTTATTGCAGCTTCAGCAATAGCGTTTGCATCGTAATTACACTCATGATGCAATTCTTTTAGTGTGCCGTGTTCTATTATTTTATCAGGAATACCAAGCATTGTTATTTCAGCTTTATATTGATGGGCATTCATAAACTCTAAAATTGCACTGCCAAATCCACCTACAATTGTTCCGTCTTCAATCGTGATAATTTTATTGAATTTGCTAAAGACTTCGTGCAGCAATTGTTCATCAAGCGGTTTTACAAAACGCATATCGTAATGCGCTGCATCAATACCTTCATTTTTTAATTCGCGTATAGCAGACGTTGCAAAATTTCCCGGATGTCCTAAGCTAAGTATTGCCAAATCTTTTCCGTCTTTTAATTTTCTGCCTTTGCCAATTTCTATTTCTTTAAATGGTGTTTTCCATTCGGGCATTACACCTTCGCCACGCGGATATCTTATTACAAAAGGATATTTATTTTTTTCAAGTTGTGCTGTATACATCAAATTGCGCAACTCGCTTTCATTCATCGGCGCACTAACAATCATATTTGGAATGCACCGCATGTATGGAATATCATAAGCGCCATGATGTGTTGGTCCGTCTTCGCCAACCAAGCCAGCCCTGTCTAAACAAAATACAACAGGCAGTTTTTGAATCGCAACATCATGTATCACCTGGTCGTATGCTCTTTGCATAAATGAAGAATAGATATTGCAGAATACACGCATGCCTTGCGTGGCAAGACCAGCACTTAATGTAACTGCATGTTGCTCGCAAATGCCCACATCAAAAGCGCGTTCAGGCATTGCATCCATCATAAATTTTAGTGATGAACCACTGGGCATAGCAGGTGTTACGCCCATAATTTTTTCATTCTGTTTTGCGAGCTCAATTATTGTATGTCCGAAAACATCCTGGTATTTTGGTGGCTGCGGTAACTCGAATTTTTTCTTATAGATCTCACCTGTTACTTTATCAAATAAACCGGGTGCATGCCATTTGGTTTGATCTTGTTCTGCAAGCGTATAACCTTTGCCCTTTACCGTTATGATATGCAGAAGTTTGGGACCGGGAATTTTTCTTAAATCAGTTAATGTATCAACCAGCTTGGTGATATTATGCCCGTCAATTGGCCCGAAATAGCGAAAGTTTAATGATTCAAATAAATTGCTGCTCTTGCTCACCATGCCTTTAATACCTGCTTCAAGTTTGGCAGCCATATCACGCGTAAATCTTTTACCAACCGGTAATTTTCCAAGCAAATGCCAAACATCATCTCTCAATTTATTATACTTAGGCGATGTAGTAATATCTGTAAGGTATTCTTTTAAAGCACCAACATTTGGATCAATGCTCATGCAGTTATCATTCAACACAACCAATAAATCTGCATCTGCAACACCTGCATGATTTAGCCCTTCGAATGCCAGACCGGCTGTCATGGCACCATCACCAATAACAGCAACTGTTTTTCTATCTTTTTCACCTTTATATTTTGCAGCCATCGCCATTCCAAGTGCTGCAGAAATGGAAGTTGATGAATGACCAACACCAAAAGTATCATACTCACTTTCGCTGCGTTTTGGAAAACCGCTGATGCCATGATACTTTCTGTTTGTAATAAAATTATCGCGGCGACCAGTTAAAATTTTATGACCATAAGCCTGGTGTCCTACATCCCAAACAAGTTGATCGTATGGAGTGTTATAAACATAATGCAATGCGGTGGTTAATTCAACAACACCGAGGCTGGCGCCAAAATGCCCGCCATAAACACTCACAATATCGATGATGTATTGACGCAATTCATCGCAAACCTGGAAAAGTTGGTCTCTTGAAAGTTTTTTTAAATCGTCTGGAGAGTTTATTTGTGAAAGAACGTCGCCCGGTTTTATTTCCATTTACAGATATTGAAATGTAAAAATAATATATTTACGCAGTTTTTACTAAGTATAAACGATGTATAAATTAATTTAGTTTAATATAGTGCGAACTTAATGCCAAACAGATTGCTTATTTGCCACTAATCAATTTTGACCAAAGCCAGCAACGGTTAATTTTTTAAATTTGTTCAACATGAGGAAGAATCAATTAGCGTATTGGTGGTGCCAGTTAGGGGGGTGGACGTTTTATGGATTATCTATGTTCTTCTTCACATGGGTTTTTCATTTGCAACTTACCACCATTTTATTTACCCGCATTTTACTTGACATATCTTTCGGCATACTCTTCACACATGTTCTTCGTCTTGTTATTTTAAAATTAAATTTAGTGCCGCCCATTTTTGGCAGACAATGGATACATTTATTTGTTGTGGCACTCTTTATTTGTTTTACATATAGCTATGCAGATAGCTCCATTGTAGAATGGCTGAAATTGTACGACCCTAAAATGAAAGCTTCCATACAGGAAAGATTTTTCTTAAACATCGTGTACGACTCGCCAATAATTTTAGTTTGGCTTTCCATTTATTACCTGTGGCATTATTTTGAATATACAACGAACTCAAAAATTGATAGCGTAAAAATGGAGAGTCTTGTAAAAGAGCTTCAGTTAAAAACAATCAAATCTCATATCAATCCGCATTTTATTTTTAATGCCTTAAATAGTATCAGAGCGTTGGTTGATGAAAATCCTGAACGTGCAAGAACTGCCATTACTGAACTGAGCAACATTTTAAGAAGCAGTATGCAGGCTGAAAAAACAGAAACTACCAAGCTGGAAAAAGAGTTAAGTATTGTAAAAGATTATCTCGAACTGGAACAAATTCGTTTTGAAGACAGGCTTAAAGTGGAGTATGATATTGATGAAGACACATTAGATCAGCAGGTACCGCCGATGATGTTACAAACATTGGTAGAGAATGCAATTAAACATGGCATAAGTAAACAGATAAGCGGCGGTGTAATAAGAATTCATTCTGATTTTTTAGATGATCATCACGAATTAATAATTGAAAATACCGGGCATTTGAATGACGATATTAATCCTGATGGTTTTGGAATAGAAAGTACAACCAACCGGTTAAGACTTCTGTATGGCAACGATGCCAGCTTTCAAATAAAAAATTTAAACAGCAATACAGTGCAGGCAAGAGTAGTATTACCTGTTAATGCACTTTCATCTTTAAAACAATAAAATGGCTTTAAAAGCAATTATAGTTGACGACGAGCGACTCGCACGGACAGAACTTAAGAAAATGTTGCAGGAGTATCCTGATATTAATGTTATCGATGAAGCGGCAAATGCAGATGAAGGCATCGAAAAAATTGAAACACAAAATCCGGACATTATTTTTCTTGATATACAAATGCCGGGTAAAACAGGTTTTGATTTGCTAACCAGTTTGGAAAAAGCACCTCACGTAATTTTTACGACGGCGTACGATGAATATGCATTAAAAGCATTTGATGTAAATGCCCTGGATTATTT
>JBEHXR010000323.1:0-4366 GCA_048498595.1 Bacteroidota bacterium
AAATTCATTTTCTTCATTTCATCAACCGCAAAATTTGCGGCTCTTGCCGTTAATGCCATGTATGTGAGTGAAGGATTTTGACAAGCAGTTGAAGCCATACACGCACCATCTGTAACAAAAACATTTTTCACATCCCAGATTTGATTGTTGCCATTTAATATAGAAGTTCTCGGATCTTTTCCCATTCTCGCAGTGCCCATTTCATGAATGCCTAAACCCGGCGCCTGCCCGTTATCATACGCTTCAATATTTTTAAAACCTGCACGCTCTAACATTTCACTGCCGCTGTTTAAAATATCGCGCAGCATATTCAATTCATTCGTTTTGTATTCGCAATTAATTTCCACTTGCGGAATGCCCCACGCATCTTTTTTCTCTTTACTTAATGAAACTTTATTTTCATAATAAGGCAAACATTCACCCATGCCCGTCATCCACATATACCAATCGCCCGGTTCTGTCATTTGCTCTTTTAATGTTGCACCGATTGTATCATTCGTAACATTTCCTGTTCCTCTTGAACCACCGGCAGCTATGGCAAAACCACGTGTAAAATCTTTTTGTTTATCATCATTTACATTCCTGTATCGCGGAATGTAAATGCCTGTCGGTCGTCTTCCATAATAATAAGAATCCTGGAAACCATCATAAGAAGCTTCAACATGCCCGCGATAATTGTGATCCATTAAATAACGACCCAACACATCATTTGTATTTCCCAAACCATTCGGAAATTGATTGGATGTTGAATTCAATAAAACTAATGTTGAGTTGATTGTGCCTGCATTTAAGAAAATAATTTTTGCATAATACTCGGTTACTTCTTTTGTATTTGCATCAATCACACGCACGCCGGTTGCTTTGTTTTTTTGTTGATCGTAAATGATGGAGTGCACAACAGAAAACGGGCGCAACGTGAAATTATTTGTTGCTTTCGCAGCAGGAATGGATGCGGAAACGCTGCTGAAATATCCTGCAAATGGACAGCCTCTTGCACACAAATCTCTGTATTGACATGGACCTCTTCCATTCAATCCTTTAGAAAGATTTGCCGTGCGTGAAATGATCACATGCCTGTCTGCGAAATTTTTTTCTGTTTGTTCTTTGAAATATTTTTCGATGCAATTCATTTCCATCGGCGGCAAAAACTCTCCGTCAGGTAAATGCGGAATGCCATCTTTGTTACCGCTGATGCCGACAAATTTCTCAACATAAGAATACCATGGCGCAATATCTTTATATCGAATTGGCCAATCAACACCAACACCTTCTTTTGCATTCGCTTCAAAATCCAAATCACTCCAACGCTGCGTCCATCTTGCCCACATTAAACTTTTACCACCAACCTGGTAACCGCGAATCCATGCAAATGGTTTTGTTTGTATGTAAGGATGCTCATGATCTTTTACAAAAAAATGTTGTGTTGATTCTGTAAATGCATAACACTGGCTGATGATCGGGTTTTGATCTTTCATCTTTTCTGTCAATGCATCACGATGTGGCAACTCCCAGGGCGCTAATGTTGCCGTTGGATAATCTTTGATGTGCTCAACATTTCTGCCGCGTTCAAGCATTAAAACTTTCAATCCTTTTTCGCATAATTCTTTTGCAGACCAGCCGCCCGTCATGCCTGCGCCAATTACAATTGCATCAAAAGTATTTTGTTCAACACCTTTTGAATTAATGTTTGGAATGCTATCGTTGTTATTACCCATGCTAAATCAAAATTAAAAATTCAAAAACTGACCACCTATAACTTATTACTTAATACTTACAACTCATCATCACCATCCAAAAACTTTGCGCACATATTCCCGGCTTAATTTCCAGTCTTCACGCACAGCATTTTTTGGCGGATCATCAAACGCTAATTCAATGGCTGCTTTGCCACTGTAGTGAATATCTTTTAAGGTTTTGGCGATGGCAGGAAAATCAGTCACGCCTTCTCCAACATATTCTGTCCATCTGCCATTTGCATATTGATCACGAACATGCATGTACACAATTTTATCAGCATATGTTTTAATGAACCAAACCGGATCAACACCTGCACGCACCAACCAATTCAAATCGGGACCGAGCTTTATATCCGGAATTCTTTTCAATGTTCCTTTCAGATCATGCAAGTTATTGGTGACTTCAAATGTGTGATTGTGCAGGTTAGGTGCAATTTGATTTTTATCACACACCACTAAAATCTTTTTTAATAACTCTGCCTGGGCATCTAATTCATCTTCTGTTTTTACATGACCTGCATCACCTACTGTTAATCCAATCATCGAACCACCAATCGTATATAACCGTTCAGTTACTAATTCTATATCGTCTAAAATTTTTTGTTGTTGATCTTTATCCCACATATCACCATAATAAGATGTGCCAACAACAGGAAAATTGTATTTATGAATAAGATCAGTAAATCTTGCAACAGCATCATCGTGCCGCAATAAAACTTCCATCACTTCAACACCTTCAATGCCTGCATATTTTAAATCGCTGAAAACATCATCAAGGATTGGTGTGCAATCCCAATCCGGAGGATACCGGCTTGCATACACCCACAAATGCGCATAGACCGGAACTTTATTTTCAACAAAGAGATTTTTTCGATGCAGCATCAATCCTGCTGTTAGTGCGGATGATGTTTTTATAAAATTTCTGCGTGATTGCATTATTGATTTTTTCAATGTTCTATAAACAGGTAACTCCTACGGAGTTTTGAAACCGTTTTTTAGAAACAGGTAACTCCTACGGAGTGTTATTCATTCGTTTCAACGTTTGCTACAAACAGGTAATTCCTACGGAGTTTCCGTGTAAGCAAATCATTCCTACGGAATATTTTGGAATTTAATGCATAATTATAAAAGCTTTCCCAAGAAACCTTGCTCCGTAGGAGCGCTCTGTTTGTAACATCAGTAATAACCGATTTTATAGGCTCCTGCGGAGCTTCCTGTTTCATTCAAAAAAATCAAACAAATATTTTTCCTCGAATGCTATTTCAAATTTTTCTAAAAAATCCAAATACTCTTCTTTAAATGTTTTTCGTCTATGATGTTCTTCCTGGTTCAATATATATTTAACTACATTATCAATATGCGAATGTGAATAGGAAAATACACCATAACCTTCCTGCCAATTAAATTTTTCTTTACACCAACCTTTTCCATTAATGAACTCGTTGCTTTCTACTTTAATTTCTTTTACAAAATCGGATATAGATATTACCGGTTTAAATCCAACAAAAATATGGATGTGATCAGGCATACAATTTACAGCAAGCAATTTTGCTTTTCGATGTTGCACAAGACCTGTGATATATTTATTCAACTCTTCACGATGCTCTTTTGGAATTAGGTTTTTTCTATGTTTTACGGCAAAAACAAATTGTAAATAAATCTGTGAAAATGTATTTGCCATGGTGTTGAAAAATTAAATCAGGACGCTCCTACGGAGCGAATGCATTTATTTATTCATCTATAAACAGGAAACTCCTACGGAGTTGTTGAATTACCAACTATTTTAAAAGCGTCTTCTTTTTTTATTGCTTCGAAGAAGCCTCCTGTTTATAGAACTATAAACAGGAAACTCCTACGGAGTTGTTGAATTACCAACTATTTTAAAAGCGTCTTCTTTTTTTATTGCTTCGAAGAAGCCTCCTGTTTATAGAACGAATAATGTTATAAATTAACCTGGCTCCTGCGGAGCCTCCTTTTATTTATGGCAACGCAAACGCAACATAACGGTCACCAGATTGTGTTCCCAACTTGCCACCACCGCATGCAATTACAACGTATTGCTTACCGTTTACTTCATACGTTGCAGGTGTTGCAAATGCAGCAGCAGGCAATTTTGTTTGCCACAATAATTTTCCTGTACGTTTATTATATGCTCTGAACATTCCGTCTTTTGTTGCACCGACAAATAATAATCCACCTTTTGTAACAACAGGTCCGCCATAATTTTCACAACCCGTATTTGCCGGCGCACCCGGAAATTCATTTTCACCAAAAACATTTTTCCAAACGTAATCGCCGGTGTTCAAATCAATCGCATTTAAAACACCCCATGGTGGTGATAATCCAGGCGCTCCCGATTTTGTATAGAATTTATTATAGCCGGAAATTTCGTAAGGCAAAATTCTGAATGAATCGATTGCTGTTAATTTAGATTCATATTTATTATTTGCTTCTGAAGTTAAATTCAACACATAATACGCAATGGCTTCTTTGTCCATTTCAGGAAGATGCTGAAATGACGGCATCATTCTTCTTCCTGCATTTATAAAACTGATGAACTGATCTTTATTTAATTTTTTATTGATGTCAACAATGGATGGATAATTGTTGCCGCCACCTTTTCTATCTGC
>JBEHXR010000324.1:0-4364 GCA_048498595.1 Bacteroidota bacterium
TTTACCAAATTTTATTTACGCATCTTTACAAAAAGCATTAAAAGCTTTTGGCGAAAAACGCAAAGGCTATTTTACAAATGAAGCAATAGTGGTTGCAACTGAAAGCCGCACTTCTTCGCCTGTTAGAATTCCAAGACATGAAAGTAATTTGCAGCATCCGCAAATAGAAAATTTATATCCTTGTGGTGAAGGCGCAGGATATGCAGGTGGTATTGTAAGCGCAGCCATGGATGGAGAGAAAGTTGCATCAATTATTGTTCAAAAATTAAAGAAATGATTTTAGTTTAAACGCTTCTTAAATATTCTCATAGTATTTCCTGCTACATTTGTCAGGAAAAATTTTTTAAACGAAATGAACATTCTCGAACTGCATCATCTTAAAAAATATTTTGCTACACAAAAAGCAGTTGATGATATAAGTTTTTCAATTGAGCAAGGAAGTATTTTTGGTTTGCTCGGTCCGAACGGTGCAGGCAAAACCACTTTGCTGCGCATGATCACAGGCATCTTTTTTCCTGATGAAGGTGAAGTTATTTTGGATGGAAAAAAATTTAACCCGCTAACTGATATTGCGAAAATTGGTTACATGCCGGAAGAACGCGGCTTATATAAAAAAATGAAAATCGGCGACCAGGCTTTATATCTCGCACAGCTTAAAGGACTAAGTGTAAATGATGCAAAACAAAAAATTAAATACTGGTTTGAAAAGCTTGAAATGGAAAGCTGGTGGAGCAAGAAGGTAGAAGATCTTAGCAAAGGCATGAGCCAAAAACTGCAGTTTGTAACTACTGTTTTACATGAACCAAAACTCATTATTCTTGATGAACCTTTTAGCGGACTTGATCCTGTAAATGCGAACTTAATTAAAGATGAAATTTATGGTCTTGCACAACGCGGCAGCACAATTATTTTTAGCACCCACAGAATGGAGCAGGTTGAAGAAATTTGCGATCACATTGTACTTGTAAATCTTGGAAAAAAAATTTTAGATGGCTCTGTTCAAAATATAAAAAATGAGTTTAAAGAAAATAAATTTAAAGTTTATCTAAGCGAATCTCCATCAGCTTTAACAACAAATGCATTTGAAGTAATAGATCAGAAAGCAAACAACTTTATTGTAAAAATTAAAGATGGTTTCAAAAGCAATGATGTTTTAAAATATTTTATTGATAACAATATAAATGTTGAAGGCTTTAATGAAATATTGCCTTCATTAAACGAAATTTTCATACAGTTAGTTGAGGGAACAAAAGCCACAACACGGTCATTTCAAAAAATATAATTCAGTCGCATGAATAAAATTTCATTGGTTGCTAAAAGAGAATTTTTAACCCGCGTAAGAAAGAAAACTTTTTTGCTTACCACCATATTATTGCCTTTGTTGTTCTTTGGTTTTTATGCATTGATCATTTATTTTTCAGTTAGCACGGATGAAAAATTTAATATAGCTGTAAATGATGATGCAAATATTTTCAAGGGAAAAATTGAAGGCGACGAAAACGTTCATTTTAATTTTGTGCAACATCAAACACAACAAACATTAAAAACTGAAATTGAGCAAGGCAAATACAATGGTTATGCAATTGTTCCTGCGAATGCAAACATTTTAGATACTGTAACAATCCCAATTGTTACAGAAAATTCTGTTGGTATAATGAGCCGCGGAAAAATTGAAGACAAGATAAATGGTGCATTAGAACAGCAACGTTTACTCGCATTAAACATTTCTAAATCGCAGCTCGACAGCGCGAAAAAAACAGCGAATATTCCATTCTCAAATTTAAAGGGCAAAAATAATTCTGATGATGAACAAGGTTTTAGTGCAGCAGTCGGTTATATTTCCGGTTTCCTTATCTATATCGTTTTATTTATTTATGGAACGATGGTAATGCGCGGTGTAATGGAAGAAAAAGTGAGTCGTATTGCAGAAGTAATTGTAAGCAGTATAAAGCCATTTCAGTTAATGATGGGAAAAATATTAGGTATTGGGGCTGTTGGTTTAGTGCAATTTATTATCTGGATAATACTGATGATTAGTTTGAACTTTTTATTGCCGGTTTTGTTCCCACATCTTGTACAACAGATGCATTCATCCAGTATGGAACCAGGCAGTATGCAGGCTGCAGATGCCATGCGCAGCAGCGGCTTTTTGCATAGTCTTGGTGGCGTAAACTTCCCATTAATTATCGCATGTTTTATATTTTATTTTATCGGCGGATATTTATTGTACTCATCTTTATTTGCATGTGTTGGTTGTGCAGTGAACGAAGATCCGCAAGACGCACAAAGTTTAATGTTGCCGATAACGATGCCTATAATTTTTGGTATTGTTATTATGTCGAAAGCCGTAAACGAACCCACAAGCGGTTTGGCTGTGTTTGGCAGTTTGTTTCCTTTGTTTTCTCCCATTGTAATGATGGCAAGAATTGCGCATGGAGTAGGTGATATTGTTCCGCTATGGCAATTACTGGCAAGCATTGTGTTTCTTATACTTGGTTTTCTTGCAACAACGTGGTTTGCGGGAAAGGTGTATCGCACAGGCATTTTAATGTATGGTAAAAAACCAACCTGGAAAGAATTATGGAAATGGGCTTTGCGAAAGTCTTAAAGCATCTACTGCAGCTTTAGTGATTCTTCAATAATACGCTGATTGCCGGAAGTGTTTTTGTAGCTTGACTTTATATTAATATCGCGCGTAAGCGGATCATAAGATGAACTTATAATTTGAAAAGAGCCTTTCTGCACAGAACTATCAATTATATTATTAGGAACAACTATGAATGCACCACTGCTTCCAGAAAGCGTTAGAACATATTTCCATCCATTACTGCCTAAATCTGCATAATCTAATAAGGAAGTACTTGCAGTTTGAGGTATCAAGCTTTTTGCAATTGAAAAAGTATCAATCGACGTTATGAGAGTATCTCCTGCATATATTGTTTTTATGCCTGTTGAATTATAAATCCCCGATAATGCGCTGCTGGTTGTATGTAAATAAATAGTTGATGAACCTGCATCAATGCCTATACCGCCGGCATCAATAATACCAATTGGCAGCATATAACTTTTACTTAAATCCAAAGCGTGTTTATAAATACTTACGTGTACAGTATCAAAAACAGATGAATCGCTGGCGTTATATTGAGTTTGGAAGCTGTAACCATTGGCAGGCATTACCTGATAATCTGTTCCATGAGAAGCATTATAAGAGGCAACAGAATCGCTAACAACACCGAGTGTTACATTAACATTTCTTGGTAAAAGATAGGTAGATGAAACAATTGCGTTATAAGTTATAGTATCAGATGAGGTAAACAGAACAAGTGTATTTGGAAAAGATGAGGTATCGCCATTCAAAAAATAAAAGCTTGGCGTAAGATTAATAGAAGAATTTTTTTTACAGGCAGAATAAACAAATATGAGACATGCAATTAGCGTCAGCCGTAAAAACCTCATTGTAAATTTTTGCAGCAAATCTAAAGCATTAGAAACACGTGTATTTTGCAAATTTTATATAAGTATGTTAATACTCTTTTGTTACTAATTTGCCCGCGGTAAAACCACATGGCAGAAACAACTAATTTGCATTTATGAAAATTTTACTACAATATTTAAAACCATACAGATGGCTGGTGATGTTATCTCTTTTTCTTGCCGCCATAAACCAGATATTTTCTCTGTTCGCTCCATATATAAGCGGGCGAATGCTTGATTTGCTTGCAAACCGGCCGCATTATTTTGATAAGGCGCACAAATTCTCGAGAACAGAGCATGAATATTTGTTTGGTGGAAATGCCGGTAATGTTTTATATCATGGCTTATTATATTTTTTATTGCTGCTCATTGGCACCGCAATGGTAAGCCGCATTGCAAAGGCATTTCAAGATTATGTAGTGAATGTTATTATACAAAAATTCGGAGCAAAAATTTTTACAGATGGCTTACAACACTCGATGCTTTTACCTTTCCAGGAGTTTGAAGATCAGCGCAGCGGCGAAACATTATCCATACTCACAAAAGTTCGCGAAGACACACAAAAGTTCATCACCAATTTTATAAATATTTTTTTCATGATTATTGTGAGTATTGTGTTTGTATCCATTTACTCTTTCAGCATTCACTGGGTTATTATGCCTGTTTATACCGTTGGTATTATACTCATTTCAATTGTAACAAGTCTTTTAAGTAAAAAAATAAAACGAATACAAAAAACCATAGTAGCAGAAACAAATGCGCTTGCCGGCAGTACCACAGAAAGTTTACGCAACATTGAAATTGTAAAAAGCCTTGGGCTAACAAGCCAGGAAGTAAAAAGGTTAAACAATAATACTTATAAAATATTAGGTCTTGAATTACGCAAAGTA
>JBEHXR010000325.1:0-4360 GCA_048498595.1 Bacteroidota bacterium
TATCAAAATTTTGAGAATATGTTTTTGTTGAGATGTTGGCTATTGAAACAAGCATCAATATTCTAACACCATTTCTTAAACTTAAAATTGAAAAATTCACAGGCTAATATAAAGCAAACTTCGTCAGGGAATCCTTTCAATTTCCATTGATAATTTTCAAGTGCGCCAAATGATGATAGCCATGCCATTCATACATTGCTACCAATTCATGCAGACTTATGGTTACTTTATATTCAGGATGATAAATCGTTTTATTAAATATTTCTTGCGGTAAAGATTCCAATAAAAAAAGCCACCTGTCAAATAGAAATTTAATAAGCATGATAGAATCTTCTACATTTTTATATTTGCTGTCTGCAAGCTTTGCGCATTCATTTTCATTGTATGGTTTAAGAATTGCGTCCTGCTCGGCAAGCAGCCATTTTGTTCTCATGTATGCGTTTATATAAACATCAACCAAATGATTAAACAATTGCAATGCAGTCCATCCGCCATCTCTATATGTTTTATTTAAATTTTCTTTTTTGAAGTTGCGAAAAAAATCTTCGAGTGATTGCGGAAGATCTTTTAAGCGATCAATCGAACGCTTTGTGTTTTCAAATGTGTACTGTTTTCCGAATTCAAATCTTCCTGTCGGGTATCTTAATTTTTCAATCTCTTCTGCAGCTTGCATGAACATTAATTTATTTCGTCAATAATAAAATTCCAGTTGTAAATATCGGGCGCGGCACCATGTCTTATATTATCTAATTTATTTTTTAGTTTAAACATGATATTATCTGAAGTATATGATGGAAGCGCATATTCTTTTCCTTCAATCCCAACAACAGATACCGGTGAAATTAAAGCTGCAGTACCAACACCAAAAACTTCTGTAATGCTTCCATTACTTATTGCATCTTTCAATTCCTGAACAGAAACTTTTCTTTCTTCAATTTTGTATCCAAGCGTTTTTGCAATCGTCAACAAAGAATCTCGCGTAACGCCATCCAAAATAGAATCTGACAATGGCGGAGTAACTACAACATCATTTATTACAAACATTGCATTCATCATACCCGATTCTTCAATGTATTTATTTTCCTTACTGTCTGTCCACAACACCTGGTCGAAGCCTTCTTCTTTTGCTTTTTTTGCAGGCAGAAATGCGGCGCCATAATTGCCGCCGCATTTAGCAGAACCGGTACCGCCTTTTGCTGCTCTAACAAATTCCGTTTCCACTTTTACTTTTATCGGTTTGGTATATAATGCAGGCACCGGCCCTGAAAAAATAATAAAGCGATATTCATCTGAAACTTTTACGCCAAACTTTGCTTCGCTTGCAAACATAAACGGGCGTATGTATAAACTTGATGGCGAAGCGGGCACCCAATTTTTATCTAACCATATCAGCTGAAATAATCCATCAACAAAAATTTCTTTTGGAATAACGGTCATGCACATTCTTTCAAGTGATTTCACAAAACGCTCATAATGTTTATCAACTCTGAAAATGTTTATACTGCCATCTTCCATTTTAAATGCTTTCATGCCTTCAAAAACAGTTTGTCCATAATGCAATGCGAGCGCAGTTGGACTTAACGAAAGATTGGCGTATGGCATTATTTGAGGTGTTTGCCAGTTACCATTTTTATAATCGCAAACCAACATGTGATCTGAAACATGTTTACCAAATTCAAGATGATTAAAATCTACTTCGTTAATTTTTGAAGAAGTTATTTTGCGAACGGGTATTTCTGTGAGCACTTCCATATTGTATTTGTTTCGTGGTGTGTTTAAAAATTATTTTCATGCGCAATAAATAAAGGATTAATTGTTGCAGGTTGCGTCGCATCATTTATATCAATAATCATTTTTACATCAGCGCGTTTATAAACACCTTGTTCAGCTTTTAAATGTTTAAATCCAATTTTCTCGTACAATTTAATTGCAGCTGCATTTTTTTTATTTGAATACAGGATAATTTTTGCAGCACCTATTTCTTTTGATTTATCAAAACTTGCATAGCACAAACGTTCAGCGATTCCTTTGCGCCTGAATTTTTCATCAAAAGCCATCTTTGTAAATTCAAAAGTCGTTGCATCAATTCTTCTGAGCGCAACAGTACCTGCAATTTGTCCTCCATATTCAGCCATTAAAATTGCGCCGCCTGGTTTTAGAATAGCTTCTTCAGGATTTGTAAGAACAAATTCATCTAATGGTTCCATTGTAAAATCTTTTTCTATCCATGCCCTGTTCAACCTTTCAAAGTAAGGCTGATGTGAAGCATTGTACTCAACAATAATTATGTTATTCATACCATTTATTTTTCAACGAATACAAAGTTTTTATATTTTCATCATTTAAAACAGATTCAGTTTTTTTAATTTTGACTATATCAGATTTTGTATGGCAAAAAATAAATTTAATTCAGATAATCACATTTACCTGCAGGTAGCAAGTGGTTTAGAAAAGATGATCACAGAAGATGTATTACACATCGGCGATAAATTACCTTCTGTTCGTGTATTAAGTGAAGAGTACGGAATTAGCGCCGGCACTGCATTCCAGGCTTATTATCATTTGGAAGGAAAAGGATTGATTGAATCCAGACCGAAGTCTGGTTATTATGTTCGTTTCAATAACAGCCGCTTTCCTGCTTTGCCTGCGCATACACAACCCAATATTCTTTCGCATGAAGTAAGCGTTAAAGAAATGATCACTTCCATTTACAGTGATATTGCTTCAACCAACGTTATTAATTTTGCATTAGCAGTTCCCGATGCATCGCTGTTACCTTCAGCCAAACTCAATAAATCGGTTGTATTTGCTTTAAGAAATTATAAAGAGCATTGCATAAGTTATGAACATGCGCAGGGAAATATTGAACTAAGAAAACAAATAGCCAAATTAGCATTCAACTGGGGTGGTAAAATAAAACCGGATGAAGTTGTTGTTACAACAGGTTGTCTTGAAGCAATTACAATTTGTTTGAAAGCAGTTACCAATTATGGAGATACCGTTGCCGTAGAATCTCCAACTTATTTTGGCATTTACCAGGCAATTGAAAACCTGGGATTAAAAGCAGTGGAAATTGCATCAGACCCTGTAACAGGTATTGATCTTGATTGCCTGCAAAAAGTTTTGAAGAAATCTTCTGTAAAAGCATGCGTGGTTGTTCCCAATTTCAGTAATCCGTTTGG
This sequence comes from Bacteroidota bacterium, assembly GCA_048498595.1. Taxonomy (GTDB): domain Bacteria; phylum Bacteroidota; class Bacteroidia; order Chitinophagales; family Chitinophagaceae; genus Parafilimonas. The sequence continues at coordinate 3,183 of JBEHXR010000325.1, forward strand.
AAGTTGTATGCCCGATGAAAACAAAAAGCAATTGGTTGAAATAATCACCAGGCATAATATTCCATTGATTGAAGATGATATTTACGGTGAACTTTATTTTGGTAAAACAAGACCTAAAACATGTAAGTCTTTTGACAGGAAAGGTTTGGTGATTCATTGCTCATCGCTTTCCAAATCACTCGCGCCGGGTTACAGAATTGGTTGGACAATTCCGGGAAAATTTTTAGACCAGGTGAAGCAAATAAAGAGAATGCAAAACATAAGCTGCCCAACACTTACACAGGCAGCAATTGCGCATTTTTTAATGCATGGTCGCTATGAATATCATTTAAAAAATTTACGCAAAGCCTTGCACACACAAAGCCTGCGCTATGTGCAGGCAATCATTAAATATTTTCCTGAGAACACAAAAGTTTCGCGCCCGAAAGGTGGTTTTATTTTATGGTTGGAATTGAATAAAAAAATAAACGCATTTAAACTGCGAACAGAAGCAATGAAACATGGAATTTCAATTGTACCGGGCAAAATTTTTTCTGCAAGCTCCGGTTATTCAAATTACATACGTTTAAGTTTTGGCAAGCCGTGGAGTGATGACGCTGATTATGGTTTGATGATGCTTGGAAAAATAATTAAGAAGATGCTTTAATCATTCACAAAATAGAGTACCGCAAATCTTTTAATCATTAATCCAGCCAAATCTATGTTCAGACAAATTATTCTGTTCGCAAACTCTTTACAGGGTTTGCAATTGCCGCTCTTATGATTTGAATACTTAAAGTGAGCAGTGCAATTAATATGATTGAAATGCCGCTTACTAAAAATATCCACCATGAAATATTTGCGCGATAAGCAAAATTCTGCAGCCATTTATTCATGCCTAACCATGCAATCGGCGCGGCAATAACGAAAGCGAACAAAACGAGCTTTATAAAATCTTTTGATAACAATGTAACAATTTGTGAAACCGTCGCGCCCAATACTTTTCTCACACCAATTTCTTTTGTGCGCTGATTGGTTGTATAAATTACAAGACCTAACAATCCAAGACAACTGATAATTATCGCAAGCGCTGTTGCCCATGAAAGCAATGTTGAAGTGTGCTTTTCACTATCGTAAAATTTTGCAATAGTTTCATCAACAAAATTGTAAGTAAAATCTTCGTCAGGATAAATTTCTTT
>JBEHXR010000326.1:0-4354 GCA_048498595.1 Bacteroidota bacterium
TCATCAGGTATAGTATATTCCCAGGCACCAATTGAACCCTGCCTGTCGTACACAGCATTCACCATGTTTAGTTTTCCTATTTCGCCGGCGGCTAATAATTCTTTTGCTTTTGCAAGCGCAATACTGCTTACACGCTGACTGCCCACCTGCAACACTTTTCCTGATTTTTTTTGTGCTTCAATCACCTCCGGTCCCTGGCTTATTTTATATACCATCGGTTTTTCGCAATACACCGCTTTGCCTTTTGCCAACGCATCTTTTGTAATGGTTGAATGCCAGCAGTCGGTAGTAGCAATGATCACGGCATCAATATCAGGTTTATCTAAAAGTTCGTGGTAATTTCTCGTAGTGAAAAGATCGTTGCCGTACGTTTCTTTTGCATTCTCCAATCTACCCGTGTACAGATCGCAGATACCTGTAAGCTGAACACCGGGAACTTTTAAAGCAGTTTCAAGATCAGAATGACCTTGTATGCCAAAACCTATTACGCCAACGCGTATAGTATCAGCGGTTGAAATTTTCTTTTCATAAAACAAAGTGCGTGCTTCTGCTTTTTCTTTTGCTGCTAAACTTGCTAATGGTGATGTTGCGGCAAGCAAACTGGTAGCACCTATTTGCTGTAAAAATTTTCTGCGTGATGATTGGTTTTGTTTTGACATATGACTCGTTTTCGCTCGTAAGATAATAAATCAGCGCATTTAATGCAATGTTTAATGATGAGCTATGCAAAATCTATCCATCTGTATAAACCATGACCAACGCTCGTCACTCAATAAATACACAGACGCAGAAAATAATTTAAGAAAGGGAAACAGTATGCTGAAGCACAACAACAGTATACCCACAATACACTTTTTACAAACGCACCTTTATATAATCTTTTGGCATACAGTTTTAAAAATCAATGCCCGTTACAACGGCATATTATTTCTTATAGCTATGCGCATCGCGGTCACCCGCGGCACCTGTAGGTTTTTCTATAACCACCAGTTGCGCTACATCAAAGTCGTGAAAGTATTGCACGCCGTTGCGGCCAATATATTCGCAGTGTGCTTTGCCGTTTTCGATTTTAATTACACGAAAAGGCTTTTCATTATTCATCCAGGTAATTGTTTTATGCTTTACCAGGTCTCCTGTCTCAACCGCTTCCATAGGAGGAAATTTTAATCAGTGCAAGGTAGTTTGTTCATTGCAAAATTGTACGTTAATTAATGCGCACAATGGCAAATGTGCTGTACCGCCAAGCAACCTGCGCCATTCTATATTCCGGGTAATTCTGTTATAGCAGGTTTTTAAAATATTAAACTGATAAATCCGGTTACAACTTGTAAACAGGTAAACATTTCAACTGTCAACTGTCATTGTCAATTATTCACCACCTCGCTGCTGTCTACAGACAACCTGATCTTTGATTGTTCTTCCTCCGCTTCAACTATGATAGTCGTCTTACCATCTTTTGTGTTTATGGTAAAAGTAGCATGACGTACGTCACCGCTTTTATCTGTCACCTCGCTTTTAAAACTTATCATGCCGTTATCTGGATCCGTAAAATTGCAGGCATAATTCGTAACAGTTCCCTTTAGTTCATCCCTGCCATTACCAATCACCACATCAACGTTTAGCGTGTCTTCCGTTAATACTACCGGGTCTTCTTTTACAGCAGTATCTCCGCTTTGCTTAATAAATTCTGTTTTTGCTGCATTGAATCTTGTTTTTGTGTTGCATTGTGCGCGTACTGTACACGCAATAACTAATAATACTGTTATTAGTGCAAAGATCTTTCTCATTGTTTAATTTTTAAAGTGATGTAAAACGGTAAAGCGTAACGGTGGTTAAGTGCAGTTATACTGCGCGGAGACAATTCGAAAATATAAAAAGTATACTATTCAGTTATTCATAATCTATAAAAGGAATAATTGGGTGGATGAGCGGAGTTCTTATTGTGCTTAAAGCACATTGTCTCCTATCAATTGTCAACTGCCGTTTCGTTACATTAACTGTTATTCATGAATAGCTCGAAGCTCATGGCTTATTATGAAATATCTTTTCCATCAGTTCAAACAGTTCAGGATGATTGCGCTGAAACAGTTCCGGTGCACCAAAAAAATATTCTGATGCCACCGCAAAAAACTCGGCTTTATTGGTGATGCCATATACATTTATATCTGAGTTGCCCTGTTTTATTTTTTCTATTTCCTCATTCATATAATTGATCCAGGGAATAGTGTATTGCTTACCCAGCAACTGCGCCGGCACACCATCCGTTTCTCCATCCGCTTTGTCAAGCAAATGCACAAATTCATGTATGCCTGTATTATTAACAGCGTTCTCATTTGCAAACCCCTGCCGCAGTGCCGGCTTTGAAAGAATCATCATCCGCTGCATGGCACCTTCGCCCACCATACCCAATATGTTTCTATCTTTTGCTGTTACAGAAAATTCTTCGCTGTTAAACGTGCCTGCGTATAACAGCACATCGCTTAAGTTATAATAATGCCAGTCGAAATTAAATACCGGTATAATGGCGCTGCTTGCCACCAGTAATTTATCAAGGTCATCCACTTCTGCATGCACGCCGTGAATGCGTACATACGATAAAAATTCTTTAACCCTGTTTTCAAAACGAAGTTTATCCGCATCATTTAGCTGCCGGTAAAAAGCAACATGCGCATTTAATAAATTCTGAAAGTTTTTAGGAAGATTTACCGTATCGGTGCCTGCGCTCCTTTTCCTGAATATAAGAAAAATAAGTATTGGCAGTGTAATGATAAATATGATAAGACCACTCATAATGCAGCAGCAAATTTACGCCTGCATTGCGACGCACAAATCAATTTAACCATCTGCAACAATCAACAGCACAAGCACATTATTCATTATCAACTGTCAATTATCCATTGAAAAAATTCACCCTAAGCAATATTTTTTTATCCGTTACAGCCAATAAAATACCCACAAGTTAATGCGTGTTTTAATTTTAATCTTTACTTAAAACAGCTATAAAATGATACCAATATTCCTATTGACCTCAATGATCGTCTTCCTCTTATTAACGCTTGCATTAGCAACAGCAAAAACCGTGTTGTTTGTAAAAAATATCGGTGAGAAAAGATTAGCCTGGTGGTTCTTTTTTCCACGCTATATTGTAATACCCTCCAGCAAAATGGGAAGAAGAGCCAAAGAACTGCAAAACAAACTTTCTGCTATTCTGTTTTTTATGTTTTTAATTGAAATGGTATTGTGGCTTTTGCTGAGAATATTTTATTAAATTGAAAATAAGAATTGGTTAAACCATGCAAGCCTTAAACACTATAGATTATCAATTGTACATCATCAATTGCCAAGTTGCATGAATAACTTCTACCGAAAAAAAACCGCATACAAAAGAAGGTTTCTGATTTTGATTTCAGATGTATTAACCGTGCACTTTAAGCTTCGGGCTTTCACAATTGACGTTTGACGATTCACGTAATCATTCCGCTCTCAAACTCTTTACAGGATTTGCGATCGCTGCTTTAATTGTTTGAAACCCGACTGCAACACATGTTACAACAAGCGCAGATAAAACCGCAACCGCAAAAACCCACCAGCTAATGGTGGTACGATAAGCAAAATCCTGCAGCCATTTATTCATTAATAACCATGCAACAGGTGCGGCAATAAAAAATGCAATGATTATTAACCGCAGAAAATCTTTCGATAGTATGAATGAAATATCTTTTACAGAAGCACCAAGCACTTTACGTATGCCGATCTCTTTTGTTTTCTGTTCAATCATAAATGAAAGCAAACCTACAAGCCCAAGTATGTTTATCACAATTGATAAAAATGTAAACACATAGAACAATTGCTGTGTGCGCTTTTCATTTTTGTATAATGAAGCAATATGCTCATCTAAAAAATTACTTTCAAACAATTGATTTGGATAAACAGATGACCATGCTTTTTCAATAGCAGACAATGTTTGTACAGAATAACCCTGGTTTAATTTTATACCCGCATCATAATAAAAAAATGGAAACTCAACCATTAATACCGGCTTAACTGCATCGTGCAAGGAAGCGGTATTATAATCTTTCACCACACCAATTACGGGTGCTGAAATATCATTAAAACCAAATGTTATATACTTACCTAAGGCACCCTGCGCAGATGAAAATCCAAGTACCTTAACGGCGGTCTCATTTATTACAAATGCATAGCGTTTTAAAGAATCGGGCATTGCATCAGCAACATTCTGTTCATCGTTTTCGTTAAACCATCTTCCTGTTTTTAATTGCAACCCGTATGTTTTTAAATAATTCTTGTCTGCCGCTTTTACTTCTACATCAATTTTTTCTGTTGCATATTTCTC
>JBEHXR010000327.1:0-4353 GCA_048498595.1 Bacteroidota bacterium
TGATTTTGGTAAAACGATTGGCTGGCAAATTAAAGAAGGAAGAGATTTTTCTAAAGAATTTGCAACGGATAGTTTAGCTATGATCTTAAATGAATCTGCGGTTAAACAAATTGCAATGAAAAAAGATATTGTTGGGCAAACCATTCAGTTCAACGATAAAAATTATCATGTTATTGGCGTAATCAAAGATATGATTATGGAGAATCCTTATTCGCCTGTAACACCAACTGTTTTTATGCGTGATTATGAATGGGCAAACGTAATTACAATTGCTATTAAACAGGGAACTCCAATAAAAACTGCTTTAAGTAAAGTAGAAGCAGTGTTTAAAAAATTTAATCCAAGCGCTCCTTTTGATTACACATTTAATGATGAAGATTATGCAAAGAAATTTGCGGATGAAGAACGTGTGGGTAAGCTTGCAACATTCTTCACCATACTTGCCATATTTATTTCATGTCTTGGTTTGTTTGGTCTTGCATCATTTGTTGCAGAGCAACGCAAAAAAGAAATTGGCGTACGCAAAGTGCTCGGCGCATCAACATACAACTTATGGCAAATGCTTTCAAAGGAGTTTGCATTGCTGGTAATTATATCATGCTTTATTGCTATTCCGTTAGCATGGTATTATTTAAACGGGTGGTTAAAACAATATGATTACAGAACAACTATTTCTGTTTGGATATTTGTTGTCTCAGGTTTAGGAGCGCTTTTAATAACATTGATAACAGTAAGTTTCCAGGCAATTAAAGCAGCGCTCGCCAATCCTGTAAAGAGTTTGAGAACGGAATAAAAATAATTAAGAAATCAGTTGAGGAATTAGAAATTACAATTCAAAAGTTGCACAATTCATAATCAACCTTTATGTTCAAAAATTTTTTCAAAACCGCGCTTAGAAACATTACAAGGCACAAGGGCTTTTCATTCATCAATGTTGCAGGATTAACACTCGGATTAATTGCCTGCATTTTAATTGGCTTATTTGTTTGGGATGAACACCAGTACGATAAATTTCTTCCCGAAGGCGATCAGGTATATCGAGTGTATGAAGAATACACCAATCATGATGGCACGCAAACGCTTGCTGTTACAGCACCCATGTATGCAACTACTTTGCAACAAGATTTTCCTGAAGTAGAAAAAACAGCACGCGTATTAATGTTACCGGAAACAAAAACATTATTTGAAGCCGGCAATAAAAAATTATATGAAGAAAGTGGTTATTATGTTGACTCAACCTTTTTTGAAGTGTTTTCGCTTTCATTAAAATATGGCACTTCGAAAAAAGCCTTAGACGGAACGGCATCTATTGTACTATCGAAAGAAATGGCGCAACGTTTTTTTGGAAATAATAATCCTGTAGGCAAACAAATATTAATGGATAAAGTGCCTTACCAGGTAAAAGCGGTGTTTGAAAAAAACCAAAAATTTCACTTGCAGTTTGATTATTTGGTGCCGATGGCAGCAGCACAGATACCTGCAGAGAGAATGCAAAAATGGGGCTGGCATCAATTTTATACTTATGTAAAAATTAAAAAGGGAACAAACATTACTGCATTGCAAACGAAGTTTCAAAGTGATATACAACAAAAGTCAAAAGCATTTCGTGATAATGCAGCTTCATCAGACAAACCCTTCTTTCAATCTTTAAAAGACATTCATTTATACTCTGCAGATTTTAAGTTTGATGCAGCGCAACGCGGCAATATAACTTATGTAAATGCGCTTACCATCATCGCTATTTTCGTTTTGCTGATTGCATGTTTCAATTTCATCAATCTTGCCACCGCAAAATCTTTACAACGCGCAAAAGAAGTTGGTGTTCGCAAAAGCGTAGGTGCGGGAAGAAGACAACTTATGTTTCAATTTATCGGTGAAACAATTTTATTAAGTTGTATCAGTGTGGTGATTGCAGTTGTGCTTTCCATATTTTTACTGCCCTGGCTGAACAATTTTACGGGTAAGCAGATTTCGTTGCTAATGTTTATAAACCCTGTTGTGCTGTTACTCTTTATTGTACTAATATTTATTGTTGGAATAATTGCAGGCTTTTACCCGGCCCTCGTGCTTTCCGGTTTTAAACCTGTAAAAGTTTTAAAAGGAACTATATCAAGCGATGAAAAACCTGGAAAAATTCCATGGATAAGGCATGGCCTGGTAATAACACAATTTGCTTTATCTGTTTTACTAATTATAAGTGCGCTCATAGTTTTTAATCAAACAAATTATTTGCATAATAAAGACCTTGGTTTTGATAAAGACCAGATAATGTTTTTTCCTATGCGCGGCGATAATATGTTTAAAAACGCCGATGCATTTAAAAACGATTTACAACAAATAGCAGGCGTTTCTTCTGTTTCTATTGGCTATGGTTTTCCCGGTGATGCCGTTGCGGGCGATGATATAATTGTACCACGCAATGGCGAAAACGTGTCTCAATCTGCAACGCAGTTGATGGTTGATTATGATTACATCAAAACACTCGGATTAAAAATTATTGCAGGCAGAGATTTTTCAAAAGCAATGAGCAGTGATAAAGATCATGCTTGGATAATTAATGAAACGGCTGTAAAAAGCTTGGGATTTGGTTCGCCGCAAAATGCATTGGGTAAAGATTTGGCTTGGCATCCGTGGGGTGCAACGAATCCTGATTCATTAAAAACAGGAAAGATAATAGGAGTTGTAAAAGATTTTAATTATAAAAGTTTATACGATAAAGTAGAAACGACAGTATTGCAAATCTTTCCCGACGCTGCATGGAAAGTTGCTGTTAAAATGAAGAGTGCAGATTTATCGAACACCATTAATTCAGTAAAAAATGTCTGGAACAAATTTTCGCCCGAATATCCTTTGGAATATAAATTTCTGGACGAAAATTTTACGCAGATGTATAACACGGAAGACAAATTAAAATCACTGCTTTTTATTTTTACTGCAATTGCAATTTTTGTTGGATGCCTTGGTTTGTTTGGTTTAGCGGCGTACACTGCAGAACGCAGAAAAAAAGAAGTTGGAATAAGGAAAGTGTTAGGTGCAAGCACGCAAGGTGTAGTGCTGTTGTTATCAAAAGATTTTATAAAACTGGTGATCATCTCATTACTCATTGCTTCACCCGTTGCATGGTATTTTATGAACAAGTGGTTGCAGGATTTTGCGTACCGCATTCATATCAGTTGGTGGATATTTATTATAACAGCAATTCTGGCTTTAAGCATTGCATTTATTACTGTAAGTTTCCAGGCAATTAAGGCGGCCCTTGCCAATCCCGTGAAGAGTTTGCGAACTGACTAAATACTTAGAATCAATCAATCAATACACATTCAAAACTGCTGTTCGGCTGCGCACAAGCACTGTTCGATTTCGAACACTTCTTTGCATATAAGTACCGCTAAAAGTCTTACCAGTAAAGCATTACCGCATTGGCACAGGCATTGAGTTTTTCCAAAAGCGTACACCATAAATTATGTATTTATGCTTAAAAATTATTTCAAGCTTGCATGGCGTAATTTGATGAAGTATAAATTTATTTCCTTCATCAACCTGTTTGGATTAACCATCGGCTTAACCTGCTGCCTGCTTATTCTTACTTATATTTTAAATGAATTAAGTTATGACAGGTATAATAAAAATGCAGATAGAATCTATCGTGTAACAAGAACTTTTTATGATGGCAACGGCAAAGAGATGCTTAATTTAAGCACGGTTGCACCACCATTTGGATATTATCTTCCAACAGATTTTCCGGAAATACAAAAAATGACGCGTTTGCTGAACAATGGCACAACGCCGCTTCGTTATAAAGACAAACTAATAAATGAACCTGATGTTTATTTTGCTGATGAAAATTTGTTTGATGTATTTACAGTAAAGGTTTTAGAAGGAAATCCGAAGACTGCATTGACCGATCCTTTCTCTGTGATGCTTACTGAAGAAACAGCAAAAAAATATTTTGGCAACGAAGATCCCATCAATAAAGTATTGCGCGCAAACAACCAGTTTGATGTTAAAGTAACCGGTGTTTACAAAGCATTTCCTTCAAATTCGCACATTCATCCAAACATATTGGTGTCGTTTAATACACTAAAAGATTCTGCTGTTTATGGAGAAGAAGGTTTGCGTACCAACTGGGGCAATAATTCTTTTTTCACTTACATCATGCTTCCAAAAAATTATAATATCGAAAGCATGAAGTCGAGGTTTCCTGCATTTCTTGATAAACACATGGCTGGTCAGTATGGACCAACACAACCTTCAAAAGCAACAAAACTAGATTTACAAAAACTCACTGACATACACTTGTATTCGCATACAGATTATGAAGCCGAACCCAATGGCGATATAAACAGGGTGTAT
>JBEHXR010000328.1:0-4345 GCA_048498595.1 Bacteroidota bacterium
AATTATTTTAAAACCACGTTTCGCAACCTGCGAAAAAACAAGTTATACGCAGCCATAAATATTTTTGGTTTAACAGTTGGTCTTGCAGCTTGCCTGTTAATTGGTGTGTATATAATGCATGAATTGAGTTATGATAAATTCAATGTAAATGCAAACCGCATCGTGCGTGCAACAATGGAATATGAACAGGCAGGTACGGTTAATACAATTGCCACTACAGGAACAAAAGTGGGTCCGCAGTTTAAAAGAACCTTTCCTGTTATTGAAGAGTACGCACGTACATTCATTTCACACAATGTTATAAAAAGCGGCGATAAAATTTTCGATGAGCCGCGTATTTTATATGCTGATCCGGCTTTCTTCAACATATTTTCTTTTCATATTATACAAGGCGATGCCGCAACTGCCTTGGATGCGCCGGATAAAATTGTGATTACACAAAGCATGGCAAAAAAATATTTTGGCAATGAAAATGCAATTGGCAAAACACTTACATCAGGTGGCAAAGATTTACGTGTGTCTGCTATTTGTGAAGATGTGCCGCAAAACTCTCAGATTAAATTTGATTTTGCTACACAGTTCTTAAATATGGGTAATGGTGTTGAAAATGAAACATGGTGGACAGCAAACTGGATAACTTATTTTTTATTGCGCAATGAAAAAGATATTCCTGTTTTGCAGCAACAGATTTCTGCGTACATGAAAACGCCTGCAGTTAGAACAGAAGCAGGCTTGGAGGGACAAGATTATCTCACATATCATTTAGAGCCGCTTACAAAAGTTCATTTATATTCTTCGCTCGAAGGCTTTGAACCAAACGGCAGTATTACATACATCTACATGTTCGCTTTAATTGCTTTGCTGATTTTAATTATTGCATGCGCGAATTATACAAATCTTGCAACAGCACAATCTTCAGGCAGAACAGGCGAAATAGGAATGCGCAAAGTAATGGGCGCATCAAAGCGGCAGGTGTTTATGCAGTTTATGGGTGAATCCTTTTTGGTAACATTAATTGCCGCAATACTTGCATTTGTGCTCAGCATTTTTCTAATTCCTTATTTCAACAATATCACCGGCAGGCAATTCACCGCTGATATATTATTGCAGCCAGCGCCAATAATTGCTTTAATAGTATGTGTCATTATTGTAAGTTTTTTTGCAGGTCTTTATCCTGCGCTTATTTTATCTGGCACACAAATAATGAGCGTGCTAAAAAAAGGTTTCACATTTACCGGCGGCACAAACCTGTTACGAAAAGTTTTGGTGGTAGCACAATTTGGCATTTCTGTTTTCCTTATCATCTATACAATCATCGTTCTGCAGCAAATGCATTACATGCAAACAAAAAATCTTGGTTATGATAAAGAGCACATTGTTGTGTTGCCGATTGGCGGCAGCATGTGGAATAATTTTCAAAATTTGAAAGATGCGTTTGAACATGTAAACGGGGTTGAATCTGTAACCGCTTCTTATGACACGCCTGAAAATGTTGGTTGGGGTGATGGTATAACGGTAACAGATGAAAAAGGAAAACATGATATATCATTAAACGCAATGCCGGTTGACCTTGATTTTATAAAGACAATGAAGATGCAATTGCTGGCGGGCAGAGATTTTCAGCAATCAGATTTTGCATTGATGGATACAAATAATAATTCTGCAAACTTCAAGCAACCTTATATCATTAATGAAACGCTTGCGAAAAGAATCGGATGGACACCACAAAAATCCATTAATCAAATTATTCAGAAAAGTTACCCCGGACCAGTTGTTGGCGTTGTGAAGGATTTTAATTTTACCAGCCTGCATGAACCTATTGGACCAATGCTTATTTTTTTAGGCCGCGATTACTCACGCAATTTTATGATTCGCATCAGCGGAAACAATATGCCGCTTACGTTGGCAAATCTTGAAGCCGTTTGGAAACAACGCATAACCAACAGACCATTTACTTTTAATTTTTTAGATGATAAGTATAACAAGCTTTACATAAGCGAGCAAAGAACATCGTTACTATTTTCCATTGCTGCAGCCCTTGCCATTGTGCTTGCATGTCTTGGTTTGTTTGGTCTTGCTGCATTCACAACCATACAACGCACAAAAGAAATTGGTATAAGAAGAATATTGGGTGCAAGTCTTGCAAACATTACATTGCTTACTGCAAAAAATTTTTTAGTCCTTGTATGCATTTCAATATTCATCGCTGTGCCGTTAGCCTGGATTGCAGGAAACCATTGGTTAGAAAGTTTTGCTTTTAGAATTCCGGTGCAGGTTTATGTTTTCTTAATCACAGCAGTTGTTACTGTGTTGATCGCATTATGCACTGTCGGTTATCATTCAATAAAAGTTGCATTAATGAACCCGGTGAAAAGTTTGCGATCAGAATGATAACACAAATTAAATCCTTTAATTTTTCCATGGAGCATTTCAACCTGATAAAAAAATCAGCATGCATAATTAAACATCAACAATCTCTATGATCACAAAATATTTAATTCCGTCATTTAGGTATTTGTGGCGGCATCGTTTATTTACGGCACTCAATATTTTTGGATTAGCCATCAGCATCAGTGCATGTTGGGTTATTTATCGCATTGTTGATTATGAGTTCAGTTACGACCGAAATCTTCCTAATAAAGAAAATATATACCGGCTTGTAACAGGGTTTGTTTTTGATGAAGATCAATCGTATAACGGTGGTGTATCTAAACCATTGTATCAAGGTATAAGACAAGAGATCCCGGGAGTGGATTATGCGGTGCCCGTGTTTGGAGAATATTTAAAAAGCGTTGAAATAAATAATGCGTCCGGCAAGCCATTGACTTTTGATGAACAGACCAACGTTGCGCTAACTGACTCCACTTATTTTAATATGTTGCCTTACCATTGGCTCGCAGGAAATAAATCAACCGCATTAAATGCACCCGAAAGTGTAGTGCTTACTGAAAGCAGGGCGAAGCAATATTTTCCGGGGAAAAAACTGCAGGATATACTCAACAAAACAATTACTTATTATAGTTACAGAGATACAGTACAAAGAACAGTAACTGGTATTGTAGCTGATTTTAAAAAACCTACCGAATTTACCGCACAGGAATTTTGTTCGCTGCCAACCAAAGCATACGACTTACCTGCATGGACAAATACGAATGGTTCAGATTATTTATACCTGCAGTTAAAAAAAGGCGTGGACAATAAAAAGCTTCTTGCGCAGATCGACAAGCTGGCCGCAGAAAAAAGAAATGAATTCGATAAACAACATCTTGATAATGTTAAGTATAAAGAATGGTATGAATTATTGCCTTTGCGCGAATCGCATTTTTCCACTTATATCGACGAATATAATGTACGTAAAGCAAGCAAACCGGTATTATATGGATTAATGGGCATTGCTTTATTTCTGCTGATACTTGCCTGCATCAATTATATTAACATGAGCATTGCAAGCATTCCTCAGCGGGCAAAAGAAATTGGTGTACGCAAAACTTTAGGCAGTAGCAAAACGCAACTCATTAGCCAGTTTTTATCTGAGACAATCATCACCACTTTTTTAGCAGGTTTACTTTCTTATGCTTTAAGCCAATTGGGGTTCTGGTTATTAAAAGATATCATTCCGCCGGGCATAACACCTTTTACCAATATAGTTCAACTTATCATTTTCATAATTGCATTGGCTGTTATTGTTACAATTTTAGCCGGTCTTTATCCTGCCTGGCTGATAACAAAAGTGAAAGCTGTAAACATTTTTAAGAATGTTTCATTCAAACAAAAAAGCAAAGGATTTAGTTTACAAAAAACACTTATTGTTTTTCAGTTTGTAATTGCATTGGTATTTATAAGCAGTGCATTGGTTATAGGCAGGCAATTACATTATGTGCTTACAACAAATATGGGATTTAATAAAGATGCAGTGGTGTTAGTAAGTGTACCCTGGAAATATCTTGGTGATAAAAAATATGAGAATAAACAGTTCACGCTATTCAACGAATTGAAAAAAATACCGGGCGTAAAAAATATTTCTTTAGGCACAGAACCAATGTCCGGCGGTTATTCTTCCAGTCAATACGAGTATGATGCAGATGGAAAGGAGCCGGTTAAAAAACAGGTATACAGGAAGTCTGTTGATACCGCTTATCTTAATTTATATGGATTCAAATTACTCGCAGGCAGAAATCTTAATGCTTCTGATACTACCAATGAATTTGTGATTAATGAAACAGCCGTTCATGCATTTGGTTTTGCCTCTCCGGAAGATGCTATTGGTAAATTAATCGGGCAGCAAGATGAGAAGTTTCCAATTGTTGGTGTAGTAAATGATTTTCACGCGCAGGATTTTTATAAA
>JBEHXR010000329.1:0-4344 GCA_048498595.1 Bacteroidota bacterium
CGCACACCAATTTCTTTTGTGCGTTGTTCTGCCATAAATGAAGCCATACCAAAAATGCCAAGGCAGGAAATAATAATGGCAAGCGTTGCAAAGAAAGCTGCCAGTTTACCAATACGTTCTTCGTCTGCAAACTTGTGCGCATATTCTTCATCAACAAATTGATAATCGAAGGGTTCTTCAGGCGAATATTTTTTACACATTGCGGCAACTTTTGCCAACGCGGTTGCCGTTGAAATGTTTGGGTTTAGTTTGATATTTAAAATTCCTCCATCGAGCGGACCAAGCGGAAAATAAATTGTTGGCTTTGCAGGTTCATATGGTGACTCCGTTACAGCATCTTTAACAACACCAATAATTGTATATGTTGTTCCGTACTGTTGAATGGTTTTACCAACAGGATTTTTAAAACCTATATAGTCTGCCGCTTTTTGATTAAGAATAATTGATGTGGAATCCTGGCTGAATGGTTTATCGAAATCTCTGCCATCAATAAATTGCAGCCCTACCGTTTTACCATAATCCTGCGTAGCATTAACTGTATTGAATCTTGCACTAACAGTTGCATCCATACCAGCCCAGCTAAACCCATTATTAAAATGATCATTTTCTGTAACAGGTGAGTTAGACTCAGCCATGTCTGTTATTACGCCTTGTTCAAGTAGATCATTGCGCATGTTGTTAAGGTTGTTATGGTAATTATCAGTGCGCATAATAATTGTAATCAAGCCTTGATTATTATAACCAGTTGGTCTGCTTTTAGCAAACTGCACCTGCCTGAAAACAGTAATGGTTGCAATAATTAAAATAACAGAAACAGTGAACTGTAAAATCACCAAAACTTTTCTTGGTGTTGAAGCATTTCTGCCCGCTTTAAAAGTTCCTTTTAAAACTTTTACCGGGCGAAAAGAAGACAAATACAATGCAGGATAAACACCCGCAATTAAACCTGTGATAATGCTAAAGCCAACACCAATCAACCAGAAATAAATATTGTTTAAAGGCAAACTAATATGCTTGCCTGATATACTGTTAAACAATGGAAGTACAAGTACAACCAATATAATGGAAACAAGAAAAGCAAGAAGAGCAGTCAATAAAGATTCGCTGAAGAATTGATTAATGAGTTGTGAACGTAATGAACCAATCGCTTTCCTGATGCCCACTTCTTTTGCACGCTTTTCACTTCTTGCTGTACTTAAATTCATAAAATTGATACAGGCAAGCAGCAACACAAACACGCCAATTATTGCAAACATCCACACATATTGAATAGCACCGCCAACATTTACACCGTTCTTAAATTCAGCGTACAAATGCCACTTGCTCATGGGATGCAAAAGCATTTGCGGATGCTCTGACTTTGCTGTTTGTGCATCTATTTTATTCAGTTTTATATCACGAATTTTATTTGATACAGTTTTGAAATCTGCATTCGGATTTAGCTGCACAAAAATTTGAAAAGATTCATCCGTCCAACTGTCTTCATTTCCGGCAACCCAGCTTGTTAGATCATAAAACGGAGCAATAAATGATACATCTTTAAAAGAAGAGTTTTCAGGAAAGTCTTTATATACACCAACTACTTTTTCATCAAGGTCACCATCTATTTTTACAACCTTTCCAACTGCACCTTCATTTCCAAAAAGCACTTTCGCCATTGACGCAGATAAGAGCACAGTAGATTTTGATTGAAATGATTTTCCTGTACCTGCGATCATTTTCAAACTCAACAAATCAGGCGCTTCCGTTTCCATATAATTGCCTTGTGTGTTAATACTTTTATCACCCGCAACCACAAGGCTGTTCATACTCCAGGATGAAAGCACAACATATTTAAAGTCGCCTGCATAATTATTGCGTAAAGTTTTTGCAAGTGGAATTACATTTCCTTTGCCAGTAACAACATTTCCATTCAAAGTTTCCGTTTGCATTACCTGCGCAATGCGATTATAATTGTCAAAATTTTTATCGAATGATAATTCACTCCAAATCCATAAACCTATCAATATTGTTACTGCCATGCCAATTGACAAACCAACAATATTTATAAAAGAGTGCATCTTGCCTTTCACAAGATTTCTCCACGCTGTTTTAAAATAATTTTTAAACATAAAAGTTGATTTTGAAATTTTGAGATTGGGAAATTTTGAAATTTCAATTTCCCAATCTCCCAATTATACTTTTTCCAATTATTATCATTCCGTTCTTAAACTCTTTATCGGGTTTGCAACTGCTGCTTTGATAGCCTGAAAACTAACAGTGATAAATGCAATTAATGCTGACGCACATCCTGCCAATACAAAGACCCATGCTGAAATAGGAACCCGATAGGAAAAAGCAGAAAGCCAATCACTCATAGCTAACCATGCAAGAGGTGATGCAATTAAGAATGATATCACTACCAGCTTTAAAAAATCTTTTGATAACAACCCAACAATGCCCTGCACACTTGCACCTAACACTTTGCGTACACCAATTTCTTTAATGCGTGATTGTGCAACAAATGTTGCAAGTCCTAACAATCCTAAACATGAAATAAAAATGGTAAGTCCTGCAAACAAACCGGCCAGCGTTCCTGTTTGTTTTTCATCCTGGAATTTCTTATTGTATTCTGCATCATAGAAGCGAACATTGAATGGATATTGAGGATTATATTGTTTGAAAACAGCTTCTGCTTTTTGCAGGCTCGTTGCTACTGATGGATTGGGATTGAGTTTAAAATTGATAACATCACCGCCGAAAATAGGACCAACAATAATCATTTGCTGAACCGGTTCATATGGTGTTGTTAATATAAAATCTTTTACTACGCCAACTACATGCACGCTATCATTGCCTGAACGAATGATAGTGCCAATTGGATTTTTTAACCGCATGATTTTTACAGCAGCTTCATTCAGCAAGCATGCGGTTGAATCTGTTTTGTATGTATTCACATCTATGCCGCGGCCCTGGATAATTTTTGTACCGATCGTTTTTGTGAAATCATTATCGGCACTATACATTTCGAAATCAATTTTTTTATCATCTTCCGTACTTCCATTCCATGTAAATCCCCAGCTATCGCCCCAGCTTTCTGTAATTGGTGCACTGGTTTGTGCCACTGCAGTTGCTGCACCGCTCGATATCAAATCATGTTTTATCAATTCATAATTTCTATGTGCATCACCAAATTCAATTATAAAAGCAAGATTATCTCTTGAGTAACCGGAATCTCTTTTTTGTGCATAGTTTATTTGATCTTCTACAATGAGTGTGCAAATAATAAGTGTGATGGCAAATGTGAACTGAAGTACAACTAATATTTTTCTTGGCGTTACAACTTTGTCAGCTTGTGAAAATCTTCCTTTTAAAACTTTTACAGGCTTGAATGATGAAAGATAAAATGCAGGATAAATGCCTGCCAGTAATCCTGTAAACAAAATGAAAGCAACAGCAAACAACCAATAATAAATATTGTTGAACTGTATAAATAATTTCAATCCTAATAACTGATTGTAGGAAGGCAAAACAATTTGTACTATAATAACGGAAAGAATGCCTGCAATAAATGCGAGTGTTATGCTTTCACCTATGAATTGCAGAACTAACCATTGTTTTTGTGCACCAACAACTTTTCTTATACCAACTTCTTTTGCCCGTTTCTCGCTGCGGGCTGTAGAAAGATTTATAAAGTTTATGCACGCAATAATCAGGATCAATGCAGCGATGATGGCAAATAATTTTACGCGTTCTATTCTTCCGCCAACATACTTTCCGTTTTCTACTTTATCATATAGCCACGTATCTTTTAAAGCTTGCGTAAAAACCTGTGTGGTTGATGCATTTGCACTGCCTTTTGTATGATTGATCGTAATGCTTTTTATTTTGTTATCCAAGGTTGATTGCGATGCGCCGGGTCTCAATAAAATATAGGTAAGCACATTGTTATTAGTCCAGTTACTGTCATCAATATGTTTTTGTGTTGAATACGCCCAGGGCAAAATATATTCGAAATTGAATCTTGTGTTGGATGGAAGATCTTTTAAAACACCTGTCACTGTAAAATAATCAGAACTATCAACGCGAACAGTTTTGCCAACCGCATCTTCTTTGCCAAAAAGTTTTATTGCTAATTGTTGTGTGAGCACAATACTTTTTGGACTTTTTAATACAGTGGCCGGGTTACCTTCCAACAGCGGCAAACTAAACATCGATAGAAAACCGGGATCAGCAAATTCACCATGAATGCTGAAATGTTTATCGCCATTACTAATTAAAAAATTAGCAGCATATTCATTTAAGCGAACAACATCTTCCACTTCAGGATAATCTTTTTTTAATGCAAGTCCAAGTGGTTTTGGC
>JBEHXR010000330.1:0-4321 GCA_048498595.1 Bacteroidota bacterium
ACCATTATCAGAAAACAACGCTTCATTATTTGTATGTGGTAAACTGCCAATGTATGTTGCAAGCAAAGTTTTTACCGAATCAACATTTACATTGCCTGTGAAAATAAAAGTGAAATCATGCGCATCGCTGTATTGACTGTTATAAATTTCAAGTGCACGATCTAAATTAATGCTGTCAAAATATTCAGGTCTCGAGATCACAACCGGCGCAAGTGCATTTTTCTGATATAATGTTTGATAGAAAGTATCTACAAAAGCTGTTTGCGGATCTTGCAACGCATACTGTACGGCAGATTTCTGTTTTTCTTTCCATGCATTAAACAAGGCTTCATCTTTGCGCGGCGATGTAAGTTCGAGATACAAAAGCTGCAGCATGGTTTCAAAATCTTTTACACTGCTGGTGCCACTAACATTTGCTGCGAGATTAGATAATCTTGTTTGCACACTCACCGTTTTGCCGGCAAGATATTTTGAAAGATCAGTGGGAGAGAAGTTGCCAATGCCCATTTGAGAAACAATCGTTGATGCATACGTTGCATTATATTTATCAATCGCATTGTAACGTGAAATACCACCTTTATGGAAACCCGTCAATAAAATTTCGTCGTTCTTAAAATCAGTAGGCTTTAAAATAACCTTTGCACCATTTGAAAAATCAAGTTCCGTTGTGCCAAGTGTTGCATCTTTTATTTCGTTTATAATTGCGCCTGGTGTTGGTTTATTTTTTATTAATGCTGATGCAATGGCTTTTTCTGTATAAGGCGTAACAGGCGCTTTCATTGCAGTATATGCTTCCTGCAAAAGTTTTGTGCTGTCTGGCAAATTGTAATTGCTTGCTGAAGGGCCGGTTAAGCTTATAAAAAAATGTGGATTTTGCTTTATTGGATCGATCAACGCATTTACTTCATCTAAATTAATAGTTGGTAATAACTCATTATAATATTTGTATTCAGTTGCAATACCCGGTGATGGCTCTTGCGTTAAGAAGTTGTTGATGTATTCCTGCACATAATCTGCAGACTCCGTTTTATTGCTGTTATTATACGCTTGTTCAATAAAAGATAACATTTGTTTTTTTGCACGATCTAACTCAGCTTGGGTAAAGCCAAATTGTTTTACACGTTCTATCTCTCTTATTAAAGCATTTAAAGCTGTATCGGGACCATCCTTACCTGCATAGGCATTTGCGCCAAAACTTCCGTAATTTCTTGCATCACTTGAAAAGCCTGCACCCGCAAATAAAAATGGCGGGTTATTACTTTTTGCAAGATCAGCATACCGTTGATTCAACATTAATGTAAAAATATTTTTACAAAGCTCATGTTTGTAATCAGCAAGCGTTGTTTGTGGTTTTAGCTTAAAAAACGGATAGTCAATTTCAACAACAAAGTTGGTTGCCTCTTTATCTGTTACAACAACGCTTTCATCTTTTGTACGTGCAGGCACATCAGCATAAAATCTTTTCTTTTCGTTCGCAGGATTTTTTAAACCACTGAAATATTGTTTTACCAATTGCTCTGTTTTGTTTACATCAACATCGCCCACAATTATTACAGCCATGTTATCTGGTCTGTACCATGTGTGATAAAAACGTTTTACAGCATCATACGGAAAGGTTTTTAAAATGCTGTCTTTACCAATCGGCAATCTTTCAGCATAACGCGAACCTTCATATAAAACAGGAAATGTTTTACGGTTCATGCGATCTTCCGCACCTTTACCTAAACGGCTCTCTTCAAGCACAACACCACGTTCACCATCTATTTGATCATTATCGAATGAAAGTCCGCCGGCCCAATCCTGCAAAACAGTAAGACCTTTTCTAAAGTTAGATGTATCAGTTAACGGAATTGGAAGAATGTAAACTGTTTCATCAAAACCGGTATAAGCATTAAGGTCTGCACCAAATTGTACACCGATACTTTGGAGAAAATTTACCAGTTCATTTTTTTTAAAATGCGTGCTGCCATTAAAAGCCATATGTTCATTAAAATGCGCAAGACCCTGTTGATCGGGATCTTCAAGAATTGAACCTGCGTTTACAACAAGCCGCATCTCTGCTTTGCTTTCCGGCTTTTCGTTGTGGCGAATATAATAGGTTAAACCATTTGGTAATTTACCAAAGCGCACAGCAGAATCTAACGGCAGTTTTTGAGAAAGATCCTGGGCATTAAGGGTTGTGCATGCACATAAAAATACAAGCACATAAAAAATTGATCGTTGCATTAAATAAAGTTTAGTGACAAAAATATTGCGTGAATATATTGCTTGGCTGCCGTTTATCACAATGAAAATTTAAAAACAGAATTGATAATCAGCCAAATGTTTTAAACAGGAAATTAGTTCAGTAAATATTTAATAAATTGCGGTAAATATTTATTGTTTATCAATAAATATTTATTATATTTGCTTTTTCATTTAATAAAACAAATATGGAAATTAAAATCAGCACAACACAGATCTTGAAAATATTATATGTGCTTTCGTGGATAATATTTGTTGGCTTGTGCGTTGAAGCCGGTGGGTTTATCTTCAACACATTTTTTACATCTGTAATTAATCCAATTGATGCGAAACATTTTTGGCAACAAGTTGATTTATCGAATCTTTACAACTACGACCACGGATATTTTTTGGTAGTAACATTTCTGATGATTATTGTATCAGTATTGAGAGCACTTTTGTTTTATTTGATCGTAAAAATTTTGCACGACAAAAAACTAAATATATCTCAGCCTTTCAATAAAGAAACAGGGAAATTTATTTTTAATGTAGCTTATTTGTCTTTAGGAATTGGCTTATTCTCATGGTGGGGCGTTAAATATGCCGAATGGTTTATTAATAAAGGAGTGAAAATGCCCGATATAGAACACTTGCGTTTAGGCGGCGCCGATGTGTGGCTTTTTATGAGTGTTACACTTTTTGTAATTGCGCAAATTTTTAAGAGAGGTATAGAAATTCAAACTGAAAACGAATTAACAATATAGTTATGGCGATAGTTGTAAATGTAGATGTGATGATGGCTAAAAGAAAAATGTCGTTGAATGAATTATCTGAAAAAGTAGATTTAACCTTAGCCAATCTCTCAATTTTAAAAACAGGAAAAGCCAAAGCAATACGTTTTAGTACGCTTGAAGCAATATGCAAAGCATTAGATTGCCAGCCTGGAGATATATTAGAATATGTGCGTGAAAAAAAATCAAACCGTCGTTAACTTATAGCGCAACCATCAAAAAAGAGTCAATAAAATTTTATCTATCAAAATGGTAACATAGCTTACCTGATCCAATTAATATTTCCGTTTTTAATGCTTACAGATAAATATTTCTTACGCACAACGTAAACGTTTATAGTATAATTGTCGTATCTAATTTTTATTTCCTACTAATTTTATAGGAAATATAGAATTAATTTGTTTATTTTGATATTGTAAATCGAATTCGTTATCACCAAACACCATCAACATGGTTTCCAAACTCAGCTCAGATGAGGTATTAAGTTTCCTTATCATTGTTAGTGTTATTTTAATAACAGCGCGTGTTTTAGGAGAAGTCTTTCGCAAGTTTAAACAGCCTGCTGTAATTGGTGAAATACTTGCCGGCATAATACTGGGACCATCGTTATTAGGCACATTAAACCCACATTTATTCGAATCAATATTTACTGCACAAAAAGGTGTACCATTCAAAGCTTTCGATGGCTTAGCACAAATTGGAATTATCTTATTAATGTTTATTGCAGGGTTTGAAGTTGATTTAAAACAAATTCGCCAGCAAGGAAAGAAAGCGGCATCCATTAGTTTAATGGGTTTAATATTTCCGTTTGCTTTAGGCTTTGCAACGGTTTGGTTTTTTTATGATAAAATTTTTTCAACGCCGCAGGGAACAAGTCTCATAATACCTGCAATGTTTTTTGGAACAGCTTTATCTATAACCGCACTTTCAGTAATTGCAAAAATTCTGCTCGATTTAAATATTCTTCGTTCTAAAATTGGCAACCTTGTTTTAACCGCCGCAATGATTGATGACTTTCTTGGATGGATTCTTTTTTCAATCATAATTCAAATGATGGGAAAATCCGAAAACTCTTTTGGCTCCGTTGCAATGGTTATTGGCTTCACTATTTTTATTTTAACAATTGGTCGCTGGCTGGTTGATAAAATTTTATTAATAGCGGACAAATTTTTATCTATTGGGGGATTAATCACTGTTGCAGTAAGTCTTTGTTTATTGAGCGCTGTGTTTACAGAATATCTTGGTGTACGCGGAATATTCGGTGCATTTTTAATGGGTGTTGCTATCGGTGATTCTAAATATTTTCC
>JBEHXR010000331.1:0-4290 GCA_048498595.1 Bacteroidota bacterium
TGCTTTTTTGAAATTATCATCATGAGGTTTGCCGATATTGATGAATTGAAATTTCATAATTAAAAGATTACAATTTTATAAATCTTTTCGCAACTACTGTTGCTTAGTGGCAAATAACTTTGTGTGCGGATGAATACAAGACTTTTATATCTTTTTATTGTTGTGTTATTTTTTTCATGCGAACGTACCATTGATCTCAAAGTAAACAATCAACCGCCAAAACTTGTTGTTGATGCAAGCATAGAAAATAGCCAGGCTCCTCTTGTTGTGCTGTCTACATCGCTAAATTATTTCAGCAACATTACACAGCAAGAGCTTTCATCATCTTTTGTACACAACGCAATTGTAACGGTTAGCGACAGCAATCAAACCGTTCAACTTGTTGAATATAATTATACAGATTCAAGCGGGTTTAAATTATATTATTACACGGTTGATTACAACAATCCTTCGCAAATTTTATTCGGCAAATTCAACACAACTTATCATTTGAATATTCAATTGCCTGATAGTTCTGTTTATACATCAACCACAACTATACCATTGCTGCGTAAAACATGTGATTCGCTTTGGTGGACGCCGGCACCAAACAACCCTGATACTTCACGATGTGTTTTGTATGGTCTGTTTCATGATCCGCCTGGTCTTGGTGATTATGTTCGATATTTTACAAGTGTGAACGGTGCGCCATATTATCCTGGCTATACATCTGCATTTGATGACCAGGTTACTGATGGCACAGATTACACATTTCAAATACCACAAGGCTTTAATAAAAATGATACGGTAAAAGTTTCAAGTGAAGATTATGGCTTTTTTCATCGCGGGGATAGCATCACTTTTAAATTTTGCGATATAGATAAAGCAACGTTTGATTTTTGGCGCACATGGGAGTTTGCTTATCAATCAAATGGCAATCCATTTTCACAACCTGTAAAAGTTATCAGCAACATTAGCAATAATGCTTTGGGGGCATTTTGTGGATATGCTGCAGAGTATAAATCTATCGTCATTCCAAAATAATTTGTTGTTTAGTAATTTTGTATGTTGATATGTTGACATCAACATAAATTCTTCTAAAAAAATTTATGGAAAATAAAGAAACGGAAAAGGTTCATTGCTTAATTATTGGTAGCGGACCTGCAGGCTATACTGCAGCAATTTATGCGGCGCGTGCAAACATAAAACCTGTTTTATACCAGGGCATTCAACCCGGCGGGCAATTAACAATTACAACCGAAGTTGAAAATTACCCAGGCTATGCTGAAGGCGTGCAAGGGCCAGAAATGATGATTGATTTTGAAAAACAGGCAAAGCGAATGGGCGCAGATATTCGTTACGGACTTGCAACAAAAGTTGATTTTTCTAACGGTGTACATAAAGTTTGGATTGATGATGAAAAATTGATTGAAGCAGATGCAGTAATTATTGCAACAGGCGCTTCTGCAAAGTGGTTGAATCTTGAAAGTGAACAACGCCTGAATGGTTATGGCGTTAGTGCATGCGCTGTGTGCGATGGGTTTTTCTTTCGCAATAAAGAAGTAGCAATTGTTGGTGCAGGTGATACTGCTTGTGAAGAATCGTTATATCTTTCTAAATTATGTTCAACCGTGCACATGCTGGTACGCAAAGATGAAAACGGAATGCGTGCAAGCAAGGTGATGCAAGACAGGGTAAAGAATACATCTAACATAAAAGTTTACTGGAACACTGAAACCCTTGAAGTACTTGGTGAACACAGAGTGGAAGGTGTAAAAGTGAAGAACACAAAAACTAATGAAGAACAAACAATTGCTGTTAGTGCATTTTTTGTTGCAATTGGTCATGAGCCAAACAGCCAGATCTTTAAAGGATGGATTGATATGGATGAAGCAGGTTATATAAAAACGATTCCAGGTTCAAGCAAAACAAATATTAAAGGTGTTTTTGCTGCAGGTGATGTGCAGGATAAAATTTACAGGCAAGCTGTAACTGCGGCAGGAAGCGGTTGTATGGCTGCATTGGATGCAGAAAGATATTTGGGCGAATTAAATGTTGTGTAATACAATTTCTGTATAACTGCACGCAGTTTATTCTTTTTTTATTAATGCTGAATACATTGTTCTCCAGTAACGCGATGGATAAGTTTGCAGTTTTTGTACAGAGTGAAAATTAATTTTTTCAAATACATTATGTAACGACGAAAAGCTTACAGGGTATGGAACCCAGTGATTTGCTTTGTCTGTATCATACTCTACAATTATAAAATAGCCGTCAGGAGCAAGCGATGCTTTTGCTTTTAAAAGAAAAGCATTTTTATCTTCAACATAATGCAATGAATTCGCCATTAAAATGCCTGATAAATTTTTAAATGGCAATTCATCTTTTACAAAATCAATATTTATTTTTTGTAATTGAATATTTGCGTCAACCGAAAAACTATTAAGTGTCGTTTGATTTTTATCAACAGCATATATTACACTTTGCGGAGCCAGCAATTGAGCAAGCGCTTTTGTAAATAAGCCATCGCCACAACCTAAATCTGCATAAGAAGTTTTTTCTTTTGTTACAGGATGTTGAATTAAATTAATCGCTTCATTAAGCTGCATAGATTATTTTTTTGCTTTGTTCAAGTATGAGACGATTCCAACTGCAGACACAATCGTCCAGCAACCTTCAAGAATTATAAAAGGCAAATATTTTAAAAGTACAGAGGCAAGACATGCAATTGCTGCGCCTGAAAAATTTAAAAGCAGGTAAACCAGTGAATCATTTTTTATTTTATGAACGAGGTTAAGAAAATACGCAATTAATAAAATGGTTACACCAATAGTTCCTGTCAAATCTGTAAAAGTCATTTCATTCTAATTTAAATACTAATAAAAAAAAGAGAAGCGCTAACTTCTCTTTTTATTATAAAATTTTATTGATTTAAACTTTTTTCTTTGTGCCTTTCGGTGCAAAAATCACGAGCATTCTTTTGCCTTCCATTTTAGGCATCCCTTCCAGCACACCAACTTCGCTTAAACGTTCAGCAAATTTTAAAAGCAGCAATTCGCCGCGTTCTTTAAACATAATTGCACGTCCTTTAAATTGTACATACGCCTTCACCTTGTCGCCTTCTTTCAAAAATCTTTCTGCATGTTTAATTTTAAAATCAAGATCGTGGTCATCAGTGCCCGGCGTAAAACGAATTTCTTTTACTTCACTTTGCTTGGCATTGGCTTTCATTTCTTTTTCCTTACGCTTTTTCTCGTAAAGAAATTTTTTGTAATCAATTGCCTTGCAAACAGGAGGGTCTGCCTGCGGCGAAATTTCAACCAAATCAAGTTCGAGTGATTGCGCAATCTTTAGCGCTTCTTGTGTAGGATAAATGCCAACAGTTACATTGTCTCCAACTAATCTAACCTGTGGTACCCGGATTCTTTCGTTGATACGATGTTCAGGCTCGGGTTGCCTGTTAAAACGAGGATTAAATCGTCCTCTCTGTGGTAATGCCATTCAGTTTTTTTTCGTGAATAATTAATGATGTTTTTAGTGGTTAATTAAAAATCGTCTGTAAAATTAATTTATTTTCTTTCTGCAATTTCTTCTTTAAGCAAATTAATAAATTCTTCAATTGTTTGCGGCTCGGCTTCTGTTTTATTGTGTTTGCGGATTGCAAGCTTTCTTTCTGTCGTTTCTCTTTCGCCAATAACGAGCATGTAAGGAATTTTATTTAATTCTGCATCCCGGATTTTCTTGCCCACTTTTTCACTGCGTTCATCTGTTTCAACTCTTATACCAGCTTTTTTAAGTTGAGTGAAAACTTCCTTTGCATAAGGTAAAAATTTGTCGCTGATAGGAAGAATTTTTACCTGCACCGGCGCCAGCCATGTTGGAAATCTCCCTGCATAATGTTCCAATAAAAATCCTATAAAACGCTCATGCGTACCAAGCGGTGCACGATGAATGATCAGCGGAATTTCAGATGTATTATCCGCAGTTGTATAAGTTAAACCAAAACTTCTTGGCTGAGAAAAATCAACCTGGTTTGTTGCGAGTGTAAACTCTCTCCCAATCACACTATAGATCTGCACATCTATTTTCGGTCCATAAAAAGCTGCTTCATCTGCTACTTCAACAAAAGGAATTTTTGATTCAATTAAAACATTGCGCACCATGTCTTCTGTTTCTTTCCAAAGCTCAGGCTGGTTAACATATTTAATTCCTAATTTTTCTTTTGAGTGAAGTGATAAGCGCATCACGTATTTATCAATTCCAAAAATTTTGAAATACTTTAAGTACATGTCATTCACGCCGCGAAACTCA
>JBEHXR010000332.1:0-4280 GCA_048498595.1 Bacteroidota bacterium
CTGCAAACAGTACTTGCATTTACCACATGTATAACCAAGCCAGGGAATACCTATAATATCGCCTTCATTTAATCCTGAAACTGCACTTCCTTTTTTTGCAACAACACCAATAATTTCATGACCAATAATTAATGGAAGTTTTGGCTGCGTAAGTTCACCATCAACAATATGCAGATCAGTTCTGCAAACGCCGCATGCAATAATTTTTACAAGCACTTGTTGTGCTGAAGGTGAAGGAACATTAAGCGTTTTTAAAACCAATGGTTGCTTTTGTTGCTCAAGCACCATTGCCTGCATGGTAGATAGTAGTTGCATAATTATCCAAATTATTTATCTGCAGCTGCACTTTTATTTTTCTTCCTGAAATATCCTTTTAATAAAAAATTATGCTGCAATGCTTCGAGGTCTTCATCAAGTTTCTTACTCGCAGCTTTTAGATTTTGCATGGTAGTTTGAATGTCATCTGCAGTTTGCTTATCATTCAATATCATACCGGCAGTATTTGTTGTGTCAGATAATTTATCACTTGCTGTCGAAATGTTTTTTGAAAATGAGCTTAACCTGGTTTTTGAGTTTAAATATCATTTTAATAAAATTTTTATCAGCTAATAAACATTTTTATGATGTTTTAATAAAACTGTTTTAGATAACAGCCATTTCACAAAAATTAAAAAGGTGAATGCAACTATATAAACTAAAAACCCTGCCACGTATATACGCCACAAATTAAAAATGTAATCATGTGGTATTACTTTATGCATGTATGTTTTGTAAAGCATATTTAAAAAAGGAAGTAAAAAAAGCGGCGCGCTGTGCAGCAAACTCACATAAGGTTTCCTCCTGAAATAGGGAAGCCAAAACAATAATGCTGAAAAACTATAGGCAATTACCCAAGAAGAAAGCGCAGCCGATGCAATTTTTTCAGCCACAAAATTTATTCTGCCTGTCCAAAATATTAATATCCAGAAGAGGGTTGATACAAGCGCATAAGTTACCGGCAGTGAGGGAAAAACGTTTTCGGTTACTGTGAGATGCAATTTCTTATTCTTACTTATTAAATAAAACAATCCAAAGAGTAAAGGATATCCTGAAAAAAAGATAAAGAAATATATCCACCAGAACACTGAAAAAAATATCTGCATATAATTATTTTACTGCAACAATATTTCTTTCCATCAGTACAAAACATGACGGTAAGCATAAGCTGTGTTGATGCTAATCATATAACGTTTAAATAAGAACTTAAATAATTCTTTAAAATTTACTAATTGCTTTATCAATGCGAAACAATTTATTAAGGGCATGTTTGATTAGTGAGTATGCCGAATTTTAAAGCGATTAATGATAAGGTTGATTATATTATGCAGCTTTTCCACGATTATTTAAAACGCTTAATAACTCAACTACTTCTTCATCGGTCACTTCACTAAAGTCATGGTAAAATCTTCCAACACCATAAAATGGCTCGGGCGTAGTTAACGCAATAAATTCATCTGCTTCTTTTGTTATTTGATTAGCCGCTTCAACAGAAGCTACCGGCACAGCAACCACTATTTTTTTAGGATGCCTGCTGCGCAATAATTTTAATGTAACCAAAATTGTTTTGCCTGTAGCAACACCGTCATCTACCACAATAACAATTTTATTTTTTATGTCGATGGGTTCCTTGTCACCCATAAATTTTTTATATCGTTCTATCAGTGATTTGCGAATGCGATTGATTTCGCGTTCAAGGTAGTATTCAGGTATGTTGTAAGAATTTTCTACAATGCTGTCTTCCATTCCAACAGCGCCAATTGCAAATTCTTCGTTGGCAGGATGTCCGATTTTTTTTGTCATCAATAGATCCATCGGAAAATTAAAATGCATAGCGAGATAATAACCTATCGGCACTCCGCCACGCGGCACCGCCAATATCACGCCTTCTTCATTTTTATATTTTTCAAGAAGTGGAACCAGCTTCATTGCAGCATCATATCGGTCAAGAAAAATCATACAATCTTTTAATTTTTTGCAGTAATAAATTTTTCAAACCAGTCTTCTGCCAGTTGTGCAACAACATGCAGTTTCCCTTTCTCTTCAAACAAATGCGAAGCACCGTGTACTATCTCGAGATGTTTAGTGCATTTCATTTTTTGATATGCTTTGCGGTTCAGTTTTATTACCTCATTATCCAGTGAACCGATAACTAAAAGCGTTGGACATTTTATGGATTTTAATGCGTTTTCCGTGGCAAGGTCTGGTCTGCCGCCGCGGCTTACTACAGCTTTTATTGCTTCACCCAAATCTGCTGCGGCATTAATTGCCGATGCAGCGCCTGTACTTGCTCCAAAATAAAATACCGGCAAATTCTTTAACTGCGGATGTTGCGTTGCCCATTTTGTAATGTCTTTTAAACGTTCAGTTAATAAAGAAATATTAAACCGATTACCGATAGAAGTATCTTCTGCCGGCGTAAGCAAGTCTGCAAGCAACGCAGCGAAATTGTTTCTGCATAACATATCGGCCACATAATTGTTTCTTGAACTGAAACGGCTGCTGCCACTTCCATGCGAAAAAATTACCAGTGCAACCGGCTGTTCAGGTAGATATAAGTAAGCGTTGAGAGAAATATTATTAATCGGAACGCTAACTGAAATTTTGTTTTCATGTGTTTCATTATATCGGCTGTTTAAATTATCGAATACTGTTTGATGCATGATTATTGATTATGACTACGAAATAATCCAGAATATAAAAGAACGACAATGACGATCGTCACATCTGCTGCTGATAGTGCTCATATTCTTCCTCTTTTTAAAGATTGACATTTAAAAAATTTTTTTATGCAGATAAGTTTTCTTAAAGAAGGCACTGGGCAAAGCATATCATTAAATAAAATGATAACAGAAAATTCTGTTGATTTAAACGATGCAAAAGCTTTGGATGATTTGATGGATGCGATTGGTGATTCAAAGTATGTTTTGCTGGGTGAAGCATCTCATGGCACGCATGAATATTATACATGGCGTTCAAAAATCAGTCAGCGGTTAATAAAAGAAAAAGGGTTTTCATTTATTGCTGTTGAGGGTGATTGGCCTGATTGTTATCGCTTAAATCGTTACGTAAAACATTATAAAGACGCAGCACCAACTGCGCAGGAAGTGCTGCGTGAATTTAATCGGTGGCCAACATGGATGTGGGCGAACTGGGAGATTGTTGCATTGGCAGAATGGATGCGCAAACACAATGAAGATCTTCCGCAAAACAACCGCATTGGTTTTTATGGTTTGGATGTGTACAGTTTATGGGAGAGCCTTGATGCAATTATAAAATATTTAGATAAGGTTGATCCAAAAGCGAAAGCGGTTGCAATGGATGCATGGAAATGTTTTGAGCCGTACAGTGAAGATGAAGGACAATCATATGCGCGTGCAACGCAACATGCATGGGTGCCTGCCTCTTGCGAAAGTGAAGTGATTGATTTGCTCATCGAGATAAGAAAAAGGATGCAGCAATATGATGGCGATCCGGAAGCAACTTTAAACACAGAGCAAAATGCAATCGTTGCAGTGAATGCGGAAAGGTATTATCGCGCAATGATAAAAGGTGGTCCGCAGTCATGGAATATCCGCGATCATCACATGGTTGATACATTGAACCGTTTAATGCGGCATCACGGCATGCATGCAAAAGCAATTGTTTGGGAACACAACACACACATTGGTGATGCACGTGCTACAGACATGCGTTATGATAACATGGTAAACGTTGGTCAGTTGGTAAATGAACAGCATTTTCATGATGGCGTATTTAGCGTTGGTTTTGGTTCATATGAAGGAAGTGTAATTGCGGGAAGAAGTTGGGGAGATATGATGCGTGTAATGCAAGTGCCCAAAGCAAAAGCAGATAGCTGGGAATTTATTTTACACCAGGATGGTGCGAAAGATCGCATTGTTTTTATGAATGAAGACATGCGCAAGTTATGGGGCACAAGAGATATTGGTCATCGTGCGATTGGCGTTGTTTATAATCCGCAATGGGAGTATGGTAATTACGTGCCGAGCGTTATGCCTGCGCGATATGATGCTTTTATTTTTATAGATAAAACCAAAGCTTTACATCCATTGCATATTCAAACTGATGCTCACCAGATTCCTGAAACTTACCCATTCGGGGTTTAATAACAATAATGTGTATGTTGGAAAATGAAATATACGAGTGGCTGCAATCTTATCAAATTACTACGCCGCAATACAAAGTTTTTGGATTGAATGAACAACTGAAAATTGATTTTTATC
>JBEHXR010000333.1:0-4266 GCA_048498595.1 Bacteroidota bacterium
TGAGATAAGCTGGTGGATATTTTTAGCGGCAGGAATTTCAGCCATACTGATTGCTTTAATTACCATCAGCTTTCAATCTGTAAAAGCAGCAATTGCAAACCCGGTGAAGTCACTCCGCACGGAGTGACGGAATGCCGATATGGTTCGGGATGAAGCGTTTGAGAACGGAATGATAACGTGAATGGTGAATCGTTAATCGTGAATAGAATAAATCATACATCAGAAATATTTTTTTTATGCTTAAAAATTTTTTCAAAACCACTTTTCGCAACCTATGGAAACATAAAGGTTATAGTTTCCTCAACATATTTGGTTTGGCAATTGGCATTGCCTGCGCAGGTTTTATTTTCTTGTGGGTAGAAGATGAATTGAACTTTGATCAGTTCAATACAAAAAAAGACAGCCTGTACCGCATAAGAGAAAATCAAAAGTATGATACCTACGTTGCTACGTTTGGTTCAACGCCTGCACCAATGGGTCCTGCAATGCAACAGGAAATTCCGGGTGTTGCAAACACCTGCCGCATAATAGGGTATGGTACAAAGCTTATAACTATTGGCAACAGATCAATGTATGCGTTTCCCAATTACGCAGATGCATCATTGTTCAGCATGTTTACATTGCCTTTTGTGCAGGGCAATGCAAAAACGGCTTTCACGCAATTGTATTCAATGGTTGTTACTGAATCGACGGCAAAGAAATTTTTTGGTGATGAAAAAAATATTGTTGGCAAAACAGTGCGTGTTGATAATAAGCAGGATTATGTTATAACCGGTGTTATCAAAGACATTCCGAAAAACTCAACCATACAATTTGAATGGGTTGCGCCGTTTGAAATTTGGTGGAATGAAAATAAATCGTGGGCGCAAAGCTGGGGCAATAACGATCTTGATACGTATGTTGAATTAAAACCCAATGTTAGCGCAGCTTCAGTAAATAAAATTTTGTACAATTTTATTCAACAGCGTGAACCAAAATCCATTGCAAGACCTTTTTTATTTAGTGCACACGACTGGCATTTGCGTGATGAATTTGACAATGGTGTTCAAACCGGTGGCGGAAGAATTACTTATGTGCATTTATTTTCTGTTATTGCCTGGATCATTCTATTAATTGCGTGCATCAACTTTATGAATCTTGCAACGGCAAGAAGTGAAAAACGTGCAAGAGAAGTTGGCGTTAGAAAAGTATTGGGTTCAGGAAAACGAATGCTTATTTTTCAATTCATCGGCGAAGCATTATTTATGGCATTTTTATCTGCAGTGATTGCCGTAATTATCATGGCGCTTTTGTTACCGGCATTTAATTTATTGGTTCAAAAAAATCTTACATTAGGTTTAAACAGTCCGCTTCATTTATCAGCATTAATAATAATTACACTTGCCTGCGGATTAGTTGCAGGCAGTTATCCATCGTTGTATTTATCATCTTTCAATCCTGTATTTGTTTTAAAAGGAATAAAGATGAAAGGCAGCAGCGCCGCATTCATACGAAAAGGTTTGGTGGTGCTGCAGTTTAGTATTTCTATTATACTTATTATAAGCACGATTGTTATTTACCAGCAAATACAACATGTAAAAAACAGGAGTCTTGGTTTCAACAAAAACAATTTATTAGATATTGATATGAACAGCGAGATGGCAAAAAATTATGAAGCTGTTCAGCAAGATTTATTGAATACGGGTTCCATTGAAAATCTCGCTGCTTCAAATTACAATACTTTATACGGCGGCAACAATACCGGTAGTATGGTATGGGAAGGAAAAAAATCAAATAACGAGGTTTTAATTTCTACAAGATATGTATCGCCGGGCTATATGAAAACATCAGGCATTAAAATTTTAGAAGGAAGAGACCTGGTTGAAACGGATAGCGTGCAATCAAAAAAATTAAATGTATTAATCACACAGTCATTAGAAAAATTAATGGGTAATAATACTGCGGTTGGCAAAACATTGCATTGGGACGGCGATACAAGCGGCACTGTTGTAAATGTTGTGGGCGTAGTAAATGATTATGTGTACGGCGATATGTACGGCAAGTCTGATCCTGTAATGTTTTTTTGTGTTAATACGCCTGATGCATCTAACATGTACGTGCGTTTAAAACCAAATGCAAATGTTGAAACAGCCATTAGTCAAATTGCCGCAGTATTAAAGAAAGATAATCCCTCCTACCCTTTCACTTATCATTTTGTTGATGACCAGTTTAATGCCATGTTTGAAAATGAGCAGTTGATAAGCAAACTTTCAAGCGTGTTTGCAACATTAGCCATCATCATTTCATGTTTGGGTTTGTTTGGATTAGCTGCTTATACTGCAGAACGCAGAATAAAAGAAATTGGTGTACGTAAAGTATTGGGCGCAAGTGTTGCCAGCATTACAACATTATTATCAAAAGATTTTTTGCAGTTGGTTTTAATCTCATGCATTGTTGCATTCCCGGTTTCGTGGTGGATGATGAATAGCTGGCTGCAGAATTATAAATACCGGATTGAGATAAGCTGGTGGATATTTTTAGCAGCAGGTATTTCAGCCATACTGATTGCTTTAATCACCATCAGCTTTCAATCTGTAAAAGCAGCAATTGCAAACCCGGTGAAGTCACTCCGCACGGAGTGACGGAATCCCGGTATGGTTCGGGATGAAGCGTTTGAGAACGGAATGAAAAACGTGAATGGTGAATCGTCAATCGTGAAAGCTCCAGGCGCACGGCTGATAAATCAGACATCACAAAATCACTAAATCAAAAATTGACTTATATGTTTCGAAATTATTTTAAAACAACATTTCGTTCTTTAAAAAAGAACAGAACGTACAGTTTCTTAAACATTTTTGGTTTAGCTATAGGCATTGCATGTGCTGCATTAATCTTTTTATGGGTTGAAGATGAACTAACGTTTAATCACAATTTTTCTAAGCGTGATTATTTATATCATGTAATGCAAAATGAAAAAAGTGATGCGGGCATTTCTACCAATGGTTCAACACCCGGACCATTAGCCGCAGCATTAAAAGCAGATATTCCCGGCATAGTTAACAGCGGTCGCTTAAGTTGGGATATGGATGAATTGGCAGTTGTTGGTGATAAAACAATTAAAGAAAGCGGCATGTATGCAGATCCCTCAATTCTTTCAATGTACACGCTTCCTTTTATTTATGGTAATGCGAAAACTGCTTTAAATAATCCCGATGATGTGGTGATCAGTGAATCAATGTCGCAGAAATTTTTCGGCAATACAAACCCTGTTGGCAAAGTAATAAAGATGAATGCGCACGCTGCATACAGCGTTGATGGATTATATAAAGTAAGCGGGGTGTTCAAAGATCTGCCTTCAAATTGTTACTATCATTTTCAATGGTTATCGCCATATACAACATGGGAAAATGCAAATGACTGGCTAAAACCATGGAGCAATAATCTTACAGAAACAGTTGTTGAACTTTCACTCACTGCAAACCCGGTATCCATCAATCAAAAATTAAAAAATTATTTAAGCACTAAAGTAGATGGCTCAACAAATCAGTGCTTTTTATTCAACATGAACGACTGGCATCTGCGCAACAATTTTGTAAATGGTGTGCAGGATGGTGGCAACATAAAATATGTAAACCTGTTTTCAACTATAGCGCTCATCATATTGCTGATTGCATGCATCAATTTTATGAATCTTGCAACCGCACGTTCTGAACAACGCGCAAAAGAAGTTGGCGTATTGAAAGTAATGGGTGCAGATAAAAAAGGATTGATCGGAAAATTTATCAGCGAATCATTGCTGATGTCTTTTATTGCAGTGTTACTTGCGGTTGGCATATTGTACGCGGTGTTACCATTTTATAATGATCTTGTTCAAAAACAATTATCACTTGATTTACTAAACCCATTACATATTGGCAGTTTATTAGCAATTGCTGTTATTGCCGGATTAATTGCAGGCAGCTATCCGGCATTTTATTTATCATCGTTCAACCCGGTTAAGGTATTAAAAGGTATTAAGATAAAAACTGCAGGTGGTGTTATTTTCATTCGTAAAGCACTTGTAATAACACAGTTCACTGCTTCCGTTATTCTCATCATCTCCACCATCATTGTTTATAAACAGGTACAACATATTAAAGACAGAGATCTTGGTTATACTAAAAACAATTTGATCTACATGAATCTGCAGGGCAATATGAAAGATCATTTCAGCCAAATAAAAAATGATCTTATTGCAACAGGTTATGTAGAGAATGCAGCAACGAGTTTGCATGATGCATTACATGT
>JBEHXR010000334.1:0-4247 GCA_048498595.1 Bacteroidota bacterium
AGCTTTTATCACGCGCAAGCCGCTTAATGTTTCATCAAGTATAGAAACACTTTCACCATACTTTAATGCAGCTCTTGTTGAATGTTTTTTTAGTGAGCGCGAAATTCTGCCAATTACAAAACCCATTATTGGTATTAATATTAAAAGAAATAATGTTAGCTGCGGGCTCATTAATAACAGTGCGCCAAGTGTTATTATGATAGTTAACGGATCTCTAATCCATCCTTCCAAAACACCAACAACAGAATTTTCAACTTCAGAAATATCATTTGTAATGCGGCTTATTAGATCGCCTTTTCTTTTTTCTGTAAAATAACCAATGGGCAACTGCAGAATTTTATTGTAGAGTTCAGCTCTTAATTCATTTACAATAGAATTTTTTGTTGGATTAAGTACATAAGAAGATAGATACAGAAAAAGATTCTTAAGAAATATAAAAGTGATGATAAGAATACAAATTACTTCAAGCGTTCTTATTTTTCCAACCTGCGGATCAGAAATAGATGACATCAATGTTTCTCTAATCCAACTAACAACGGCATTGTTTGACTTTTGCAATAAGCCGGACATTGCTGATGAACCTGTGTTAAATATCAATTCTAAAAAAGGCATTAACATGCCTATTGATACAATTGAAAAAATAATTGACAGAATGGAAAACAGGAAATATAAAAAGATCTGAAGTTTATAATTTTTGAGATATGAAAATACCCTTGAATATTTTTTCATTAATCGAGTACTGTTTCGTAAACAAATACATTAACCGATACACATTTCAATTTGTTATAATTAAGTATGCAGTATAAATTAACGGCTGCAAAACTTAAATCGTGCTAATTTTACAGCAAAGGTAATAGTATGGAAGAAGGTAAAAGACAAAAACAGGTTGCTGCCGTTATTTCAGAAGAGATTAATGATATTTTCAGAAGGTTAAATTTAAATATGATCGATGGCGGAATGGTTTCTATTTCTTCGGTTAAAGTAACACCTGATTTGCTGGAAGCAAGAATCTATTTGAGTATGTACAAGGTTGCAGATGAGAAAGCAGCTTTGAAGAAAATTGAATCGCAGGCATGGGAAATTAAAAGAGAGCTTGCTGCACGCATAAAAAATCAGTTGCGCCGTATACCTGTGCTGAAATTTTATATTGATGAAACACTCGATCATGTTTTTAAAATGGAAGAATTGTTTAAACAGATTAATGAAGAACGTAAAAATATGTAAATGAATAAAGCATGTTTTAATAAATTTATATTATGAAAAAATCTAAAGAAAAGACAGTAAAACCTCAATTTGTTACCAATGATAAGGGTGAAAAGGTTTCTGTGATTTTGCCAATAAAGCAATATTTAAAAATGCTCGAGGCGATCGAAGAAAATGAAGACATCAGATTATATGATGATGTTAAAGCAAAAAATGAAAAACGGATTTCTTTAGATGATTATTTGAAGTCAAGACATAAAAAATATGCCGCTTTATAAAATCGAGATTTCGGAAACGGCAGTTAAGCAACTTAATAAATTACCTCAAAATGTTACAGAAGATTTAATTGAAGTAATTCAGTCTCTCGCTGTAAATCCAAGACCTTCGGGTTGTAAAAAATTAAAAGGAAGGAAAGGTTATCGGGTTCGTAAAGGCAACTATAGAATTATATATGATATCTATGATAAAATTCTGCTGATTGATGTAATTGCGGTAGGTCATAGGAAAGATATTTACGATTAAACTTTGAAACATTTAAACATTTGAACTTACTCTTCGCCTGGCGCTATTTCAAATCAAAAAAATCAACTAATGCTATAAACATTATTGCATGGATAAGCATGATTGCAATAATGGTTAGCACAGCCGCATTGATAGTAGTGCTGAGTGTGTTTAACGGTTTTGAAGGTTTGGTGCAAAACTTATATGGAGATTTTTATGCTGACTTAAAAATTGTTCCTGCTTCAGGTAAATACATAACGGTTGATTCTTCACTTGTTCAAAAGGTAAAATCAACTGAGGGCGTTAAAGAACTAAGTTTTGTTGTTGAAGAAAAAGCTGTGTTAGTGAATGGCGATTATCAAACCATTGCTTTTTTAAAAGGCGTTGATAAGAATTATAACGGTGTAAATAAGCTTGATCATTATATAACCTATGGCAAATACGAGCTGGGAACAGCAGATGCACCTGCAATTATTGCCGGTTCAGGAGTTGCAAATGCTGTGGGCGCTGATCCGCAATCACCATTGTCTGACCTTGTTATTTACTTGCCCAATCGTAAAGCAAAAAGTTTTAATAGCCTTGATGCAATGCATTCATTCCAGGTAAAGCCTTCCGGAATTTTTTCTGTGCAGCAGGAGTTTGATGATAAGTATGCATTCACCAACCTTGCATTTATGCAGTACATGCTCGATCTTGATGCGAATCAATACAGCGCAATAGAGATTTCGGCAACCAACAGAGATGAGATAAACGATATTCAAAAACAATTACGGGATAAGGTTGGTAAAAATTTTATTGTGCAAACAAGATATCAGCAAAACCAAAGTTTATTTACGGTAATGGAAATTGAAAAATGGGTGATCTATGGAATTCTTTCACTCATACTTTTGGTTGCTGCGTTTAATATGATTGGTGCATTAACGATGCTTGTTTTGGAAAAAGAAAAAGATATTGCTGTATTGAAGGCAATGGGTGCATCGGAAAACAGGATCAAAAATATTTTTTTAGGCGAAGGTTTTCTGCTTGCGGGTGTTGGCGGTGTGTTAGGAATGATCGTCGCTTATATAATTTGTTTCCTGCAGATAAAATATAAGCTGATAAAATTAGAAGGTGGCACTTTTATTATAGATTATTATCCTGTAAAAATGATGCTGCACGATTTTTTACTGGTTGCCTTAACCATTTTTATTATAGCAGTTATTGCTTCCTTCATCCCGGCAAAAAAAGCAGCCGGGCAATTTTATTCTCTTAAAAGTTAACAGCGTTAAATAAATTCTTTTTAAAAATTATATAAGCGCTTATATATTTGTTGATGAATTTTTATCAACAGTTAGGCTTTCTGGTTTTTGGCAGTCGCTTAAAAAGATTGGGTGATACATTTATAAATGATGTAAACCGTATTTATAAAGATCATAAAATTGATTTTGATGCTTCGTGGTTTCCTGTGTTTTACATTTTATCAAACAAAAAAGAAATTTCAATAAAAGAAATTTCTGATGAGCTGAATGTTACGCATTCTGCAATCAGCCAGTTAATAACCGGCTTACAGCAAAAAGGTTTAATAAAATCTGTTACATCAAAAAAAGATGCGCGGCATAAAGCCATCACATTTACTGCAAAAGGAGAGAAGCTGCTAATAAAAATAAAGCCTGTTTGGAACGCATTGCAAAAAGCAATGGAAGAATTAACTGCTGAAAACACACAGAGCAAAAAAATCTTATCTGCTTTAAAAGGTATTGAAGAAAGTATCGCTGAAAAAAATTTATTTGAGCGAATTGAACAACATTTATAAGTATTGTTTGCATGAATAATAATTACTTGCCGCTTGATGATGCCTGGCTTGGATTTGAGCAGGTGAAAGATTTCCTGTACAATCATCAACACGTATCAATAACGTCTAACGCACACGACAAAATTTCAAAGTGCCGTGAATATCTTGATAAAAAACTTGCGCAATCAGATGAATTATTTTATGGCATCAACACGGGTTTTGGGTTTTTACAAAATGTAAAGATTGATAGAACGCAGATCAAAAAGCTGCAGTACAATTTACTCACTTCGCATGCTTGCGGAATGGGCGAAGAAGTGCCGCATGAAATTGTTCGGTTAATGCTGATGCTTAAAATAAAATCTTTAAGTTATGGTTATAGCGGCGTTCAAATTGAAACGGTGAAGCGTTTGATGGATATGCATAACAATGATGTGCTTCCTGTAATTTATACGCAAGGCTCGCTTGGCGCTTCGGGCGATTTAGCACCTTTAAGTCATCTGAGTTTGCCTTTAATTGGTTTGGGTGAAGTCTATCATGAAAATAAAAAAATTAAGTCGGCAAACATTTTAGAAAAGTTTGGTTGGAAACCAATCGAATTGCAAAGCAAAGAAGGTTTGGCATTAATAAATGGAACACAATTTATGAGTGCTTATGGAATGTTTTGTTTAAAAAAAGCCGAACATTTAATGAAGATGGCTGATTTGATTTGTGCTTTATCTTTTGACGCATTTGATTGCTTAATTGAGCCGCTGCATGAGTGCATTCAATCTAT
>JBEHXR010000335.1:0-4236 GCA_048498595.1 Bacteroidota bacterium
CGCAAGGTTTCCATACATTTCACCAGCCGGTGCAATAGGTAGTAAGTATTTTGTTGATGGCGGTTATTTTGATAACAGCGGTGCAGGCATTACGCTGGAGTTATTGCAATATATAGAACGAAAAATGTATGACAGTACAAACACGTTATACCCGCAGTATAGAAACAAGCTTGTATTTAAAGTGATCTATATTTCTAATGGCAGCGATAAATCAAAAGAACATAGCCTAAATCCTGTAATAAACGATGCGGCAGCGCCATTGCTTACAGTGTTAGGAACATACGGAATGCAAACCAATCTTGCCAATAAAAAATTAAATAGTTTCATGAACACTACTAAGCTTAAAAAAACAGAAGCACCTTTTGAAGTAATTAATTTGCCGATGAACCTCAGTGATACGTTAGTTCCTTATCCCATGAATTGGGTTATATCAAAATATAATTTAGACAGAATGAACAGCAACCTGCAATACGTGCACCCGGAAAGTATTTTACACCGCTGAACTTCATTATACACAAACAAAAGCCACCCGCCTGCAATCTCTGTTTAAGTTGTTCAATAGTTGTTCAGCTTAATGTAAAATATTTTCTGCCATTTTTATGAAAGCCGCCTTCTAACATTTTAATAAACCATTCAAATAGGTCATACATTAAAAATTCTGTTTATTTCGAAATGATGTAAAGTAATTTGTTAGTTTGAGAACGAACGAATAAAATAAATATGCCGATTCTGAATTTCTATTCTCACCATATGAAACTAAAATATTAAAGAGATATATTGTAAACTGAATATTGTTCCGCTTTTAACTTTTATATTCTATGTGTAATAAAAATACCAAACCATTCAATTCCTTTTTAGCATACTTGCCCGTTATATGCCTTTTTCTCGGTGCAATGTTTTTACTCATTTCCTGTCATACGCCACCAACTGAACATTACGGCTTTATTGCACGGCTTGGTGATGATACCGTTTCTGTAGAGAGCGTAACGCGGCAGGGTAATACTGTTACCAGTGATGAAGTTGACCGCTTTCCGCGTGTTCATGTAAGACATACTGTAATTAAGCTTAACGAAGATGGTAGTATCGCACATCTTGAAATGGATATTCACACGCCCAGCGAACCGCTGAATGAACGTGAACGTAAAGTAAATGCTGATGTTTCCAATAATAAAGTTCATCTCTCAAAAACAGACAGCACGGGCACCGTGAATCGTGATTTTGCTACTGGCGGCAGCATAGTAGTTGCGCATGTGCCACAAATGTATAGTTTGTATGAGCTATACTTTGCTGCAGCGTTAAAGCGTGCAGTGGCATCAAAGCTTGCGGCCGGAAGTACTGTAGATATGAGGCAGTTTTATATTGACCGTGAGTTTGACCGGTTTCCATTGGGCAGAGCGCATGTAAAACTTCTTGACGGAAATAAAATGGAGATTACCCACGACTGGTTATCAGGCACGGGTGAGTCAGTAATGGATTCTAATTATCAATTGCTCAGTTATTCTGGCGATCGCACAACATATAAAGTAGAAGTAATTCGTCTCGCCGCGCCACCGGATGTAAAAAGCATTGCCAACCGCTTTGAGGCATTAGAAACAAAGACCGGAATTGTGAAACAGTTAAGCGTACGGGATACGGTACATGCACAGATTGGCAATGCGATATTTATGGTTGACTACGGGCGACCGCTTATGCGTGGGCGCAAGTTGCTGGGTGATGTAATACCATACGACCGTGTATGGCGAACAGGAGCAAATGCGGCTACCCAGTTTACAACATCAGCCCCAATAAAGCTTGCGGGTATGCAACTATCTGCCGGAACTTATACTTTGTGGACGGTGCCGCATAAAGATGGAGTTGATTTAATTGTAAACAAGCAGACCGGACAGTGGGGCACTGAATACAATAGTGCACACAACCTTGGGACAGCAAAAATTACCATGCAGACGTTGCAGACGCCCGTGGAAGAGTTCACGATTTCTATTATCCGGGATGACACAAAACATGGAACACTTGTAATGGAATGGGGTTCCTTCAGGTGGACAGCACCGATCGAAGTGCTGTAAAGTTTTTCCAGTCTTACTGTTGATGATAGTCTAACACAAGCATCAATAAAACCAATCAATATTATTATAGGCCAGAAAATATCAAGACCATTTTCTTTACAGCACTTTCGTAGGGCAAAACCGGTTTATTCTTTTATGAATTTCAAATTGGTTTTTGTGTCGCCACTTAATATTTGCAAAATATATAAACCTGCACTTAATGATTGAACGTTTAGCGTTTCATTCGTGCCGCCACTGGCTTTGTTTATATTTTTGGTTTGCAATAAAACACCTGCCACATTATAAATACTTAATGAGATCTTACCAGTTAAATTGCTGGGTAGATTTACATGAAGAACATCTTGCGCAGGATTGGGGAATGCCGAAAACGTTTGCTCTAAAGTTGTAGCTGAAGCTTGACTAATGATTTTTCCCGAACAGTTTGAAACGGTAACACCTACATTAATCGCAATAGTAGCCGGGGTGTTTGTATTGATAATTGTATTGTTGCATATAATATTATTATTAGTAAACGTATTATATGTGTTGTACACTCTAATGCTAAGATCGGTATTGGTACCTAACTGGTTGTTCTTAACTATAAAGGTCAATCGTTGCGGGTTATGCCATTTGCCTGGTGACGGATGGTTCGTTTGCCTTGTGTCAACTTCAATATTTGCAAAGCCGGGAGATATACGACCATTTAAATAGCCGGAGTAATCAACCTTGTTATCATGAATTGTTACCCAACCGGCTCCAAGAGAAAAAATACCGCTGGCATAAGTATGAGAAATCGTGTTATTATGCACGTTTGCAGAAGTATAACCGCCAAGTACTATTCCATTGCCTTGTTGATTATTATATTCATAACCCACGTTTGTAATTTTATTATCATAAATATCACTCATGCCGCTATCAGCTCCACTTAACTGGATGGCACCACGGTTCAGGCTGTCGAAAACATTATTATAAATATAAAAATTGCCTAAACGCATAGGCAATAAGCTATCCCCGCGGCCATTAGTACAATAAACAGACGGATGCTGTGTCCCTTCGAAACCATTTGGTGCAGTAGAACCAAGATACATACCTTCAGCAGAGGTATTGTGAATATAATTGTCGTGGAGTTTGAAATCATGCAACACCCATTTCGGAAAAGATAAGTTGGGATCACAGGCAGCATCGGCTTGCTCTTCTTTTACCCAAAAGCCTGCATTCTTATTATACATTTCACAATGATCAACTTCAATCCATGCAGAACGGCCGTACACATCAACACCTACCCCTCTGTTAGCAGGCGTGGTTACTAAAAAACCGTACTTAATATTTTTTACACCGGTTCCGGTTAGATGTAAATGTTTACATCCGTTTATAAGAAAACCGCCGGGAATGGCCCCGTTATTAAACCAATTTAAAACAACTTGGCCACCTTCATTAATTATTGTAACTGAATTCACATTAGTTAATGAAACCCAGCTATATGGGTTTTGCGATGCCTTAAGAACAAGCGTGTCTCCTGGTTTAAGATTGGAAGGATCAAAACCTAAAGTATTATCGGCAGCTTTTACCGGATAAACTCTTTTACCAATTCTGGTTACAATAGATTGCTGGTAGCTTTGTACGCAAATAAATAGCAATAATGCAGCAAGTAGTACTGTTTTCATAATGGACGATTTTATTGATTTTACAGAGGAATTGATAGGAAATTGACAACCAGGTAAGAAGTAGTCAACTCTAAAAAACTTTTCGCAAGGAGCGAAAATTATGCCAAGCAATAGCTTACAAAAAAGTTTTCTTCACATTTTCTCCTATGTTATAAACAGCCTAAGTATTACCCATTCAACATGAATTCCGCATATCCTCAGGCATCTCTTGCATGCGGGGATGTGATACAATGGTATGTTGATTATAAGATGTGAGTTAGTTGAGGGATTGACAGATATGAATGCTTGTTGATAAATCAAAAATAAGAAACGGAAATAAAAATGAAATACATTAATTGTAAATGCTACAAACGCACATTGGAGTATAGAGGAGATTTATAATCTTTGTTGAGAATTGTTTTTAGCATGAAACGTATTTTATTCATCGCTGCATTGTTTATAACAGTTAATGCATTTACGCAAATAAATAGCTATACATTATTAGCCGGCTCAATTAACAAATATCCTGTCACACTGGCTTGGCCTTGGCG
>JBEHXR010000336.1:0-4235 GCA_048498595.1 Bacteroidota bacterium
TTCTCAGCAAACCCGTTTTTATTAAGCTCAGTATTTACATGCAACAGATCCTGGGCGCGTGCAATGTTTGCATCAATCTGCTCAATTTGTGTTTTGCTTACTACAAGTTGATAATAAATTTTATAAATGTTTGCTCTTATAACATCCTGCGTTAATGCCACAGCCTTCTGCCTGTAATCAATAGAAGTTCTTCTTGCCTGCAAGCCAACAAATACCTGACCGTCAAACAATGTTTGCTGCAGCGTTACAGAACCAGATGCGTAGTATTGCGTACCAAATTTTACAGGTACATATGTGCCCGCAGGCTGACCAAAAAATTCGCCCGGCAGAAGCTGCGTTTGAATTAAAACGTTATCAGTAAAACTTCCTGCACCATTAACAGAAGGC
The DNA here is from genome assembly GCA_048498595.1 of Bacteroidota bacterium. Taxonomy (GTDB): domain Bacteria; phylum Bacteroidota; class Bacteroidia; order Chitinophagales; family Chitinophagaceae; genus Parafilimonas. The sequence continues at coordinate 388 of JBEHXR010000336.1, forward strand.
AAAGCTCTTGCTGTTGTAACGCGGTTATCTTGTTTTTGAATTTCAACATCGAGCAATGCATTTTTTACCTGCACATTATTTTTTAAGGCATAGTCGACACAATCCTTTACAGAAAACATGTGAATATTATTATTCTGCGAGATTGCCGGGGAAGAAATCAAAACCAAAGCGATAAGCCACTTATATTTTAGTAAACTCATACCAGTTTTTTTTGGCGTTGCTGTTTATATTTTGAAATAAAGCTTAAACCTTTTTTAGTGCACAATCCATGAAGAAAAAAGTCTTTCATTTCTTTTTCAACATGTGCAGCACTTGTTTTTCCATTTGCAATTTCATCGTTACGAAAAAAGCCTGAGATCATTTCAAGTTGTAACCAGGTTACAACATCTACATCAATATCTTTTCTGAATAAGCCTTCCTTAATACCACGAATAATATTATCCTTTATCGTTTTAAAAAGAAATTGCTTTTTATGTTTTTCGAAATCTGCAAATACATTAGGGTGGAACCGGTTGAGATCAAAGAGTACGGAAGAGTTCATGCTCGTGAAAACCTGCTGAGCTGCATCACTTGCAAGATACTGCTCGTGAATTGCATTTTCAGATTTTGTTTTTATTAGCATGCATTTTTCTTTATTCTGATCTGTAATGGATTTAAAAATGTCTTTTACCAATGCATCTTTATCAGAATAAAACTGGTAAATGGTTTTTTTTGAAATGCCGAGCTGTCCGGCAATTTCATCCATTGTTACACTGCGTATACCGTAATGCCGGAATAATTCCTCAGCTTTCTGCTGAATTCGCTCCTTTACATTCATACTTTTAAAAAAAGAGCCGCAAAACTAAAGAAACTTTATTAGTATCCAAAGTTTCCATAATATTTTTTTATTATTAATTAACTATTGCCCGCATGTAAAAGTATTCTGAGTGCAAAAAATTAAGCGGTGTATAAAACGACAATTAAGAGGGTAATTTGCGAAGAATTTAGAGCGTTAGTTTTAGTCATAACTGGTTTTGTCAGCAGTATAATCAGGTTTTAAATAAAATCTCCGAAGAGTATGAATTCTCCGGAGATTAATTTTTATAACGTCTTCAACACATCATTCATATTTCTAACGGCATCTGCGCTTTTTGCAAAGGCTGCTTTTTCGTCTTCATTCAAATCAACTTCAACAATTTTTTCCCAACCATTTTTGCCGATTACTACAGGTACACCCATGCAAATATCTTTCTGCCCAAATTCACCATCAAGATAAACGCAGCATGTAAATAATTTTTTCTCATCACGCACAATCGCTTCTACCAAAGCAGCACCCGCAGCGCCAGGAGCATACCATGCAGAAGTGCCAATTAATTTTGTAAGCGTTGCGCCACCCACCATTGTATCATTTACAATTTTATCTTGTTGCTCTTTGGTTAAGAATTTTGTAACAGGAACACTATTCCATGTTGCTTTGCTTATTAAAGGAATCATTGTAGTATCGCCGTGACCACCTACAACAATTGCATTTAAATCTGCAGGGCTGCAACCAAGATGTTGACTTAACTGATACCGGAAACGTGCGCTATCCAAGGCACCGCCCATTCCAATAATTCTGTTCTTGGGTAATTTACTTGATGTTAATGCGAGATACGTCATCGTATCCATCGGGTTGCTGATGATAAGGAGAATCGCATTAGGCGAATGCTTTAAAATATTTTCAACAACACCTTTTACAATGCCGGCATTCGTTCCAATCAATTCTTCTCTTGTCATTCCCGGTTTACGCGGCAAGCCAGATGTAATAACCACTACGTCACTGCCTGCAGTTTTTGAATAATCATTCGTACTGCCTGTAATGCGCGTATCAAAACCAAGTAATGCAGCCGTCTGCATCATGTCTTGCGCTTTACCTTCAGATAAACCTTCTTTAATATCAAGCAATACAACTTCATGTGCCAGTTCTTTGCGCACAATGTTATCGGCACAGGTTGCTCCAACAGCTCCGGCACCTACAACAGTAATTTTCATTCTATATATTTTATGGTGAAAAAATTATTGGGTTGCAAAGGTAATAAAGCAAAACGCTTGTTCGCATTTTCATCTGAACAAAGTTGGTTTTTTAATTGCCAGATGGAATGCCTGATTATAACTAAATAAGTTATTAACATTGAATAATAGGCATTTCATAAAAAGAATAAAAAATTTTCCACTTTCTGTATAGTTTATGCATTCAAATTTCCACGCTCAAAAAATATCTTTTAGCTTTGCATGACCACTGAGAATTTTTTATCTCGCCGGTCAACAGGCAATAATCTAAATCAAGACAGAAATGAAAACAAACCACAGTAAGCTGTGCAGGTTTTCTTTTTTAATTTTTTAGATAATAGCACAAAAAGAAAATTAAAACCATATATATGGCAAAATACATTTTTGTTACCGGTGGCGTAACAAGCAGTTTAGGTAAAGGCATTATTGCCGCATCGCTTGCAAAATTGTTGCAGGCAAGAGGTTTCAGAGTAACAATTCAAAAATTCGATCCATATATAAATGTCGATCCGGGAACTTTAAATCCGTATGAACATGGTGAATGTTATGTAACGGAAGACGGTGCCGAAACCGATCTTGATCTTGGGCACTATGAACGCTTCCTTAATATATATACATCGCAAGCCAATAATGTAACAACGGGAAGAATCTATCAAACCGTAATTAATAAAGAACGCGCAGGTGATTTTTTAGGAAAGACTGTACAGGTTGTTCCGCATATTACTGATGAAATAAAACGCCGCATGTTGTTACTGGGCAACGATGGCAATTATGATATTGTATTAACAGAAATCGGCGGAACAGTTGGCGATATTGAAAGCTTGCCATTTATTGAAGCAGTTCGTCAATTACAATGGGAATTGCCGGAAGGTGATGTGTGCGTAATTCATCTTACATTAATTCCGTATTTGCGTGCAGCGAAAGAATTAAAAACTAAACCTACGCAACACAGCGTAAAAATGTTGAGTGAAACCGGTGTACATCCTGACATTATTGTTTGCAGAACAGAAGAATCTCTAAGCAACGATATCAAAAGAAAAATTGCTTTGTTCTGTAATGTAAAAGTAGAAGCCGTTATTGAAGCGATGGACGCTTCAACCATTTATGAAGTGCCGTTGGCAATGCTGCGTGAAAAACTTGATATTATTTGTTTGCGGAAATTAAATACAACACTTGTTCCTGAGGCTGATTTAAGAGAATGGAAAAGTTTTCTCGATAAATTAAAATATCCAAAAAGTAAAGTAAGTATTGGCTTGATTGGAAAATACATGGAGTTGCAGGATGCTTACAAATCAATTCTCGAAAGCTTTATACATGCCGGCGCTATAAATGAAGTAAAAGTGCAGGTAGTTGATGTGCACAGCGAAGGCATTAATAAACACAACGTAAAAGAAAAATTAGAAGGGCTTGATGGTTTGCTGGTTGCGCCTGGTTTCGGCAAGCGCGGTATTGAAGGAAAAATTGTTGCGGTGCAATATGCACGCGAAAATAATTTGCCATTCTTTGGAATTTGTTTGGGAATGCAAATGGCAGCCATTGAATTTGCGCGAAATGTTTTAGGCATTGAAAAAGCACATTCAACAGAAATGGACGCAGAAACTTCTGATCCGGTTATTGACATGATGGAAGAACAAAAGAAAATTTCGCTGAAGGGTGGTACGATGCGATTAGGTGCTTATCCGTGCGAAATAAAACAAGGAACATTAGCATATAAAGCTTATGGTAAAACATTGATCAGCGAAAGACATCGTCATCGTTTTGAATTTAATAATAAATATCTTGAACAATTTGAAACGAACGGAATGATTGCAAGTGGCATA
>JBEHXR010000337.1:0-4226 GCA_048498595.1 Bacteroidota bacterium
CTGCACACTCATTTTACCAAGGTCTCGCGATGAAACTGTTGCTGCTTCCTGCACAGGTATATCAGATTTTTTTTGCTTGCTTTCATCCTCCATTAAAATGCCGGCATTCTCTAAAATATTATCATAGGTATAAATCGGGCAACCAAAGCGAACTGCGAGTGCAAGTGCATCGCTGGTGCGGCTATCTATTTCAACCGTATCATGCTCATTAACGCAAACCAGTTTGGAATAAAAAATTCCTTCCTGCAAATCATTAATAATTATTTCCATCAGCTCTACATTAAACGCATGCATAAAATTTTTCATCAGGTCGTGTGTTAGCGGTCGGCTTGGTTGCATGCGCTCCAACGCAACAGCAATTGCCTGTGCTTCGAAACCGCCAATAACAATAGGTAAACGGCGTAAACCATTTACTTCGCCCAAAACCACCGCATACGAATGCGTTTGCGTAATACTATGCGATAAAGCCACTATTTCTAATTCTATTTTCTTCATTAATCCCTTCTTAAAGTTCGCAAAAATAAAGATTTCAAAGTTACCCGCTTATTATTGCAACATTCAAAAGCTATACTATTATTTTTTTAAATTGATTTGTTTATATTGAACGCTATTAAATAAAAAATTCTCCTGCTGGTTTATGAAAATATTCGTTACGGGTGCTACAGGATACATCGGCAATAATCTTGCAAAAAAACTGGCAGATGAAGGAAACATTATTCATGCACTATGTCGTAACGAACACACAAAAGTTTTATCGCATCCCAACATAAAAATTTTTAAAGGAGATATTACAGATAAATCATCCATTGAAAATGCTATAAAAGATTGCGAGCAGGTTTATCATCTCGCAGCTTATGCAAGAGTTTGGGCGAAGAACATGTCAACTTTTTATAAATTGAATGTCGATGGTTTAAGAAATGTTTTGGATGCCGCACGCAATTCATCCGTACAAAAAATTGTTTTTACATCTACAGCAGGAACATTGGGTCCTTCAGGTTCAAGACCCGTAAAAGAAGATGATGCAAGAATTGGTGAACCATTCACAGACTATGAAATCAGCAAAACGCAGGCGGAAAACTTATGCAGGGAATATTGTAACAAATACGATATGCACATCGTAACAGTAAATCCTCCGCGTATTTACGGACCAGGAATTATTACAGAAAGCAACGCGGTTACACGATTGATAAAATTATACATGGCAGGCAAATGGAAATTTATACCCGGTGATGGTAAGCGTACAGGAAGTTATGTTTATATTGATGATATTGTGAACGGGCATATTTTAGCGATGCAAAAAGGCAGAAATGGTGAGCGTTATATTTTAGCCGGCGTGAATGCATCGTATAACGAGTTTTTTGATTTGCTTGCAAAAGCAACCGGCAAAAAAATTTCTTTAATTAAATTGCCCGTTTGGTTAATGATGATTGCCGGCAATGCGATGCAACTCTATACAAATATTACAGGCAAGCCGCCATTGCTCACGCCGCCATGGATAAAAAAATATTATCACGACTGGAGTTTGAGTTCTGAAAAAGCGCAGCGCGAATTAGGTTATAGTTATATTTCACTTGAAGAAGGTTTGCAAAAAACAGTAGACTGGTTAAAGCAACAAGTATGATGTACACTTTGATAACAGGAGCAAGTTCAGGAATTGGAAAGGCATTAGCGAAAGAATGTGCATCGCGAAAAATGAATTTATTGCTGGTTGCTTTGCCAGATAAGAGCCTTGAAGATTTTCAATCCGAAATAAAAAACGATTACAAAGTTTGTTGCCATGTTTTAGGAATTGATCTGACACAAGAAGATTCCTTCTGCAAATTGTTTAAATGGGTAAAGCAAAATGATTTCAAAGTAAATATTCTCATTAATAATGTGGGCATTGGTTCTAAAGGAGATTTTGCGCGTACTGACACTTTGTTTTATGAAAAGCAACTACAATTAAATGTTCGTGCAACTACAATTTTAACGCGATTATTTATTGATGAACTTAAAGCAAACGCACCTTCGCATATTTTAAACTTAGGCAGCATGGGCGGCTTTTTTACAATACCCGGCAAAACAGTTTATTCTGCTTCAAAAGCGTATGTTTATTATTTCAGCCGTTCGTTACGACTTGAATTAAAGCAATACAATATTATTGTAAGCGTGCTTTGTCCTGGCGGAACTGACAGCAATCATAAAACCATTGCAATAAATAAAGAACTGAAAGGTTTTGCAAAATGGTCAATACTTCAACCCGAAGATGTAGCAAAAGAAGCGATCGAAAAAATGTTGAAAGGAAAGGCGCGCATCATTCCCGGATTGTTAAATAAATTCTCTTATCATATAAGCCGCATAACACCTGGTTTTATAAAAGCTGCTGTTGTAAGCAATGCATTCAAGCATGTAGAAAAACATAAGTATTAGTTTCTAAAAATTTTTTCAGAAATAAATAAGCAGTAATTTTCTGTTTCCAAAAAATCTGTATTATGAAAAAGTTACTGCTTTTAGCTTTTGTTATCACATTATTCTTTACAGCCTGTAAAAAAAATTCTGAAGAAATATCTGTACAATCTAACCCGCAAAGCGAACAACTTTCATCACAAATTCTCAGCACAAAACAAATCAATGATTTTATCTATCAGCAAATAAATCTAAAAGGAGATTTTAACTGGAAAGATGCATCGGATTTTATGGTGTACAGTGCCATTATGCACAGCGATGATCAAATGGTTTCAGTAGGGTATAAGCCGTTTGATGAAAAAAATGTAGATACGCGTCTCGCACAAATTAATATTCATGATACAAAGTGGGCTGCAACAAAACTGCAGGTAATGAAAATGATTTTGCAGGAAGAGAAATCGGCGCAACCAAATTTAAAACTTGAAAATGTTGAAGTATGGAAAGAAAATAAAATACCCGTTATCGATGTAAAGATTAAAAACCTCAGCACGATAAAACTTCTAAGACAAAGTAAGTTGATCCGCTATGTTGAACCGATGGGCTATGAACCCGAGAGGTACGACAACACGGAAAACGAAACAGCAAGTCTTTTGGGCGGCAGCGGTTGCGGCGGTTATGTTGGCGATAATAATTTAAAAGAAGGGCTTGATTACACAACTATTTTACCCGGTACAAAACAATCATGGGATTATGCATATCATGGTATTCCTGCAGCATGGACAAAGTCAACCGGAGCAGGAGTAAAAATAATGGTAATCGATACAGGTGTAAGTCCAGACCAGGATGATATGAACGGAAGTTTTAACCAGGGATATTCAACTGGTCGCACCATTCAAAAAATGTTTACGTTACCTGGCGCAACCAGTGCAGATGATGACTGCGGACATGGCACAACCATGAGCAGCACAATTGCAGCACCACGCGGCATAGATGGCAATTCCTGCGGCGTTGCATATAATTGCGATCTTGTTGTTTGCAAAGCCACACATGATGTTATAATTGATCAAAGTGACGAAGTGAAAGGCGTTTCAGATGCATATACTTATGCTGCCGACGATCCAACTATTAAAATTACAAGCATGAGTGTTGGTCGTGTGGGTTCATCATCTCAAATAAAAGATGCTATTGTTTATGCTTACGGAAAAGGCAAGCTTATGTTTTGTGCAGGCGGCACTTCAACAGCATTTACAAAGTTTGTTGGTGTTGTTTTCCCTGCAACATTGCCACAGGTTGAAGCAATCACCGGCGTAAAAGATAAAACAGCTTTAACTGCGTGTTACGATTGCCACAAAGGCGCTGCTATAGATTTTGTAATTGTTATGGAAAGAACAAGTGATGGCGGCAATCCAATTGCAAATGCAATTAGCGGTACTGTGCCAACAACTGTTGGCGGCTCTTCTGTAGCTACAGCAACTTCTGCAGGTATTGCCGCATTGGCCTGGAGCAAACATCCAACTTATACAAGAGAACAGATTGTGCAATTGCTAACTACAACTGCAAGTTCATATCCTTCCAAAACAAAAAATTTTGGTTATGGAAAATTGAATGCAGACTTAGCAACGAACTAACCTTATAAAAGCTACATTCAATTTTCTTGTTAGAATATATCTGTATTTAAAAATGTAAGCGCTTATATTTTTATGCCGTAATTTTTCGCGCAAAAATTTATTTCATTAAAGAAATCAATCAACAGCAAACTCGTGAATCGGTATTACCATCTTTAATACTGATGCTTTTATTTCTGTTGCTGATATTTATTTTTTGGTTTATCGGCATTAATG
>JBEHXR010000338.1:0-4223 GCA_048498595.1 Bacteroidota bacterium
TTCATTCGGTGCCCAAACTTCTGTGTAGGTAAAATCAACAGGCGATGTTGCAATATTTCCTTTCTGCCCAAACTGATTTACAGAATTCATCACCAAACGTTTTGTTGGCGCTGCTGTTTTCATGCTTGATAAAAAAGAAGCAAAACCTTTCGGCACATCAATTTGATTTCCGTTATAATCGTAATGCGTTCCGAGGTCGCCAACCTGGTCAACATGAAAGCCATCAAACGCATACACATCATACATATCCTGCGTTTTTGCAGCGAGATATTTTTGCCAGGATGTATTGCCCGGATTCGTTAAATAAATATTGCTTTTAAACGGCGCGCTTAAATTCAAAAAAACTTTCTCTGCATGATGCTGGTCTTTGTACATATACCATTCATCTGAAACACCATCCTGCGCTGCATCATTCAACGCACCATAACATAAATTATAACTCATCGCTTTCATGTTATGATTATGCGCTGCATTGATATAATAATCAACAGTTGATTTATAATTCGTGCGGCTTGCAATGTCCAACCAATTTAATGCAGGATTTGCAACAGTGCCTGCAAGCGGTTGCTGATGGTCGTAATCCCAATCATAAAACTGCAAGCCGTTTATGTGCAAACGATTTAGATTATTTATGATTGAATCCATGTGAGAATTTGATAACTGACCGTACGCAGATAAAAAACCATAGCGTGGAAATTTTATCCAATCGCTCGATACATCAACAGCCGTTGCACCGTAAATTTTTTCTACACCATTTTCTATATTGTAGATGTCAACCATATAACCGGTGTAATCTGTTGCGGGCGCAGTTAATGTAAATGTTGTACCTGTAACATTTGTTTCACTAATCACCTTACTCAAGTTTCTAAATCTAATTTTTGCTGATGAAGGCAATGTTTTATCAATTGAAAAATGAATTTCATCACCAGGTTTGTAAGCAGCTTTATCTGTAATAAAATTTACAATCGTATCTGATGCCGGAGGTGGATCGGTTGCATCATTTCCACTTCCGGCAACATGCTTCTTACAACTTATCAATATAAAACAAGACAGAAGATAGCTCAAAAAATTCATCATCATTTTATGCATCATTATTCCTTTACAATCGATATCGTTTCGTATAGTTGATTAACTATTACTTTATATTTTCCCGCTTCTGTTATCTGCCATTTATAATCATCTTTATCTGCCTGGTTCGCACCAAGTGCAACAAATGGCGCATTCGTATCTGTTATCGGCGGATGATTCATATCAGGTCTGAAATACGGACCAGCGAAACCATTCTTTATTGCAACCGGAATTTTAAATTCACCTGCCGTTAAATTTCCTTCATATACAAAAACATTCGGGTCGCTTGTTGCTTTCATTGCTGTTGGGTCATCATCATTCCATCCGTTTGGTGTTGCATCACCCAACATCCATAATGCAGTGTATGGTGTGAATGGCTCGATATGAATGGAATTATATTGAATGTTCAAAGAAATTTTATAAGCGCCTGCATCTGTTATCTGCCATTTATCATCCGGCGGATTTGTATTGCCGAATGTCAGCACAGCACCTGTATCTGTTATTGGCGGATGATTGGTTAACGGGCGATAAAAATCGGCACCCCAATTACCTGTCGCAGTTGGTATTTTAAATTCACCTGCATTCAAATTTTCATTGTAATGAAATATGTATGGATTGAATGGGTCAACTTTCATTTGATTGGGATTATTAATGTCCCAACCATTTGGGGTTGCATCGCCAACGATCCAAAGCTGCGAATATAACGGTGCCTGTGCTTTTGAAATATTTATCGTTAATGAAATAAGATTTACATCAATCGTATAAACCTGTGGCAATTCGATGTCGAATTTATCATCTGGTTCTGCATCTGCTGTGCGATAAAATAAATGCGCTGAATCTTCGCCTTTATTATATGATGGAAGAAACGAGCCGCGTGTTGTAATGAACTTAAATTCGCCTGGCGTTAATGTTCCTGAATAATGAAACTCGCCGGGAACAGTTGCATCTGGCGTTAAAGAATCTGCAGCATTTGCATCCCAACCCGTTGCTGTTGCACTGCCAATAATATACAGCGTTGTTGAAACAGGTTTGTACGGCGTAACAGAAATTGTAATTGCATCTGATGTATCACCTTTATAATTCTCATCACTAACAACTGTATAAACTCTTACTTCTAAATCGAAAGCTGTATCTGCCGGCGCAGACCAGTTTGCAGCAAGCAAAGCATTTAAACTTCCGTTTGTATAACTAACAGAATAAACTGCTTTGCCAATGTTATTTGTTATCGCATGAGAAAAATTATTTCCTTTTTTATCCAACTGCAAAACATACGTAATGGATGCACTGGTTTTATTGTTGGTGCCTGTTGTCCAGTTTAATGTAAGTGCCGTTGCATCCCTGTTTGCTTCGCTTAACTGAAGCGATGAACCGGAAGCTGTAACTGCAAGTGGTGCGTTGTTGGCTGTTGGCGTAAAGTCTTCTGTTTTTTTACAACCAGAAATTAAACTGAATACAGCAATGCAACAGGCTGCAAAAAATATATTCAGCTTAAGGTTTAAAAATTTTTTATTTGTTATGGATGATGATATGCGCATTGCAATAGTTTTAAAAATTAATAACCAGGATTTTGCTTAAGGTTTGAATTTGCATCGATTTCAACCTGCGGAATAGGCAGCAATAAATTTTTTGTCGTAGCATTTGTTTTGCCGATGGAATGCAGAAAGTTTAATCCATACTGACCATTATCAACACGTATTAAATCAAACCATCTATCGCCTTCAAATGCAAGCTCCATACGTCTTTCATGCAAAATTTTATCGCGCAATGCTGATTGATTTAAACCGATAACATCAGGCAAACCCGCTCTTGCACGTACTTTATTTAATGTTGCATTTGCATCGGTTGATGGCAACTGCGCTTCTGCCGTTTTACCTGTTTCATTTAATGCTTCTGCCTGCATCAACAACACATCGGCATAACGCAGTACAGGAAAATCTTCATTGCTTGTATTGTATTGCGGCGATACAGAAGTAGGTACTAAAAATTTTCTTACGTTGTAACCTGTAGTTGAATAAGTGCTGGAATAAACATTGCCATAAAAATTAGGGCAGCCCTGGTAGAGGATTGTCAAATCTTTTCTTTTATCACCGGCTTCATAACTGTCAACAAATTCCTGTGTCGGTTGATTCCATCCATAAGCGCCGCCAACAAATGTTGTATTGCGCGGACCCATAAAAGTACTCGTCCATGAAGCCTGGTTTAAGTCATCAAAAAAACCATATGTTGTTTGCCCGCTGTATTGCACTTCAAACAAAGATTCAGGTCCGTTTTTGTGTGCAGGGTCAAAGTTATCTGCATAGTTTGCGTCTAATGAATAACCCATTGATGTAACCTGCTGGCAAAGTGAAATCACATCAGCATAATCGCCCAGTGTTAAATACACTTTTGCAAGCAAACCAACAGCAGAACCTTTTGATGCACGACCAACATCTGCACCTGTGTATGTATCACGTGTAGGCAATAAATTAATTGCATCTTTTAAATCCTGTTCAATCAAATCATAAATCTGTTTCTTATCAACTCTTGAAGGATAATAGTTGGTGTCTTGTGTTGATTGCGGTGTTGTAATCAACGGCACATCGCCAAAATATCGTACCAAAATAAAATAGTAATTCGCTCTTAAAAATTTTGCTTCGCCGATGATGCGATTCTTTAAATTTTCATCCATGTTTATGTTAGGCACATTCTGAATCACAAGATTGCAGGAAAGAATGCCCGGCCATGGCCCACGCCATAAATCCAATACACCCGTGTTGCTTGGGTCTGTTGTAAAGTTCGCTTCTTCAACTGTTTCAATGCCATCTGTGCCGCCGCCTGCGCCAACAACACTGTTGCCCGCCATGATATCGGAAGTCCACATGCGAAGATTGTAAAGCTTTGGTCTTTGCATGGGCTGATAGCAGGCGTTAACAGCATTCACCGCATCATCAGATGTTTGAAAAAAGTTAGATGTATTGATTGAATCAAGCGGAACCTTATCTAAATATTTTTTGCAGCTTGTTACAGAAAGAATAAGCAGGCAAAATATTATGTAACTAATCGGTTTCATGTTCATCTTATAAATTTTATTCTGATGAAAACCTGATAACGGTCTGACGGTTTTATAACCGCCTGACCGCGTTCTATCAGTGGTTGTTAAACGAAATACATTCTGT
>JBEHXR010000339.1:0-4150 GCA_048498595.1 Bacteroidota bacterium
TGTTGTCGTGGATATTGCACCACCTGTACTTTACTTCCAAAATGATTTTTTGCTTCTGCAACGGTGCGGTCAAAATCCGCATCATCTTCATCCAATTTATTCACCGCAAAAATCATTGGCGTTTTAAATTGTTCAGTGTAGTCCCAAATAATATCGGTACCCACTTCAACACCCATTTCTGCATTCAGCAACATAACACCGGTATCAGCAACACGTAACGCAGAAATTACTTCACCAACAAAATCATCATAACCCGGCGTATCAATAATATTTATTTTATAGCCCCGCCATTTTGTGTGAAGCAGTTTACTAAAAATAGAATTGCCGCGTTCCTGTTCCAATTCGTGGTAATCAGCTACAGAGTTTCTTTCCGAAACAGAACCGCGGCGTGTCGTCAATCCAGCTTCATATAACATACATTCCGCTAGAGTGGTCTTGCCGCAGCCGGCGTGGCCGAGCAAGACAATAGATTTTACGTGTGAAGTATCAAATTCAGGCATGGCAAAAAGTTTTATCGTTAATTAAACCCATTTGATGTATAGAAACAAAGCGACAAGCTTGCAGCCATTTCATATACATTCAAATGGCGAAATATGGAGAGTTAATTTTGAACTGATACAATTAATGTATCGCCGTTACAAAATGATTCAGGTCGTCGCGTAACTCGGTCAATGTGCTTTCAAGCGCTTGATAATTGTCGTACAGATTTTCGTGGTACGCCGAGATGTTGTCTGAGAATTGAGTGTCTATACTTCCCGAGACTTCAGAATGCAGTTTGCGGTCGTAAAGTTTTACCGCATGTTTTAGGTCGTGAATGTTAATAAGCTGAATATGCAGTTGGTTTTGGAGATGTTCGAGTTCTGTTTGTTCTTCTTTAGATAATGGATGATCTACCGCCTTTTGTAAAGTTGTTTGCATTTCCTGCAATTCATTACGATGGGAACGCAATGTTTCTCTCCAATCGTTGCATTCCCTGGTAAACTGTGAGATTTCTGTTTGAACCATGGGATTATAATTTAAGTGAAGAAATTTCCCGATTAATCGGGACAATCGCACAACTAATGTAGAACTAATTCTGAAAAATTCAAGACAATTTTTTCCTAAAACAAAACTCTTTGTTCGCTATATTGTTAGATTTTAAATTACAATGGCAACAGTTTTATTAACAGGCGGCACAGGTACGATCGGCACACATCTTCAAAAATTTTTAGTTGATAATAATTATGAGGTTATTGTTCTGGTAAGAGATAATGCGATAACAAAATCTTCAACTCAAAATATATCTTACGCCAAATGGAATGTGGAAGAAGGTGAAATTGATAAAAATGCTATCGCCTCCGCAGATTATATTATTCATCTTGCCGGCGCAAATGTTGCTGAAAAAAAATGGACAGATAAACGCAAAAAAGAAATCGTTGAAAGCAGAACAAAAAGCGGAGAATTGTTGGTTAAATCGCTAACGGAAATCCCAAATAAAATCAGAGCCGTTATCAGTGCATCAGCAATTGGCTGGTACGGACCTGATACGAAAGAATCAAAGAAACATGGTTTTAAAGAAAATGAACCAGCTTCAAATGATTTTTTGGGTGAGACTTGTAAATTATGGGAAGCAAGTATTCAGCCAGTTTCAACATTATATAAGCGCTTATGTATTTTTAGATTTGGAATTGTTCTAAGCAAAAAAGGCGGCGCTTTGGAAGAATTTAAAAAGCCATTGAATTTTGGTGTTGCAGCAATTTTAGGAAATGGAAAACAAGTGATCAGTTGGATTCACATTGATGATTTATGCAGGCTTTTATTATTTGCAATTGAGGATTCAACTATTTCAGGAATTTATAATGCTGTTGCAACTCAACCTGTAACAAACAAACAACTCACATTAAAACTTGCGAAGCAAGAGCGTGGTAAATTTTTTATTCCAATTCATGTACCTGCATTTGCACTAAAGCTTGCATTAGGTGAACTGAGTATTGAAGTTTTAAAAAGTGCAACTGTAAATGATGATAAAATAAGAAATGCAGGTTTTAATTTTTTATATCCTGATATTGAAAGTGCGATTGAAAATTTAGTTAGCGTTAAGAATTAAAAACAATCGCGTATCTTTTAAATTCCATTTCTCTGTAACTTTCAATACTATTTGCTTATGACAAATGAGAAAGCCAATATGTATATGCATTCTCACAATTTTTTCAGTTGTTGTTTTTTCTTCTGATGCACAGCCGCTGCGGCGATTGAACAGCTTTTCCTATAACATCAATGATGGATTATTACAGAGTTCTGTTTATGATATGAACTTTGATTCGTTTGGTTTTGTTTGGCTGAGTTTTGAAACCGGGCTTCAGCGATATGATGGAAACAATTTCACAAACATTGCGCTGCAAAAAGGCCTTCCGGATAATAAATATATTCGGTTTATAAAAAGCAAAAATGGTTTGCTTTGGCTATGCCATTCAAAAGGTATTAGTGTATACAGTGCAACAGCGAATAATTTCATAATTGTATTTTCTTATGTTTCTAAAGATCCTGCGCCTTCAATTTGGCCGCTGAACGAAGATGATGGCGAAGTTTATTTTTACGAATCCGATGGATATATCGTTGGCATTAATGAAAGCACATTTCACGTAACAAGCAAAAGTCGGTTTCCGTTCACAACAGATCGTTTCGAGATGCCGGCTGAATTTCAAACTTCCGGTTTGCCAATTGATCACGAAGTGATGATTTGCTTTAGGGATAAGAAACTAATCACCTGGAATTTACAAAAAGGTATTGCAACAAGAATACGTAACCTTCCTCAGAATTTACAAATAGCGGGCGCAGAATTCTATCCTTTAAGTAATAGCCGGTGCTTATTTTTTGCGAACGGTGATCTGAGTGTTTTTAATCTTGAAACAAATTCATTTGAGCCGCGCATAAAAAATGAGCTTGATCAAAGCAGCATTGATGGTTCATCGTTTCAATATGTAAACCCGCATGAATTATTGATCAGCGAGAATAATGCTTTGTTCCAAATAAATACCGAAACATTGCAGCCAATATCAAAATGGGTAAATTTTCAAAATCAGCCATTCGCACATTTTCCGTTGCGTTTTATCAGGCTTGATAATTTCGGGAATATCTATCTGGTAACACGCAACGAAGGATTTGCAAAATTGCTTGCCGATACTTATCCTGTGAGTTATTATGGAACACCGCAAAAGGAATATAATTTCATTACAAGTGTTGCAGTGGATAAAAAAAATAATCGTGTGCTTGCAGGAGCGCTGAACAGTGGCTTCCTTGTATTTGATTCATTGCAGCAATTACAACAACACATTCAGCAAATTGGTGCATTTCAAATACCAGGACCTTTAACGATATCGGCAATCATTCACTTGCAAAATGATAATTACCTTTTATTTCCCCGAGGCAATAATAATTGTGTTTTGTGGAATGCTGTTTCAGGGAAATTTAAAATTGCGCCGGTAACATTTCAATACATACAAAGTCCGGATGGTTCGGGACAAATCAGCAAGGCGATTTTATACTATAATTCCACGATTGCTTTAAGTGATCATCGCGAACTCATAGCAATCGATCAAAACTTTTACGATGTTAGTTTCTCCGCGGATAATCTAAATATTAAAGCTTATGCTTTCACTTATCGCACAAAAGGATTATGCCGTTATCAAAATTTTATTTTAAGCGGAACAGACGATAAATTATTTTTTCGTGATACAGCTAACTATTTAGTCGTAAAAAGCATAACTCTTCCCGGCTGCGGAGAAATACGATGCATTGCTTCTGATAATGATATGATCTATGTTGGCTCCAATCATGGTTTGTACAAACTGGATAATGATGGTAAGATTATATCAGTTCTTACAAAACAAAATGGTTTGCCTGATGATTATATATATTCAATCGCATTAGATAAAAACAGTGTGTGGTGCAGCACAAACAAAGGTTTAATACGAGTTGATAGCAACAATAATATTCTTCATTTAAAAAAAGAAGATGGCTTGCAGGAAAATGAATTCAACACCAACATTATTGCGCAGGAAAAAGATGGTGAATTATTTTTTGGGGGCGTAAATGGCATAAACAGTTTTTATCCTGATAAAATAAATAACATCAGCGATTCGCCAAAAGCTGTTCTTACTAACATCAAAGT
>JBEHXR010000340.1:0-4126 GCA_048498595.1 Bacteroidota bacterium
ATTTTGTTGTTTCCCGTGCTGTTGCGCCATTAAAAGATTTATGGAAATGGAGTAAACCTTTGTTGAAGAAATCCGGAATAAGAAATCCGAAATCCGAAATGACAAACGGATTAATTTGTTTAAAAGGCGGTGATTTAGCACAGGAAATTTTTGAAAGCGGGTTACGCCCAAAACAAATCAGCATTGAAGAAATTTTTCACGAAGAATATTTTAAAGAAAAGTATTTGTTGTATCAACCAATAAAATAGTATTGGCTTTTCACCGATAAAAAAATAAACTTAAAACGTTGCAGGGCTTCATTCACCGATTATTCTTTGTTCAATATTTAACGGCCTTTACATTTGATGCAAAATTTTGCTAATGAGCGATGAGAAAAATTTCATTTTAGACGTTGATGATCTTAACATTTACTATGGCAATTTCAAGGCAGTAAACAATGTTTCTTTTCACGTACAAGCGGGCGAAATATTTGGTTTGCTTGGACCAAATGGTGCTGGTAAAACAAGTACATTAAGCGCTATTGAAGGCTTGTTAAAGCCACAATCAGGCAGTATTGTTGTTGCCGGTTATAATGTGATTGAGAAACCGTTGCACGCAAAAGCATCCATGGGCGTACAGTTGCAATCAACAAACTTTCAGCCTGAATTAACGGTGGAAGAAATTATAGAATTATTTGCAGGCATTTACGGCGTTGATCTTACCAAAGAAAAACTGGATAAACTTATATCAGAAAATAATTTGCAGGAATCGAGACAAAAAAGATTTGGTCAGCTTTCCGGCGGGCAACAACAACGTGTATCATTAAGCTTATGTGTTTTGCATGATCCTAAATTATTATTGCTGGATGAACCAACCACTGGTCTTGATCCGCAATCGCGCAGGCAACTGTGGGAAAGAATGGAAGCGATGCGTGAAAAAGGTCATGGCATTTTACTCACCACACATTCTATGGAAGAAGCAGAAGCCGTTTGCGATCGCATTGCCATCATCGATCATGGAAAAATAATTGAGATCGATGTGCCGCAAACATTGATTGATAAACATCGCAATGATCCCGAAGTGATCGCTGTTTCAAGAAAAGGAAAAATTACTTTAGAAGATGTATTTATTGGTTTAACCGGTCGCGCTGTTCGCGTTTAAAATTTATTTATGGAAACAAATGTTCCAACAACATCAACTGTACTTCAATCATTGCTGCGCGCAGATTTAAAAACGCAGTGGCGCAATCGCCGCGCTGTAATTCTTACTATAGCAGTACCTGTACTTATTTTGTATGCCTGGCGACCGCTTGTTGATAAAGCTGGGGGCCCGTTTATAATAGGTTCATGTATTACTGTGGGTCTTATGGCAACGGGTTTAATGGGATATACAAATAGTGTAGCAAAGGATCGTGACAGAGGAATTTTTCAGCGTTTACGTGTAGCACCTTTGCCATCATGGGCAATCATGGCAAGCCGTTTATTGGTTCAGCTTTTAATGATATTTATTATAACAGCGGCTGTTTTAATTTCAGCTTATGCGCTTGATAATATAACTATTCCTTTTGCAGGTTATGTTCTTGCATTTCTTGCATCAATTGTTGGTGCTGCAGTTTATCTTGCTCTTGGGCAGTTAATCGTTGGTCTTATAAAAAACCCCGAAATAGTTAATGCAACAACACGACTTGTATATTTTGTTTTTATAATGGTAGGGATGTTTGGTTCAACAGGCTTATTAGGTAAGACAACAGAGAAATATGTGATGTGGACACCATACGGAACAGTACAAACTATTATTGCAGGTGCTGTTGATCCATCTAAATGGACGAACACTACAACACAAGCGCTTTTAGTAACGATTGGTTATGCAGTTATTTTATTTGTAATTGGTATAAAGAAGTTTAAGTGGAGTTATAAGTAATGTGATATTTTCAACTCAGATCGTCTGACAATTTATTTCCAGAGTTATCTATAATTCTTTGCACGAAGAAAAAAGCGGGCATTTAAATAGCCCTAATGTATTTGTTCCGTTTAACGAATTACAACCTGAGTTAAATTACAACCCATGAAAAGCTTGAATATTATTTTAGTTTGTTGTGTTGTATTGCTAAGCTTCTCAGCAAAAAGCCAGGTTAAAGATGTTAAGGTTTCAAAAGAACCATACTTTATAAACGAAACATTACTAAGCGGGCAATGGAAATGCGAAGACGAGCCCACATGGTTACTTGTTTTCAATAAACAAAAGGTTATTGAGATATACAACCATGAGCGGTTGGATACTATGTTTTATAAATTATCTACTTCATGCGACTTAAAAGACAGCTCTTCAAAAGTTAGTTTGCTGCAGGCATTTTTATTATTTGGTTATGATAATGACCCGGTAACAAAATGCTATGAAATTTTAAATCTGAACGACAGCACACTCAGTTGTATGAATAATAAAACGGGAGAGTTTTTTATTTTTAGAAAGAATCATCCTTAATGTAGAAAATCATCTTCCCGTAAATATTTTCAGCAGGGTTTAACATCATTATGCGAATTGAGATAATATAAAGATTCATCACTCATCACAAAAAATAAATTTCTGAAATAAAAACTTCTTTACCTTTCTTCTCTCAATCTTAATTATGAAATCAAAACTTCAATCCGTCTATTTTTTATTTGTAATTATTGCTGCTGCATTCATTCTTTCGTCATGTAATCAATTTAAATCAGACACATCAAAAGTAGATTTGCTTGACATGAAAGGGATAGATTCATCTGTACGTCCGCAAGACGATTTCTTTCATTATGTAAACGGAACATGGATAAAAAATACGGAGATACCGGCATCAGAAGCCGGCTGGGGTGCAGGCGCAATTTTATATCAAAACACTACACAAAATTTAAAAAACCTTCTTGATTCCTGCACTAAACTCAATGCAGAAAAGGGTAGTATTGAACAAAAGGTTGGAGATTTTTATGCAAGCGCTATGGATTCTGAAACTGTTGAACAGAAAGGGTTTCAGCCTTTGCAGGCAGATATGCAGCGTATTGCAGCCATACAATCTTTGCAGGATGTTTTGCACGAAGTGGCGCTTGAGTATAGTATTGGCATGTCACCATTAATTTCTTTTTATGCAAACCAGGATGATAAGAATAGTGAAGTGATAGCTGCACATTTTGACCAGGGTGGTTTGGGTTTGCCGAACAAAGATTATTACACAAAAAAAGATTCTGCAACGGTAAACATCAGGAATGCTTATACAAAATACATTGCAAAATTATTTGCGCTTGCAGGCGACGATTCTACAATGGCGCCAATAGAAGCGGCTTCTGTAATGAAGATTGAATATGCGCTTGCCGATGCTTCAAAAACACCGGTTGAATTGCGCGACCCGGAAGCAAATTATCACAAGATGGCAATAGCTGAATTGAGTACTAAAGCACCGGATTTAAACTGGGCATCGTTGCTTAATTCATTGGATGTAAAAGCGGATACAGTGTTGGTTGGCCAGCCTGCATTTTATTCTGCATTGAGTAATTTACTCGCTTCCGTTCCGGTAAACGATTGGAAAAATTATTTGCGTTTTCATTATATAGATTTTTTTGCGCCTTATTTAAGTACGCCATTTGTAAATGCAAATTTTGAAATGAATAAACTGCTTACAGGCAGACGCGAATTGCAGCCAAGATGGAAACGCATGACAGCGCTTACCGACGGTCAATTAGGTGATGCTTTGGGACAATTGTATGTAAAAAAATATTTTCCGCCCGAAGCAAAACAAAGAATACTCGACCTTGTAAATAACATTCAGCAAACATATAAGGAAAGAATAGAAAATCTTACGTGGATGAGTGATACAACCAAACAGAAAGCCATTGTTAAATTAAATGCGTTTGCAAAAAAAATTGGTTATCCTGATAAATGGAAAGATTATTCTTCCGTTGATATTAACCGAAATGATTTTATTCAGAATTTAAAAAACACTGGACACTTTGCTTATCAGTTTATGGTAAATAAAATCGGGAAACCTGTTGACCGCTCTGAATGGTTTATGACGCCCCCAACTATTGATGCTTATTATAATCCTTATGCAAATGATATCAATTTTCCTGCAGGCATTTTGCAGCCGCCATTCTTTTATGCTAATGGTGATGATGCTTTG
>JBEHXR010000341.1:0-4081 GCA_048498595.1 Bacteroidota bacterium
GTTACCAAATGATGAGTATGGTTGTTATGATAAACGGCATTTATTTGCTTATGGTGATGAGAATAATCATTATACCGCCGGAACAAAACGATTGATTGCCTCGGTAAAAGGCTGGAAAATTAATTTGCAGGTTTGTTATGATTTACGTTTCCCTGTTTGGGCAAGGCAATCAACTTCATCATTTTTAAATGATGGAAGTAATATGGAATATGATGTGCTGATATATGTTGCAAACTGGCCAGAACGTCGTTCGCTTGCATGGAGAACTTTATTGCAGGCAAGAGCTATCGAAAATCAATGTTATGTTATTGGTGTGAATCGTGTGGGTGATGATGGTAACAATGTTTATCATGCCGGAGATAGCATGGTGGTTGATCCGCTGGGTGAGATTTTATATCAAAAAAAAGATGAAGAAGATATTTTTACAATTGAATTAAATAAACAACATCTTGAAGAAGTAAGAAAGAAATTTCCTTTCTGGAAAGATGCAGACAAATTCATTATAAAAAATGACTGATCAAAAAATATACTTCGCCGAAAAAATTTTCACAGGTTATGAAATGTTGCAGCATCATGCAATTGTTGTAAAAGATAATGTGATTGAAGAGATCATTCCATCAAACAAAATAAGTTTTGATAGTGATGCAACTGATTTTAAAAATGCAACAATTGCACCTGCGTTTATTGACATTCAGTTGTACGGCGCACATAAAAAATTGCTCAGTGTTTATTCTGATGCAGAAAGTGTAAAAGCAATTTATGATTACAGCAAAGCCGGCGGCGCATCACATTGCATACCCACTGTTTCAACCAACACTTACGAAGTGATTTTTAAATGTATTGATGCGGTAAAAGATTACTGGAAACAAAATGGTAAAGGTGTTTTGGGTTTGCATGTTGAAGGTCCGTGGATAAGCAAAGAAAAACGCGGCGCGCATAATGCTGAGTGGATTTTTTCTCCAACTATTCAACAAGCAAAAGAATTATTGGAATATGGTAAGGACGTAATTAAAATGATAACGGTTGCGCCTGAAGTTGTAAGCGAAGAAATAATTGATTTGATCCATTCATACAACATTGTTGTTTCTGCAGGTCATACAAACGCAACGTACGAACAAGCGACGCAATCATTCAAAAAAATTAGAACAGCAACACATTTATATAATGCGATGAGTGGACTGCAACATCGTTCACCAAATATGGTTGGTGCAATATTCGACCATGACACAGTTTTTTGCAGTATTGTGCCCGATGGTTATCATGTTGATTTTGCTGCTATTCGCATTGCAAAAAAAATTATGGGTGAAAGATTGTTTGCGATCACTGATGCTGTAACTGAAACACATGAAGGTTATTATCAGCACATATTGGAAGGTGATAAATATACTTCGAATGGAATTCTTAGCGGCTCTGCTTTAACCATGGCTAAATGCGCGAAAAATTTTGTTGAACACTGCAATATAAATATTGATGAAGCTTTGCGCATGTGCAGTTTATATCCTGCAAAAGTGATGAAAAAAGAAAATGAATTAGGTTCTATTGCAACGGGAAGAAAAGCGAACTTTGTTGTGCTGAATGATGCGTTTGATGTTTTGGAAACAATAACCAATAATTAATCTTCCAAATATTTCAACAAAAGCTTTATGCCACAGTTTTTAATTATTGCTGAAGATTATACTGATAAAGATGCGCTTAATCGCAGATTAACTATTCGCGAAACACATTTGCAAAGAATGCGTGAAGAAAAAAAAGCAGGCAGGTTTATTCTTGGCGGCGCAAAATTTAACGATGACGGAAATATGTACGGCTCTATGTTGATTGTAAACTTAGAAAATGAAGATGCTGTAAAAGAATGGGTAAATGTTGATCCTTACTTCACCGCAAAAGTTTGGAAGCATGTGCACATTTATCCCTTTAGAATTGCTGACGTATAATTAAGAAATTTACTTAGTACCGCAGGTACAATTTTCGCAAGTGCAATCTTCGCATGTACAATTTGGGTTTCCGCAACCAGGTCCGCTTGTTTCGTTCTTGTTATTCATAATAATAATAATTTTTCATCACAAAAATAGCATCTGTAAAATTGGTGCTGTTATACGATCATGGAAAAGAGTTATATAATTTTTGTTTCAGGAAAACTAAATGATTTCCCAAACTTCTTTACCACGCAGTAGTTTGTCTAAATCACCTGCGCCTTTTGCTGCAATGGTTTCTTCAACCTGTATTTGTAAAACATCTTCATAACAGGCACGTTGTGTTTCATAAAAAACGCCAAATGGTCGGGGCAAATGATGTTCGAGTTTAGGATCATTAAACATGCGCACTAAAATCTGCGCTTTATAAAAATCAAATTCATCATGCACCCAAATATCATCCACGCTTGCATTCACACCAATTTCAACAACAACTGGCTTAAATCCATCGAGCTTAATGCCCTTATTTTTTGCTGCACCAAACAACAATGGTTTGCCATGTTCAAGAAAAATAGTTTCGTCTGCTTTGCTTGATTTTTCAGTAAACATTTCAAAAGCACCGTCATTAAAAATATTGCAGTTCTGGTATATTTCTAAAAATGATGAGCCTTTATGTTTATGAGAACGTGTAAGCATTTCCTGCAAATGTTTTGGATCACGATCCATACTCCGCGCAATAAAAGTTGCATCTGCACCCATCGCCAAAGCCAGCGGATTGAACGGGTGATCAACACTTCCAAACGGCGTGCTCTTTGTTATTTTATTTTCTTCTGATGTGGGTGAATATTGTCCTTTTGTTAAACCATAAATCTGGTTATTAAACAGCAAAATATTTACATCGAAATTTCTTCGCAATAAATGTATCGTATGATTTCCACCAATACTCAAACAATCTCCGTCGCCGGTAACAATCCACACACTTAACTCAGGTCTTGTTGCTTTTAAGCCACTTGCAATAGCTGTTGCACGGCCGTGAATTGAATGCATTCCATAAACATTCATATAATACGGAAAGCGGCTGCTGCAACCAATACCGCTGATGATAACAATATTTTCTTTCGGAACTCCAATTGTTGGCATTACTTTTTGTACTTGTGCCAGGATGGAATAATCGCCGCAACCCGGGCACCAGCGCACTTCCTGGTCTGTGGCAAAATCTTTTGCAGTTAAAGTTGGCGCGCCATTCGCTACATTATTCATTTATAAAAATTTCTGTGCAAAGTTAATTAAAATCGATGACCGTTAACTGTTGACGGTCGACCGTTGACTATTTCTTAACTTGCGCACCTGAAAATATTTTTTATGGCAGATACTCTTTATGATTTTGGAATGATAGGAATTGGCGTAATGGGAAGTAATTTTTTATTGAACATGGCTGATAATGGTTACAAGGTTATTGGCTTTGATTTGAATGCAGCAAAAGCAAAACATCTCGAAGAACAGGCAACACCCGGCACAACTGTGAAAGGCGTTGTTACATTGGAAGAAATGGTATCTCAGTTAGATAAGCCGCGCAGAATTATGATGCTTGTACCTGCAGGAAAACCTGTTGATGATGTAATAAATAATTTGTTGCCGCTGGTTGAAAAAGATGATGTGATCATCGATGGCGGTAACTCGCATTATGTTGATACATTAAAACGTGTTCACTATTTGAGTGAAAAAGGAATTCATTTTATGGGCATGGGTGTGAGTGGCGGTGAAGAAGGCGCACGTAAAGGACCAAGCATTATGCCCGGCGGAGATTTATCTGCATGGAACCGTGTAAAGCCAATGCTGGAAGCTGTTTCAGCTAAAGTGGATGGCGTGCCCTGCGTTGCATACATGGGAAAAGATGCGGCTGGTCATTATGTGAAAATGGTGCATAATGGAATTGAATATGCAATCATGCAACTCATCAGCGAAGCATATGACATGTTGAAAAATGGTTTGGGTTTAGATAATGAAGAATTAAGTGATGTATTTAAGAAATGGAACGAAGAAGAGTTGCAATCTTTTTTAATTGAAATAACAAGCGAAATATTTTTAAGAAAAGATGATGAAACAGGGAAGCATTTGGTTGATGTGATTTCTGATAAAGCAGGTTCAAAAGGAACCGGCAAATGGAC
>JBEHXR010000342.1:0-4066 GCA_048498595.1 Bacteroidota bacterium
AAATTTTAAGTGATGTAGTTTGGATGATCAGAAAATTTCAACCCGATGTGATCATTACACGTTTTCCCGGAGATGCAAGAGCAGGCCACGGTCATCATGCGGCATCTGAAATTTTAGCGAAAGAAGCGTTTACCGCTGCAGCAGATCCAACTAAATTTCCGGAACAATTTAAATACGGTGTGAAGCCATGGCAAGCTAAACGTATTCTTTGGAACACGTTCAACTTTGGTGGCAATAACACAACCAGCAACGATCAATTTAAAATGGACATCGGCATGTATGATCCTTTGCTTGGAAAAAGTGCCGGTGAAATTGCAGGCGAAAGCCGCAGCCAGCACAAGAGCCAGGGTTTTGGTGCATCAAGACAAAGGGGAGAGGCGTATGAATTTTTTTCCTTAACTGCCGGTGAGCCGGTTAAAGACAGTTTGTTTGATAATGTGAACACAACATGGCAACGCGTGCAGGGAAGTGATGGAATTGAACAAGAGGTTGATAAAATTATAAACGATTACCAATTTGAACATCCTGAAAATTCTGTCCATGCTTTGGTTGATTTATATAAATCAATTCAGCAGTTGCCGGATGGTTATTGGAGAAATAAAAAGTTAGATGAAGTAAAACAGCTCATCATTGAATGCAATGGAATATATGTTGAAGCAACAACACCAAATGAATTTGCAATTCCCGATCAAAAATTTACGGTTCAGTTTTCAGTTGATAAAAGATTATCGAATGATGTGCAGTTAAAAAATGTAAGGCTGCTTGATTTTGATTCAACACTCAATACAAATTTGCCAACTGATATCAATATAAATTTCACCAGGAATTTTGTTGTTGATAAATCAACACCCATCACACAACCTTACTGGCTTGCACATCCGTTGGACAGTATTGGAAGTTTTACGGTAAATGATCAGCAACTGATTGGTAAAGCGCAAAGCGATCCTGCTTTTACAACTTCACTTACTTTTTCTGTTGATGGAACAGATATTACTATTGATAAACCTGTTCAGTATAAATTCACAGACCCGGTGAAAGGTGAAATGTATGAACCTTTCATCGTGATAAATCCTGTAAGTATTTCATTGCAGCCTTCTGTTATTCTTACAAACATCAAACAGGAAAATATTGTTATAAAAAATGATGAAGCACATGCGCAGGTAAAAAGTTTTATTGAATCACCCAAAACAAGAATGCAATTGTTCTTTGTGCAGGGTAATGATTCCACATTGATAAAAGATACAACGGCTAATCTTCAATACAACAGCGTATTTGATTTCAATTTTTCGTTGAGTAAATTTTATAAACAGGATGAAAGCAATCCTGTTATTGCAGTGAAAATATTTGCAGATGATTATTCAAAAGCTTACTCAGGCGATTTGCACACAATAGAATACGAGCATATTCCTTTTATTCATTACACTTCAACAGATGAAATAAAAGTGATCAGCGACGAAATAAAAACAGTCGGCAAAAAAATTGGTTACATAGTTGGTGCGGGTGATAAAGTGCCGCAGAGTTTAATGCAAATGGGTTACGAAGTAAAATTTTTAAATGAACCAGATGTTACGCCTGCAAATCTGAAACAGTTTGATGCAATCATTACTGGTGTGCGTGCATACAATGTACATGAATGGCTGAGTGAAAAATATGATGTGCTGATGAATTATATAAAAGATGGCGGCAATTTAATTGTGCAGTACAATACCAACAATCAAATTGGTTCTGTGAAAGCGAATATTGGTCCATACGGTTTTACTATCAGTCGCACAAGGGTCACTGAAGAAAATGCGAATGTTGATTTACTGTTGCCTAATCATATAGCATTAAATTATCCAAACAAAATAACAAAGACTGATTTCAATAATTGGATTCAGGAGCGCAGCACTTACCAGGCGGAAGATATGGATGCGCATTTTGCAGCATTGCTGGGCATGCATGATGTGAATGAACCGGAAAGCAACGGCAGTCTTGTTATTGCTAAATATGGCAAGGGAAATTTTGTTTATGCAAGTCTTGTTTTCTTCAGGCAATTGCCGGCGGGTGTTCCCGGTGCATATAAGTTAATGGCGAATTTAATTGCGCTGCCAAAAAATAAATAATATGCATCCACGCAGACGGATTAGTTTTTTCTTATTACTCGTAATTGGTTTAGTGCTCGGCATCGTAATAAAAAATATCGAAGTCGGAATGATCATCGGCATTGTGATCGGTTTGTTTGCCGGCAGCCTTGGAAGTAAAAAAGAATAATGTCCAGAATTCCTTAATACAAATTTGCAATTTGAAACAGTTGAGAATACCATTTTCAGAAATTAGGGGCATGCGTTTTTTTAAACTCGCTGCAATTAGTTTAATCATCATTTTTTTATTGTTTACAATTATTGGATTAATGCTGCCCTCATCGGTAACAGTTACAAGAAAAGCATCTATCAATGCTTCTGAAGATACCGTTCGTTTTTACACCAATGATATATCACACTGGAAATATTGGCTGAATGGTGTTGACACAAATTATAAATCATCTGCGCAAAACGCAGCAATTAAATTAGGCGTATATACAATTTCTGTTTTAAAAAATGATTCTAAAACTATTATAACGCAGTGGAGCGGAAGACACACTAAAGACCGCGTTTGCCACATTCAACTTTATAGCGATGAACCAAACGTTACAACTGTATATATGAGCTTTCAACAATATTTAAGTTGGCTGCCCTGGGACAGATTGGGCGGGATGTTACATGATGAAGTTATTGGCCCTTCTATGCAGGCAAGTCTTGATAAATTAAAACAGGTGATTGAAGGAACTTCAAAGTAATTCTAATAAAACAGTATAAACTTTTTGCAATTCACTTTCCGTAATACAATACGGTGGCATAATATAAACTGTGTTTCCCAGTGGTCTTATGTAAACGCCTTTGTCTAAAGATTTTTTTGTAAGAATTGAACTGATGTTATTCAAATATTCATCACTGCCTTTCATAATTTCAAACGCTAAAATTGTTCCGAGCGTACGAACATTTTTTATTCCGCTTAATTGCTGAAGCTGTTCTGCAAATGCAATATTTTGTTTCGATATAAAATCTACTTTTTGCAAAGAGTTTTCCTGTTCAAACAAATCCAAACTCGCATTCGCTGCGGCGCAAGCCAAAGGATTCGCGGTAAAAGAATGTCCATGAAAAAAAGTTTTTCTTGCATCATCATTTACAAACGCGGAATAAATTTTTTCTGCGCAAGCTGTTACACCTAAAGCCATCGTTCCGCCGGTTATTCCTTTACTTAAGCAAATAATATCAGGCTTTGTTTGCATGTACTCACTGGCAAACATTTTTCCTGTTCGTCCAAAACCCGTCATCACTTCATCTGCAATACAAATAATTTTTTTTTGTTTGATATGCAGCAACAACTCATCCATCAAAACAGGATTATACATTTTCATTCCGCCGGCGCCTTGCACTAACGGCTCATAAATAAATGCAGCAAGTTCATCAGCATGCTCATCAATTATTTTTTTGGTTGATGAAATATTTTCCTCAATTGGCGTGTCAATAAAAATCACATCGAGCAAAAGATCATGAAAGGCAAGCGTAAACACACTTCTGTCACTTACACTCATGGCACCGAATGTATCACCGTGATATGAATTATTAAATGCAAGGATTTTCTTTCTGTTGACCGTTAACTGTTGACCGTTGACCGATTCGTTCCACCAATATTGTATTGCCATTTTTATTGCCACTTCTGTTGAAGTAGAGCCATCATCACTAAAAAATATTTTTGAAAATTCGCCAGGTAAAATTTTTATTAATTTTTCTGCAAGTTGAACAGCAGGTTTATGTGTAAAACCTGCAAAAATGATGTGCTCTAATTGCAATGCCTGCTGATAAATTTTTTCAGCAATGTACGGATGTGCATGACCATGAATATTTACCCACCAACTACTTATCGCATCTATATATTCATTAGCGTCTTCATCAAACAACAAACTGCCTTTTGCATTTTTAATAGCAATTGGTGGTTGCATATTTTTTTGCTGGGTGAAAGGATGCCAAATAAACTCTTTGTCAAG
>JBEHXR010000343.1:0-4043 GCA_048498595.1 Bacteroidota bacterium
ACAGGTTACAGGTATGCCGGTTGCAGTTGAAGTGGCAACAGGTAAACAGGTTGAAGATGCCTTGCATTTTGAAATTGATGTATTATGGATCGGTGCACGCACAACAGTAAATCCTTTCAGCGTGCAGGAAGTTGCAGATGCATTGCGTGGTGTTGATGTGCCTGTGTTAATTAAAAATCCAATTAATCCTGACCTGGAATTATGGACAGGCGCGGTTGAGCGTGTTGCAAAAGCAGGCATCAAACAAATTGGTTTGATACATCGCGGGTTTAGTTCTTACGGAAATACGGAATATCGCAATGCACCGATGTGGCATTTAGCAATTGAAATGAAACGTCGTAATCCCGGCATGATGATCATCAATGATCCTTCACATATTTGTGGTCGCAGAGATATTTTGCTGGATGTTGCACAAAAAGCAATTGATTTAGATTATGATGGTTTGATGATCGAATCGCACATCGATCCAGATCATGCATGGAGTGATGCGAAGCAACAGGTAACTCCGGAAAAATTAGCTGAAATGCTTGGAAGCATTCGTTGGAGAAAAGAAGATGTGGCAAGCGAAGAGTTTCATGCAACAATGGAAAAATTGCGCCAGCAAATAAATCAGTTGGATGATGAGTTGATGCAGATTCTTGGTCAGCGTATGAAAGTTGCTGATGAAATTGGTAAATACAAAAAAGCAAATAACATAACCATTCTTCAAACCAATCGCTGGAATTCTATTTTGGAAAGAGCATATGTAAAAGGTGAGAAGCTTGGTTTAAGCAGAGAATTCATTACAAAATATTTTGACGCGATACACATGGAAAGTATCAATCACCAAAATAAAGTGATGAATGATTAAACCCCCATCCCCTGAAGGGGAGTTTTATAAACTTGAAAAATCTTTTAAGCCCCTTTAGGGGTTTGGGGTATGACAACAAAAACTGTTCAGTTTAGTAAATCTTCCACAACATTTTATTTCGCTGCTGGCATTTCGCATCTTAAAGAAATTGTTGATGTAAATCAATCTATATTTCTTGTTGATGAAACTGTTTTCAAACTTCATCAAAAAAGATTTAAAGGCTGGAAAGTAATTACACTAAAGTCTGGTGAGAAATATAAAACGCAAGCAACAGTTGATTCCATTATTAAACAATTAATTCAGCTTGGCGCTGATCGTAAAACAACTTTGATTGGTGTTGGTGGCGGCGTTGTTACAGATATTACCGGTTATGTAGCAAGTGTTTTTATGCGCGGAATAAAATTTGGTTTTATTCCAACAACCATACTTGCATTGGTTGATGCATCCATTGGCGGTAAAAACGGAATTGATGTTGATGTTTATAAAAATATGGTTGGAACAATCAATCAACCAGCATTCATTTTACATGATTTGATTTTTTTAAATACACTTCGGGAAATTGAATGGCAGAATGGTTTTGCAGAGATCATAAAGCATGCATGCATAAAAGATGCGAACATGTTCAAAGAACTCGAATCAAACAACTTAAAAAAATATCAATCCAATAAAACGTTGTTGTGTGATTTGATTCAGCGCAATGCATTAATAAAAACAAATGTTGTTATTAAAGATGAGTTTGAAACAGGTGATAGAAAGTTGTTGAATTTTGGACATACGTTTGGTCATGCAATTGAAAACACGTACAAGCTTTCACACGGTTATGCTGTTGCCGTTGGAATGGTGATGGCTTGTATGATTTCAGAATCATTTCAAAATTTTAAAGACACAAATCGTGTTGTTGAGTTAATAAAAAAATATGGTTTGCCAATTCATCAATCATACAACGCAAAAAAAGTAATTGATATAATGAAGGCTGATAAAAAGAAAGTGAAAGATGTTATTAATTATGTGTTGTTGCAAAAGATTGGTAAAGCAGTTGTGCAGCCGATAGCCATTGATGAAATAGAAAATATAATTAAGCAATTAGAAAGTAACTTCTAATGAAAGTTGTTATAAAAGGTTTGGGACCTAATAACTCCCCTTTAGGGGATGGGGGTATAACTGGTAACGTTCATGCACCTGCATCAAAAAGTTCGATGCAGCGTGCGTGTGCTGCGGCGTTAGTAAGAAAAGGTGAAAGTATAATTCGCAATCCGGGAAAGAGTAATGATGATATAGCAGGATTGAATGTTATACAAACTTTAGGTGCAGAAGTAGAAGATATTGAAGATGGAAGTTTGAAAATTACAAGTGATGGAGTTGATCCTGTTTCAAACGCTGTTAATAACGGTGAAGCTGGTTTGGGCATTCGCATGTTTACACCAATTGTTGCTTTAAGTAAAAGAGAAATGCTCATCAATGGTGAAGGCAGTTTGCTTACACGTCCAATGGATTTTTTTGATGAAGTGATGCCGCAACTTGATGTGCAAATTTCATCCAACAACGGAAAGCTGCCAATCAAATTAAAAGGACCACTGCAACCAAAAAATATCGGGATCGATGGCTCATTAAGTTCGCAATTTCTTACAGGTTTATTGTTAGCATATGCTGCAGTTGATGCAAAGAATGTTACGATTAAGGTGAACGATCTTAAGAGTAAACCTTATGTTGATCTTACTTTAAATGTCATGGAATCTTTTCTGTTGAAGGTTCCTGAAAACCGCAACTACACTGAGTTTTATTTTGATGAAACACCAGTAATGCCCAATGAAGATGTTGTTGATTACACAGTTGAAGGTGACTGGAGTGGTGGTGCTTTTTTATTAGTAGCCGGCGCAGTTGCAGGCAATATAAAAGTTGCAGGTTTAGATATTGCATCAACACAAGCTGATAAAAAAATATTGGAAGCATTAGAAAATTGCGGCGCAAAGATTTCTATAACAGAGAAAGAAATTTCTGTCTCCCCTTCAGGGGTTGGGGGCAAGGCTTTTGAATTTGATGCAACAGATTGTCCGGATTTATTTCCGCCATTAGCTGCATTGGCTGCAAACTGTAACGGCACAACAAAAATTACAGGCGTGCATCGTTTAACGCATAAAGAAAGTAATCGTGCATTAACGATACAGGAAGAATTAGGAAAGATGAATATTAAGGTAGAGTTGAACGATAATGTTATGTTGATCGAAGGAACAAAAAATATTAAAGCAGCACACGTTCATTCACATCATGATCATCGCATTGCTATGATGAATGCTGTGCTTGCATTAAACGCCGATGGTGAAACAACAATTGAGGTAGCAGAGGCTGTAAATAAATCGTATCCTGATTTTTATAAGCACTTACAATCACTTGGCGCATCATTGAAATTTGAGTAATTTTAAGTATGAACAGTGCAGAAACAGATATCATAATTCGCATTCCTCAAAACTTGTACGATGAACATGTACAAAGATTAATTGATTATGTCGAGTACAAAAAAATCGTAAGTAAATCAAAAGCTACTCAAAAAGATATAGATAAATTGGTTGCAGAAATCAAAAAAGAAAGAAAACCAAAAATCGAAGCTTTGAAAAAAAGGTTAAAGCTTGATTAATGAAAGTTGTTGTTGATACTAATATTTTGATCAGCATCTTTATAAAACCTGATGGACGAATTGCTGATTTATTTGACAGCTTAAAATTTCATGCTTCATTATATTTAAGCGATTATTCATTAATTGAAATAGCTAACCATACCTCCAGAATTTTAAAATTATCAAAGCTTGATAAAGACGAATTTGAAGCAATAAAATTTAATGTTTATAAAAACATTAATGTAATCAATACTGATCTTATACCCGATCCATTTCTTATTCATGCATTTCAGCTTTGCCAAAATATTGATGAGTTTGATGCTCCAATTGTTGGTTTGGCTTTATCATTAAAAGCAATTTTATGGACTGGAGATAAAAAACTTTCAAAAGGGTTGCAAAAATCATTTCCTAATTTAATTTACAATTCTTCACAGCTTCGTGAACTTTTACAATTATGAATTCATTCGGTCGCATATTCAGAGTAAACATTTTTGGCGAATCGCATGGCGAAAGTGTTGGTGTAAACATTGATGGCGTTCCTGCGGGTTTATCATTAACCGTTGAAGATTTTTTAGAAGATAT
>JBEHXR010000344.1:0-4003 GCA_048498595.1 Bacteroidota bacterium
TCCGCCTGTTTATAATCTTTCAATTCAAAATAAGAAATACGTGCAGCCTGCAATACACTTGCTTCCGCATAAGCATTCGGCGCTTTTTGCGCAACATTGCTATAATAAGTTAATGCATGCTGAAAATCTTTTCTTGTATTATAAATATCAGCCGTAAAATAATTTGCTTCAACAACATGTCCGCCATCAGGAAATTTTGAAAGATAATTGGTGAAGCCTTGCAAAGCAGCATCGAAAGAACGATTATTATAAGCAGATTGTGCAGCTACAAAAGTTAAAGAATCCTGTTCTGAAAAACTTACCGGCTTTCCTGCTTTTTGCATGAAGGCAACAAAATCATCCGGCCTGTTCATATCAATAAAAATATCCCGCACATAATCTACCGCTTCATCGCTTTCCTGTGCATTGGGATATGTTGAAATTAATTTTTGAAAACTGTTCAGCGCATTCTGATTGTCTTTTAAATTGTAATAACTCACGCCAAGTTTTAAATATGCCTGTGGTTTGAACGCATCATTCTTTCCCGCAATAATTACATTCAAAGGTTTTATAGCCGCATCATATTGTTCACTCGCCAAATATGTATTTGCAACTTCCATGTTTGCATCTCCAACAAGCGGCGAAGAAGGATAACGGTTTTGAATGGATTGCAACAAAGAAACTTTTTGTGCATACTGACTATTTGCGCCTGCAATAACGGCTTTTTGATACAATGCATAATCAGCAGAAGGCAGTTGATCGTTAATTACTGTTTCATACATCTGCAAAGCCTTGCTGAAATTCTTCTTCATGAAATAGCAATCCGCTTCGCGCAAATAACCATCTGTTTGTAAAGGCTGAGAATTACTATTGATTGAAGTAGTAACATCATTAAAACTTTTCAATGCATCATCGTAATCCTGCTCACGCATGTAACAATATCCAAGCGTATAATTCGCATGCATAACAGTTACTTCACCAAACGTTGAAGGTGCTTTTAAATATTCGCGCAAATAATAAACACCGGAATCAAACTGGTTATTCCGGTATGCGATCTCTCCTTTCCAAAAGTCTGCATAAGGAATATATTGCTGGTTGTATTCAACATTAAAAATTGTATTGAGCAAATTATCTGCTTCAGACAGTTGCTGATCGTTGATCAGTTCAACGGCTCTTCCATACAAAATTTTTGGATAAGCTTTTTTTACAACATCGCTTTGCGATTGCAAAGTTTGAATAAGATTCAGTGCATCTTCATAATTATTGGTGTTCGATAAAACATTTACCAATAATTCTTTTGCTTCCGTATTATATTCTGAATTTGGATATGCTGAAATAAAACTTTTTAATTCATTCAATGCAACATCTGTATAACCTAACTCAACAGAAAGCTTTGCGTAATTAAATTTTGAAACTTCTTTTTGCTGTGGATCGCTGCTGTTTAATGCGCAAAACAAAAATGCATTTCTTGCGCCGGATTTATTGCCAAGTTTCAAGTAAGAATCACCCAACAAATACATACTGTTTTGCGCGATCGTATCTTGCTTGCCACCCAATTCTTTAAATCCTTGCGCGGCTTGTTTATACTGCTCCGCATCGTAATAGGCATAAGATAGTTCATACAAATCTTCACGACTAACTTTTTGTGTATTGCTCACATATTTTTCTAAGTAAGGCAAGGCTTTTTTATAGTTGCCTCTTTCAAAATAAATATGTCCAACCAATTCGCGCAATTGCAAATCGTAAAACTGGTTGTTACTTTTTAAAGTATTTTCAGCATATTCCAGCGCTTTATCTTTTTCGCCGCGGTAATAATAAATTTCAGCGATATAATAAGGAATGATGGGCTGATACTTTGGATCTTGCTCAATGTTTTGAAAATATGTTAATGCCTCTGCATAATTTTTTTCGGAGAAAGCGATGTAACCGGAATAATAATTTGCATCGTAATAATTCGGATCCGTTTTTATTTGCGCGATAGATTCAAACAATGGCTTTGCATCATTAAATCTTTGCATAGTAAAATAAACATAACCTTCATGAAATTTCATGTTGGCTATTTCATCATTACTTAAGTTAGCAACATTCGCTCTTTGATAATTATCCAATGCATCGGAAAAATTCTGGTGCTTGTAATAATATTCACCCAATTGGTAACACATCATTTCAATGCGTGGTGCATTATGTTCAAGACTGATGAAATCATTCGCTGCAGCAACAGCAGTAACATCATTTAGTTGCAGGCGACAAACTATAGAATAATATTTTGCCTCTGTTTGCACACTGATGGGAATATTGCTGGTGCGTGCATTATCTAAATATAATTTTTCAAACAAAGGATAAGCAAGAGAAAATTTTTGTTGCTGGTATAATTCTTTTGCTTGTTTAAAATCAGCATCGGGATCATTATAAACCTTTGTTGATTGCGCGTGACATAGATAGAATAAAAAAACAAATGAGAGTAAAGTTGTTAACTTTTTGTACTGCATAACTTGCCTCAACGATTATGATTTTGCAAATATTTTAAACACTTTCTTAAATAAAACGTAAAACCGCCTAAAGGTAGTTCGCTTGCTACGCTCATCAAACATTATGATTTGAATTGTGGATAATAGTTTGAAAAAATTATTTTTGGCCAAATTCTGAAACCATGAAAAAAATCCTTTCAATTAAATACAGTGCAGCGGCGTTTAATTTCTCTATGTTGGTTTTGCGCGTTGTATTTGGATTACTGATGATAAGCAAACATGGTTATGATAAGCTCGTAAAATTTCCAACACTGCAATATCATTTTTATAATTTTTTAGGAATGGGTTCAAGAATATCGTTGAGCCTGGCAATGTTTGCCGAAGTACTCTGTTCTCTGTTTGTAGTGATTGGATTATTCACACGCTTTGCAACCATACCCTTAATTATTACCATGCTCGTTGCCACGTTCGGTGCCAATGCAGGCAGACCACTTGTTGAAGACGAAGCATCGCTTTCTTACCTGGCTGCTTTTATTGTGCTATTATTTTGCGGTCCGGGCAGAATAAGTGTTGATGGAATGATTAATAAGTAAGAAAGCCGTTGAAAGGTGCACTTTGAAAAAAGCACAAACAATTATCATCAATTCCAACATATTTCTACTTCACTTCCGTTAGTAAAATATTTTTAGTAACGGCGGTATAAACTTTTTTTATTGCTGCAATCACCGTGACAGGATCTTCAACATGAATATTATGACCGCTGTTCATGTCAATGATATGTTCGCTGTTCGCAGATAAATCTGCAAGTTTTTTCTGTGCCTCCAATCTTTCATTTTCTAGTTGCAAAGAATCTGCTCTTCCATCAAAACCACCTTTGCCGCGTGTCAGCACTATCAATGGTATGTTGCCCAGCATATAACCAGGTTCACTGTTGTGAGCATATAAATTTGCAACATCTTCCGGCGACCAATCCATTTCACCCTGAACGGCATTTATAAATTGCGGCCGCGTTTGCGCCCACAACTGCATGCGCTTTATACCGTTCGGAAATTTATCAAACAGCGGATCCATTTCTGTATTTATCGTACTTTGTTGTTGCGATGCATCCTGTGGCGGTGTGAAGCTGGTTTGAACCTCAGGCAACATTCTTCCCTGTGCAAACTCACGAATAAGATGCGGTGTATCACCACCCATAAAAATTTTTTGATCCTCCTGCACGGCTTCAACCAACACCATTCCCACAACTTCTTTTGGATAATATCTTGCAAATGCGCGAACGATAAACCCACCATACGATTGCCCAACCAAAATATAAGGCGGTTGTATGCCTGCATTATTTAATGCTGTATGCAACTCCCAACAAATTTGCCTGCTTGTTCTCGGCATTGGTCCGGGTTCACTCCATGCATAACCCGCCCTGTCATAAGAAACAGTTTGTGTAAACTTTGCAACTTCAGGTTGCACCAATGACCAGATAAAAGAAAAATCCTGGCTGCCATTTTCAAAAATTACAGTTGGCGATCCCTTGCCCTGAATATTTAAATGCAATTTATGTC
>JBEHXR010000345.1:0-3979 GCA_048498595.1 Bacteroidota bacterium
TGAAATAAGGCAAAGCAATTGCCGCCATGCCACGTTTGCATTTTTATTAGCACTTGGCATGGCGGCAATTGCTTTGCCTTATTTCAATAAACTCACTAATAAAGAAATGAGCCTGCAGATTGCCAATCCTGTTTTTTGGCTCATCATGATTTTGTTTACCATAGTTACTGGATTACTCGCAGGCAGCTATCCTGCTTTTTATCTTTCATCATTCAATCCTGTTCGCGTATTAAAAGGAAATTTAAATGCAGGCAGAAGAAGTTCATTGCCACGAAAAATATTAGTGGTAATTCAATTTGCATGTTCAGTAATATTAATGATTGGAACTATCATCGTTTACCAGCAAATACAATATGGAAAGAACAGACCGATTGGATTTAACAATAAAGGATTGATTTCAGTGGATTGGTCTGATGATATCGCCAATCATTTTGATGCGCTTCGGCAGGAATTGCTAAGTTCAGGCGCAGCTATTTCAATATGTCAAAGCAATTCTCCTCCTTCAGATATCTATAGTAATAACAATGGATGGGAATGGAAAGGAAGTCAGCCAGTTGAAAAATCCGTGATATTTTCAACAATCACCACTACTTACGATTATACAAAAACGTTAGGTATAAAATTATTAGAAGGCAGAGATTTCTCAAGAGACTTTGCAGATTCTAATTCAGTTATTTTAAATGAAGCTGCAGTAAAACGCATGCGATTAAAAAATCCTGTTGGTGAACAATTGAAATGGAACGATAAACCTATGACTGTTATTGGCGTGATACCAGACATTCAAATGGAGTCACCTTATCGTCCTATATCACCACTTACAATAATATTCAATAAAGATTGGGTGGGCAATTTGGATGTTCGCCTGAATCCAAATATGTCTGCATCGAAAGCACTTGCTTTAATGAAACCTATTTTTGACAGATACAATCCTGCTTATCCTTTCGAATATCGTTTTGCCGATGAAGAATACGCTAAAAAATTTGATTATGAAAAACTGGTAGGCAATCTGGCTGCGATAATTGCTGTGCTGGCAATTTTTATTTCATGTCTCGGACTCTTTGGTTTGGCATCATTCACAGCAGAACAAAGAGTGAAAGAAATTGGCGTAAGAAAAGTGCTTGGTGCAAGCGTGTTTAATTTATGGCGGTTACTTTCAAAAGATTTCGTGATACTTGTTTTATTGTCTTGTGCAATTGCTATTCCTGTGGGATGGTATTTTATGAATGACTGGTTGAAAAATTATCAATACAGAACGAGCATTAATGTTGAAGTTTTTGTAGCAGTTGTGCTGGTAGCAATGGCTATTACATTGCTCACAGTAAGCTTCCAAGCAATAAGAGCAGCCATTTCAAATCCCGTAAAAAGTTTAAGAACAGAGTAACAAAATTCATTACCAAACCGTAGTAACTTAAATCGAAACGCATGTTTAAAAATTATTTAAAAGTTGCACTGCGTAATCTCTGGAAGAATAAAGCATTTTCTGCACTGAATATTGTTGGTCTGGCAACAGGTCTTGCAGTTTGTTTGTTGATCGTGTTGTATGTTGTTGATGAATTAAGTTATGATAAGTACAATGTAAATGCAGATCGTATTTATCGCCTTGATGCAGACATTTATTTTAATAACACGTCAGCAATTTTTGCTGTAGCGCCAGATCCTTTGGCACCAGCTTTAAAAAGAGATTTTCCTGATATTGAAGAAGAAGTTAGAATAAATAACCAGTCTGATATTCTTGTAAAAAAAGATAATCAGAATGTGCAGGATCATAATTGTGCCTATGCAGATTCTACATTTTTTAAAGTGTTCACGGTGCCGATGATTCATGGTAATCCTGCCACTGCATTAAAAGAACCTAATTCAATAGTGATAGATGAAACCACAGCAAAAAAATATTTCAACAGTACAGATGTTGTTGGTAAAACCTTATATGTTGATAACAATACCTATTGCAAAATAACCGGTGTTATAAAAGATATACCAAAGCAATCGCATTTTCATTTTCATTTCATCAGGCCAAGAGGTAAGGATAATGATTCGTGGCTGAGCAATAACACTTACAATTATGTAATGGTGAGACCGGGTGTTACACAAGAAAAACTGCAGAAAGATGTTGATGCAACCATCAATAATTATTTAGGTAAAGAATTAGAATCGCAACTGCATTCTACTTTAAGCGATTTAAAAAAGAATGGCAGTCATTTTATTTATCATGCTACGCCGCTTACTGATATTCACCTGCATTCAAATAAATCTTATGAAATAGAAGCAAATGGTGATGCAAGTTATGTTTACATTTTTTCCATTATTGCAATTTTCATTTTATTAATTGCATGTGTAAACTTCATGAATCTTTCCACCGCACGTTCAGCCAATCGTGCGAAAGAAGTGGGCATAAGAAAAGTGGCTGGTTCATTGCGCTCACATCTCATCACACAATTCTTAACAGAGTCTGTTTTACTCAGTTTCTTTTCATTGTTATTAGCAATTGGCATTGCTGCATTATTGCTGCCGTTATTTAACCAGCTTGCTGCAAAAGATATGTCTGTTGGTACATTATTTTCAACGTGGCTTTTTCCTGTAATGATTGCATTGGTTTTTCTTGTAGGATGTGTTGCCGGCAGCTATCCGGCATTTTATTTATCCGCATTTCAACCGATAGATGTTTTAAAAGGAAAAATTGCAAAAGGTTTTAAAAACAGTTGGCTGCGCAGTGGTTTGGTTATTTTTCAATTTACCATTTCAATTATATTAATTATAGGAACAGTTGTAATTTATAACCAGCTTAATTATATACGCAGTAAAAAAATTGGTTACAACAGAGACCAGGTTTTTATAATTCACAACGCATGGTATCTCGATAAACAAATACATACTTTCAGAGATGAATTATTAAATATTCCCGGAATAACCAATGCAACTGTTTCAGGTGATTTGCCTACAGGCACCAGCTTTGATAATGAAGGTTGGTTTCGCGATGCAACAATGGATGCAACCAAAGCAGTAGTGCTAACGGATTTTTTTGTAGATGATAATTATATACCAACCCTTGGTATGCAAATGGCACAAGGCAGAAATTTTTCAAAAGATTTTCCTTCAGATTCTGTTGGTGTTATTTTAAATGAAGCTGCTGTAAAAGTGCTTGGTTTTAAAGACCCGCTAAAAGAAACATTGTATCGCCCTGATTTTAGAAATAACACAATCAATGGTTCGATAGCTTATCATGTTGTGGGCGTTGTAAAAGATTTTAATTTTAGTTCCCTGCATCAGAATGTTACACCATTAATAATACAGGAGGGCGAAAACTGGGGTTCAATTGCAGTGCGCATCAATTCAAAAAATGCGCCTTCCATAATAAGCAGTATTCAAAATAAATGGAACAGCACTGTACCGGGTCAGCCATTCAACTACACATTCATGGATGCTGACTTTAATAATATTTATACTGCCGAACAACAAACAGGAAAACTATTTATCACGTTTGCAGTGTTTGCCATTTTTATTGGTTGTTTGGGTTTGTTTGGATTGGTTACTTATGCAGCAGAACAACGCACAAAAGAAATTGGTGTACGCAAAGTGTTGGGCGCAAGTGTTAGCGGAATTGTGGCAATGCTTTCAAAAGATTTTGCAAAGCTGGTATTAATTTCATCTGTGATTGCTTTTCCCATTGCATGGTGGGCAATGCATAAATGGCTTGAAAGTTTTGCATACAGAACCAATATAAGCTGGTGGATTTTTATTGTTGCTGGTTTAGCAGCAATTCTTATTGCATTAATAACAGTAAGTTTCCAGGCAATAAAAGCAGCCATCGCAAATCCTGTAAAAAGTTTAAGAACTGAATAATTGAGAAAAGGTGAATTGGGAAATTTTTTAAGTTAAGATGTCCCAATCTCCCAATTTCAAATCACATCTATATTCAATTTTGTAAACACATCGTCCTGTATTCTTTGTTCAATCCCGAACAAAAAACTGTTCGCTTTCG
>JBEHXR010000346.1:0-3967 GCA_048498595.1 Bacteroidota bacterium
AAAATTCTTGAAATATTCCATTCATGCAATCGTTCAATTAAAAAATCACCAACAGTTTTACTCATAAAAAAAATTTGATAGGACAATTAAAATGTAGCAGGAGATTTTCGAACTATA
Organism: Bacteroidota bacterium; assembly: GCA_048498595.1. Lineage (GTDB taxonomy): Bacteria > Bacteroidota > Bacteroidia > Chitinophagales > Chitinophagaceae > Parafilimonas. The sequence continues at coordinate 118 of JBEHXR010000346.1, forward strand.
CCATGTATAAGTACAAAAGCCTTGCCACCTGAATTTATAGGGAGAAAGCAGTTTTAAAAAAAGTTCAACCGTGAAATGATTTACTTTATTTGTGCAAGTAGTTCAACAGATGCAAGAAGTAATAAATAAGACGTGTTGAGAAATGAAAAGATAAACTTGATAAACTGAACACAACTATATAATTCTATTTTCTTATCATTTCAATAATTACATAACCTAATAAACAAAGAAGTATGGTTGTAATTACTGCGATGATTTCCCACGACAAATTGGAGATTGTTTTGTGTCTTGTAAGTTTTTTTTGCTGAAGCTTTGTATGCAGGTGTTGGTTAATTTGCTGTACGTAACTGTTTACTTTTTCAGGTGATGAAAAATTTTGTAAACCTTCAACAGCGTCATTTATAAATGATGATGATGACATTTGCTCTTCTACGGCATGCTTCTCCTCTTCTGAAGATTTGCCTGTTACATAATTCATCAGCTCATCTTCATTCAGTTCATCATCTGCATTCCATATATTTAATAACTCGTCCATTATTGCTGCTTTAGTTTTTTTTCTACCAGTAATTTCAAATTGCGTTTACCGTTTTGTATAAAACTTTTCACCTGCGATAAACTAAAGCCTGTTTGTGCGCTTATTTGCTGATAAGATTTTTTTTCAAGATAAAATAAAGTTATGCATCTTCTTTGTTCATCATTTAATTGTTCTAATGAAACTTCTAATAGTAACAATAACTTTTCTTTTTCTAATTGTCTTTGAAAAGCTGTTTCCTCTTCCGTGCGAATATTCAATTCTGCATTGGCAACAACATTATGACTTTTGTTACGCAGTTGCATGAGGCAATGATTTTTTGCAATCATATACAACCAGCTTTTAAAATATTGAACTTTATATCGGTTTAACTCCCCAATCACTTTTAAAAAAATTTGCTGCACTGCATCTTTTGCCGCTTCTTCGTTTTTTAAATATTTCATGCAAACACCTAACAACAATAAAGTATACCGCTGTAACAAAATGCCAAGTGACCGGGCATTGCCATTTTCATAAAATGCCTGCAACAATTGCTCGTCTGGTAAATGATGAAAATCTTTATCGCTCACTTTATAATTCTTGCTTCAATGATGCATAAATAAACAAATTCCATAAAACGATAAGTTCGCATTTCTGCCGCAAATACGCTACCGTTTATTTTCATATCCCAAAAATCCTTCAATGCAAGTATATGTTTTAATACTTCGTAAGTTCACGTCAAGATAAAATTGTTAAACATTTAGTTGAAGCAATTTTAATGTTGCTAAAATTTTTTAAGCAGCAATTTAAAATCCAATATCATGAAAGCCGCATTTACTTTATTAGTACTTGCTATAGTCGGTACCTGTTTTTCTCAAACGCCAACTTTAGATTATAATTTTTATTGCAATGGCAAAGCCGCAATACGCACAGGCGGTGGCACCAGTTCTGCCATGGCAATACAACCTGATGGAAAAATTTTAGTTGGTGGACGAGGTGGTGAAACCTTAAGTAACTCTGGTTACTGTATTGCGCGCTTCAATGCAAATGGCACAGTTGATTCTTCCTTTGGAGTAAACGGAAAAGTAATTACCATTTATGGCGGCAGCATTCAAAGTATTATCGTTTGTCCTGATGGAAAAATTTTAGCAGGTGGTTTTCTTGGAACGGTAATGATCGCAAAATATTTATCGAATGGTACACTTGATTCTTCGTTTGGTACAAATGGTTTGTTACAACCGCAGTTTGCCGGTATAAGATATTCTTATTGCTATTCATTGAAATTGCAGGATGATGGAAAAATTGTAATGGCAGGAAATGTAAATGGTGTGAGTGCACTGGTGGCAAGGTTTTTACCCAATGGTCAGTTTGATGTTTCGTTTGCGCAACAAGGTTATGCAATTATCCCAACAGCTTATATTGCTTTTGATGTTGCAATACAAACGGATGGGAAAATTTTAATTGCAGGACAAGGTCTTGGTGCTAATAATTTTTTACTTGCAAGATTTTTAACGGATGGAACACCCGACACACAATTTGGAAACAATGGAACGGTGCTTACTGATCTATCAAGCATGAGTGAATATATATTCAGCATTGCATTGCAGTCTGATGGAAAAATTGTTGCTGCCGGTCGCTACGATTACAATTCTCAATACAGCAATTTTTTTAAAACAGCAGTTGTAAGATATAATACAGATGGAAGTCTGGACAATAGTTTTGGAATAAATGCAATTGCCAGTTTGCAATTTGATTCTGCGTCTGCCGATCCGAAAAAAGTAATGTTACAGCCTGATGGAAAAATTATGGTTGCAGGAGATTACACAGACATTTATCATTTTCATAAACCAATGCTTGCAAAATTTAACAGCAATGGTGTTCTTGATAACACATTTGGAAATAATGGCGCCGTTATAACAACGCAGTTTGGAGATTCTGTTTCATGCAGAACTGCAGCTTTGCAACCAGATGGAAAAATTATTCTCGGCGGTTACCAGATTGTAAAGTTAGACACAACTGTTTTGTATTATACAGATTCGTTTGTTGTTGTTCGATATGAAAGCAATGGAACCAGTCATATATTGCCGGTAACCTATCTCAATTTTTCTGCCACAAAACAACAGCAAAATGTTTTGATAAGCTGGCAAACTGCAAATGAAATCAATAATAATTATTTCAGTCTTGAACGCAGTACAGGAACCATTTTTAATGAAATCGCACAAATAAGTTCAAACATGAAACACAGTTATTCTTACACAGATGTAACGCCATCTCAAGGCATAAATTATTACCGCTTAAAGCAGGTAGATAAAGATGGAAAATTTTCTTATTCGCAGATAGTGAATGTTGTGTTTGATAACAACAATATGTTTGTGATTTATCCGAATCCGGCAGTTAATGTGCTGAACATTAAAGGCATGAATGCAGCCAAAGACTATCACTTAATTATCCACGATGCAAAGGGCAATGCCATTGCAGAAACGAACGTACATAATAATTCAGCATATGCCTGGAATATTGAAAATATCAGCAGCGGATTTTACTACTTGGAAATAATTTCAGATAATAGAACCTCAACGATAAGATTTGTGAAGCAGTAGACTTCACGAATTTTTGCGCAGAAACTGATAGATGCTCTGCCAATTGGTTGTTTCCAAAGCAAGCGCTGTGGTCCGTAGCACTTCTTCTGTATCGGTTATTTCCTTTAAGCCGAGACCAGGGTGCGTATTAAGCCACAGCGCCTTGCAACCAAGATTTTTTGCAAACTGCACGTCCGTAATTCTATCACCGATCACAAAAGAATTTGCCAGATCATAATCAGGATTGTTCATGTATTGCTTCACCATACCAATGCGCGGTTTACGATTGGGTGAATGCTCTTCTTTTAAAGAAGGATCGATATACACCGCAGAAAAAAATACATCTTCATTTTGAAAAGACTTTAGTACAAAATCATGAATAGGAAGAAAATGTTCGGTGGGAAAATAATCTGTTCCCAAACCATCCTGGTTAGAAACAAGTATCAATTCATAATCAAATTCTGTCGCAATTAAATTCATGTATTTAAAAACATGCGGATAAAATTCAAGCTTATCCCATGAGTCGATATTGCCGCTTGGCGGTTCTTTAATAAGTGTTCCGTCGCGATCTACAAATAATATTTTTTTTGCCATGGGCGCAATATTAATGCAGATTTTAAAATTTACATCAGCCTATTTTTGCCAAATGAATTTAACAGCGCTTGACAAAGAGTTTATTTGGCATCCTTTCACCCAGCAAAAAAATATGCAACCACCAATTGCTATTAAAAATGCAAAAGGCAGTTTGTTGTTTGATGAA
>JBEHXR010000347.1:0-3919 GCA_048498595.1 Bacteroidota bacterium
GGCGAACCAAAATATACTTCTGTCGCTTCAACCATTGTAAGAGATATTATTCGCAACGGTGGAGACGCTTCACCTTTTTTGCCGGAAGTAGTAATTCAATCTTTAAAAAAATAAAAGACACCTTTTGAGTGTCTTTTGTAGCGGGATCGGGAATTGAACCCGAGACCTCCGGGTTATGAATCCGACGCTCTTACCAACTGAGCTACCCCGCCTTTTTAAGAGGCGCAAAAATAAATACTTTTCATGAGACCGCTTTGAAGTAATAAGAGAAATATTAGTGATAGTCTTTTCGCTGTTCGCATAAGACAAAATTTCCATATCCCCTCATGGATGGTACCTTAATTGTTAAGAGAAGTTAAATAATTAACTGCATTCATCGTTATTAATTGCACAAAGTTTTGTTGATTACCTATGCGAAAACTTGTTTTCATTTTTTTGCTCTTTAAAATATCTGCATCCGCACAGTTGAATGCGGATTTTTCTGCTTCTGCAGTTAACGGATGCACACCTTTCGTTGTTCAGTTTACTGATCTTTCAAAAGGAAATCCTACAAGCTGGTTTTGGGATTTTGGAAACGGCACTACTTCAACATTACAAAACCCTGCAGCAACCTATACAACAAACGGCATTTTTAATGTGCGCTTAATTGTAAAAAATTCTGCCGGTGAAGATTATGAACAAAAGAATAATTACATCACGGTTAATACAAGTCCGCAAGCCGGCTTTTATGTAGTATCTGGTGATTCTGGTTGCGTAGCATTGCAATCATCTTTTCGAGATACTTCTTCTTCATTTAATACTTCTATAAATTCCTGGCTTTGGGATTTTAATGATGGTACTACTTCCACGCAGCAAAATCCAACGCATACTTTTAATACTGCAGGTGAATATAATGTTTCGCTTACGGTAAAAACACCGCAAGGTTGTTCATCAACACAAACAAGGTATAACGCAATTATTGCCGGCAATAAACCTACTGTTGCTTTTTCAGCTTCCCCATTAAATGGGTGCGCATCAACATACAGAAGCTTTAAAAATAAATCATCAGGAAAAATTACTGAAACAAAATGGAGCTTTGGCGATGGAGGAGTTAGTTACGATCATAATCCGCTATATCATTATCTCGATACAGGAAAGTTTAGTGTGAAGTTGGTTGTATCGGAAAATGGTTGTAAAGATTCTGCAACTCAATTTAATTATATAAGCGTAAGCGGGCCTGTTGCTAAATTTAACTCCGTTCTTGATTGCTCAGATAAAGAAACGGTAAGTTTTTACGATCATTCTATTGATGTTACCACCCGGCTTTGGAATTTTGGAGATGGACAAACAACAACTACAAAAAGCCCAACGCACACATATACCAATCCCGGAATTTATTATATAACGCTTTCTGAAACTGGTACCACCTGTACAGATACTGCACGCGATACAGTATATATTAAAACCAGTTTTCCTAAAGTAAACGTTTCCCCCGTTAGCAGTTTTTATTGTAAAAATGATTCGATAGAATTTTTAGTAACAGGTTATGATCCTGCAATAGCAAAATCTATTACATGGGATTTTGGTGATGGCAACATTAAAGTATACAGAGGTGTAAGGGATACCGTTGAATATGCTTACACTCAAAACGGAAAATTTGCTCCCACTATTTATTTAAAAGATATACAAGGTTGCACAGATACTGCGCAATTAACACCGTCCGTTTTTATTAAAGGACCTACAGCACAATTTCAAAGTGCAGCTAACGGATGCACTAATTCGCCATTTAATTTTACAGATCACTCAACAGCAAATAACGGTGTGCCTATAACCAATTGGTCTTGGAGTTTTGGAGATGGTTCAACTTCAACAGCACAAAATCCTCCGGGTTATAAATATCCATTCTCCTTAACATACAACGTAAATCTTAAAGTCACAGATGCAGATAAATGCAGTGATTCAATTACGCATGCAGTAACCATGACAAACACACCAACCGTTGATGCAGGCAACGATACATTTGCATGCGCAGGCAGTTCGGTATTATTAAATGCAAGCGGTGCTGCAACCTATAGCTGGAAAAATAATAGTGATCTTAGTTGTACGCAATGTGCAAATCCAACAGCTACACCATCGCAGCCTGCTACGTATTATGTTACAGGCACAACCAATGGATGTTCCGCATCAGACTCAATAAAAATAAAAGTTCAAACAAAGGAAACCTTAACAGCGCAACCTGATTCCTTAACTATTTGTGAAGGCAGATCTGTAACGTTGAATATTTCGGGCACTGATAATTTTAGCTGGCTGTCAGATAATACACTAAGCAGTACAACAATTGAAAACCCTGTTGCCACACCAACAACAAGTACAATTTATACTGCTATTGGCAAAGACAGTAACAATTGTTTTACAGATACAGTTAGAGTTAATGTTGCAATAAGTCCGAAGCCGTTAATAAATATTACCGACAGTATAGTTGATGTTATAGCAGGCACAAACTTTACCATACTTGCCATTGCCGGAAGTGATGTGCAAAGCTTCCAGTGGTCGCCGCTGCTGGGCTTATCTTGTTATGATTGTTTGCAACCAACAACAACGGTTTATAACTCGGTTACTTATGTGCTTACGGGCATAAATGAATTTGGTTGTTTGAACAGCGATTCAATTACCATTATTGCTTTATGTGATGATCAATCGCTTTTTATTCCAAACACTTTTTCGCCAAACAATGATGGCATGAATGATTATTTCTATCCAAGATCAAACGGAAGTCTCTTAGTAAAATCAATGTTGATATTTAATCGCTGGGGACAACTTCTTTTTCAAAAAAGAAATTTTTATCCGAATGCAAACACGGATGGATGGAATGGAAAATACAACAACGTTTTACAAAAACCGGATGTATATATTTATATGATGGAGTTGCAGTGCGCCGGCAATAAAACCTTCCTGCAAAAAGGAACGGTGACTTTAATACGATAAATATTTAAACTCTTCCCGGGTATTCATCCAGGGCTTTTTCTAAACAATCCATTGCCTTTTCAATTGAATCAAGATTTAAAACATAAGCAAGACGCACTTCATTTTTTCCCAAACCTTCAGTTCCATAAAAACCTGTTGCCGGTGCAAGCATTATAGTTTGTTTGTTATAATTGAAATCTTCCAGTAACCACTGGCAAAATTTATCGCAATCATCAATAGGCAAACTTGCCATTGCATAAAATGCGCCGCCGGGATTTGGACAGAATGCACCATTCATCGCGTTCAATCTTTTTACAATTAAATCTCTGCGTGCTTTGTATTCTGCTTTCGTTACATCAAAATAATCATCCGGTAAATCAATGGCAGCCTCACCTGCAATTTGCCCGAAACCCGGCGGGCTTAATCTTGCCTGCGCAAATTTCATTGCAGTATTATATAGTTCTTTATTGCGTGTTATGAATGCACCAATTCTTGCACCACAACTGCTGTAACGTTTGCTGATTGTATCCATCAACACAACATTATCGTCGCAACCCTGTAATTGCATTGCGCTGAAGTGTGTGCTCTCATAACAAAATTCGCGGTAAGCTTCATCAGCAAACAAATACAAATTATGTTTTAGGGCGATCGTCTTCAGCGTTTCCATTTCATGTTTACTATACAAATAACCAGTTGGATTATTCGGATTGCAAACAACAATTGCTTTTGTTTTTTTAGTGATGGCCTTTTCAAAATCTTCAATCGGCGGCAATGCAAAACCATTTTCAATATTTGATTTTATCGGTACAACATTTACGCCTGCCGAAACAGCAAAGCCATTATAGTTTGCATAAAATGGTTCCGGAATTATTACCTCATCGCCCGCATCCATACACACCATAAATCCAAACAAAATCGCTTCGCTGCCACCTGTTGTTATAATGATTTGTGTGTAATCAATATCAATTCCATTCTT
>JBEHXR010000348.1:0-3884 GCA_048498595.1 Bacteroidota bacterium
AAAATGCAAAGCGTTACTGCTGTTTAGCAGTTTGTTTTTATGCATGCACTTAGCGGCACAAAACACTGCGCCGGTTACCGGAACTGTTATGAATGAAAACGGTGAAATGTTATTTGGTGTAACGGTTAATGCTACGAGTTTTAACCCGAAAGAAAGTTTTACCACTACTACCAACGAAAAAGGGTTATTTACTTTTTCAAAATTACAAACCGGCGTCAGCTATACGTTAACCGCCTCGTATGTTGGGTATGATAATGCGGTGAGTAACGTAATGGTAAATGCAAGCAGCAACAATTCTGTTTTAATTCGATTGCAGCCCTCAAATAATTCGTTGAACGAAGTTGTGGTAATTGGTTACGGCACACAAAGCCGCGAAACAGTTACAGGTGCAATTTCTACAGTACGTGCAAAAGATTTTAATACAGGTCAGATCAATGACCCGATAACTTTAATAGCAGGTAAAGTGCCCGGACTTTCTTTGAGTAATACTGATAGAAGCGATCCTAATGCCGGTGCTGATTTTTCTTTGCGAGGACCTGCAACTGCTACAGGTTATAATGCTGGCCCGTTGGTTGTAATTGACGGCGTTCCCGGCGGAGATTTACAAACGATTGCACCGAATGATATTGCATCCATTGATGTATTAAAAGATGGATCTGCTGCTGCTATTTATGGTTCGCGTGCTACAGCAGGCGTAATTATCGTTACCACAAAAAAAGGAAGAGCCGGCGCTGCGCAGGTGAATTACAGCGGCTATGTTACAACATCAACCATCGCAAAAAAATATGATGTGCTTACTGCAGATCAGTATAGACAATTAGGACAGAAAAATGGTTTTACTGTTGATGACCAGGGTGGAAATACAGATTGGTTTAAAGCAGTAACAAGAACACCGATAAGCCATTCGCACAACCTTTCTATAAGTGGCGGTAGCGATAAAACAACTTATTATGGCTCGATAAATTATCGCAATGTTCAGGGTATAGACCTTAGATCGAACAGGGAATTTGTAAATGGTACTTTTCGTTTAAATACAAAAGCTCTAAACGATAAGTTTGAATTTGGAATGATAGTAGTTAATTCATTTGATACAAGAGATTTTGCAAACTATGGTGCAATAGCACAATCTTTAAATGAAAATCCAACTTATAAAATATATAACGATAACGGAACTTTTTTTGAACACAACGATCCTTCTGGTTTTCATTTAATGTGGAACCCGGTTGCAAACATTTATCAGAATACATATAACACAAAAGAGAAAAGATTTTTAGGAACTGTAAATGCAGCGTATCATATACTTCCAACATTAACCGCTAACGTTACTTACTCGCTAACAAAGAACGATGTGTTGGATGGATCGTTTTCAGATATAAATGATTACTTCCAGCAAATAAATAATACAAACGGACAGGCTTCACGCTCAGAAAATAATACAACGAATAATGTGCTTGAAACAACGCTTAGTTATGATAAAATTTTTGGTGATCATCATTTAAATGCAATAGCAGGTTATTCTTACCAGGATATTTTTGATGAAGGTTTTAGTGCAGGAAATAATACCTTTCTTACCAATGCTTATGGATACAATAATCTCGGCGCCGGTATTGGTTTAAATAATCTTAATCCAAATGATCCAAGGTTCAACAGGAGCGGAGTTTTTATAGGAAGCTACGCAGATGAAAGAACAATACTCGCATTTTTTGGAAGAGTGATTTATGATTACAAACAAAAATATTTGTTTAATGCAAGTATAAGAAGAGAAGGTGCATCTGTTTTAGGTGCTGATAACAAATGGGGAAATTTTCCGGGAGTCTCTGCAGGCTGGGTATTAAGCAAGGAAAATTTTTTAGCAAACTCTAATGTGATTAAATTCTTAAAGCTTCGTGTTGGATATGGTGTTACAGGTAACCAGGGCGCTTTAAATCCTTACCAATCGCTTGCAACAATAGGACCTCTTTATAATGGTCAACAAGATGGTTATTTAGGTACGCCGGGCAGCGGTACATGGGTGTTGCCTTACGGTCCAACCATCAATGCAAATCCAATGTTGCGCTGGGAAACAAAGTATGAAACAAACATCGGCGTTGATTTTAATTTGTTTAAAGATGGATGGTTAAGCGGTTCTTTGGATGTTTATGACAGAAGAATAAAAGATCTCATCGGCAATTATCCAGCACAATTGCCCTCTCAAATACTGCCTTATATTTTTGCGAATGCAGGTGTAATGGATAATAAAGGCATTGAACTTTTATTAAATGCAAAATTGATAAATAGCAGAAATTTTACATGGAACCTTATTGCCACCGCTGCATATAATAAAAACGAAATAATTTCTGTATCAAGTGATCAGTTTCATGGATCAGCAATTGATGTTACGCGCATACAGGAAGATAATCCAATACAGAGATTAGCACCAGGTGAACCGGTAGCTGTTTTTTACGGACCCGTGTTTGATAAAATAACATCTAATGGCAAATGGAGATTTAAAAGTAAAGATGGCAAATCAATTAGCAGAAATGAATTAGGACCAGACGATTATCAATATCTTGGTAACAGCATTCCAAAATATACATACGGTTTAACAAACAACTTCAGTATTGGTAAATTCGATATCTCACTTTTATTAAAAGGAGCAGCAGGCTTTAAAGCGGTGAATGCTAAAAGAATGTTTCATGAAAACCTGAATAATTATTCAAGAAACAATCTCTTCACAACTGCTTTGTATAACAACCTGAATGATGTGCCGATATTTTCAAGTTACTATGTTGAAAACGGTTCTTATTTAAAAGTTGAAAACCTGAATGTTGGTTATACATTTTCGGTAAAAAATTCTCCATACGTAAAAAATATTCATTTATATGTAACAGCATCAAACCTGTTAATACTTACTGGTTTTTCGGGTACAGATCCTGAGTTGCAGATCAATTATTATCCGCAAGATCCAAATTCAGAAACAGATGATGGACCGGGCTTGGAATCTAATTATGATTATTATCCAAGTACAAGAGTTTTCACTTTAGGTGTTGATATAAATTTTTAATTTTTCAATGATCTAGTTTATGAAAAGAATAAATTATTATAAAGCTGCACTGTTTTTATTTTTAATAACGATAATCAGTTTCAGTTGTACAAAAAAATTAAATGAAACGGTGTTCAGTGAGGATACGCCTGGCAATTTTTATCAAACCGCCGACCAGGTAACGGCGGCTTATGTATTGCCTTACAGTTATCTTCAAACACATATTTACCAGGTGCATTTCCAGGATGTTGAATTTGTAACAGACGAAGCTTGCGTGCCTGTGTTGTTTAATTATGTTGACCAGGGCGGGCAATGGATACGTTTTCATCAGCACACATGGGCTTCACCCGATCCGTGGATACTTACTGAATGGCAAGATCTTTACCAGGCAATCGGCTATTGCAATAATTTTATCGATAACATGCAAAACGTTGATGTTAGTACATTAAACTTACCTGTAAGCAAAGAGCAAATGATTGCTGAAGTAAGAATGGTTAGAGCATTACATTACTATTGGGCATTAACAGAGTTTGGCAATGTTCCTATTGTTGAACATGTGGGCGTTGTAAATCCCCCAAATAATACACCACAGGAAGTGTTCACTTTTATTGAAAGTGAAATAAAAGCCGCCATTCCTGATTTGAGCGAAAAAGGCGATGACTATTGGTATGGACATTTTACAAAATCTGCTGCGTACACTTTACTTGCAAAATTATATTTGAATGCGGAAGCAATTACAGGAACAGCGCATTGGCAGGATTGCATTGATGCATGTGATGCGGTTATTAATTCAGGAAAATATTCGCTTGATGCACATTGGAATGATCCTTTTAAAGTAAATAATGAAAACAGTAATGAAAAT
>JBEHXR010000349.1:0-3837 GCA_048498595.1 Bacteroidota bacterium
TAATCTAAAACCAACAAACACACCGAAACGTTCTGATTTAATTGGTGGCAAAGGTTTGGGTAACACGCGCCAGATAAAATCTACGCGAAAGAATTTTAAAATATTATCGATGCCGGTGCCGGCTTCCAAATACATTTTATTGTTGAGTGATTGAAAAGAATTGCCACCAACAAAATTCAATTGCTGATTTGCATTTGACAGATCACCGATAACGCCTTTCACTTCCCAGAACTGCCGGAACTTTAATTTGCGTGTAAGCTTAATATACCTGAATAAACCTGAACCGATATTGTGCTCTAAGTTAAAGCCCGCATACCTGTCAGTTAAATATTCAAAGCGCGACATTAAGTTGAAAGAATATTTGCTGTAGTAATACCAATTATTACCGGGCTGAATATCGAGCAACTGGTAGGGGAGTGTACCGAAAACTTTTCCTGCAAAAACATTATAGTATAAACTTCCATAAGGCGCAATGTTTAAATAATCTGATACAGAAAGATCGATCTTATCATACTTATAACTGCTGTTGAAAACACCGGGTATGCCGTGCGCATAGTTTAATTGAATGATCGGATAATCACTGCCTAAGCTATAACGTTGAAAATTGTCTTCAATGGTGCGTTCTTCATAAGCATATCGCAATTGCAAACCCGTTTCAAACGTATTAAAAGGATCGCCTGTTTTAGAAGGAAAAAATTCTTTGCCGGGCAAATTCAATACAGCTTGATATTGCCGGCTGCTTGCAGATATTCCAAAACCAAAACCATTATGTGTTTCTGCATAGTATTCTGCTCTTCGTTCTGTTATCTCCTGGTATTTACTTAAGATTCCCGGTTTTCTAAAAAAGAAGCCAAACAAATTATCGCTGCCTAACTGATCGTAATATACCTGCCCGTTGTCCAGATCTTTTTTGTAATAAAATCGCAGGTAATCCCATGGCGTTTTGCTAAACTGGTATTTTGCCTCCGCCATTCCTTTAAAAGTATTGTCTTTAAAACCATAGGCAACATAGCCATGCAAATAAAGATGTTTATTGAAGCCTTCGTTGGTAGCAAGATCAAAACGCAAACGTGTGCCTTCAACCACATCACCTGAAACCCAGTTGTACCATGGACCGATGCGCACATTACCAATATCTTTTGTGCCGGTTGTAAGAAAATTTAATGTGTTACGATAATGGATGTAAGTTTTATTTTTTTCAAGTGTATCAAGTACCTGGTAAACGGTTTGCTCATCTTTGTTTAAAGGTTCATGTCTATTTGCTATCCAGAAAGAATCTGGCTTGTTCAACACATTTGGCGCAAGTAAAATTTCTTCGTTTGATTTATTTGAATCGATAGCGGCAGTTACCGCATCACTATTAATTAAAATGTCTTTGTACGTTGTTGTTTTGCGTGCTTTAAAGCCGAGATGTTGTTTGCCTACAGGATTTACATCGGCAACAAATTTATCTTTATACAAAAACCAGATGCTGTCATCAATCAATTTAAATTCCTGTATCAATGTTAAGCCTGTAACAAAATTAAGATTCGCATCCTGCGAAGGACGCATGGTAATTTTTTGAATCGCAAAACTTGTATCATGCACCCATGCGTCGCCGGTAAATAAATCACCACCCGGTCGTTTTGGAGTGAATGAAAAATGAACTAATCTTTTGTCGCCGAGATATTGTGTATCAAGTAATTTAAAATTGTAAAAATTATCTGCATTATCGCTCAACGGGCTTACATACATTTTATCAAAAACAGGAATTGAATTTTGATATACATCTACATTCTGATAGGTTGCACCTAATTGTTTAACGATGCTTTCATTATCTAAACCATTTGTAATACTCGCTTTAATTACTTCACGCGTTTTGCGTGGATTTTTCTGGTAATAATAATCAGATAAAGTTTCTGTAAGATAAACAGGCAGGTATGGTTTTTTTTCCGATGTTGTATCGGCATAGTCTAAAACAAAACTCAATGGCTTAAGCAACGGAAATTTGCTTAATTTTTCTTTGTTGATGTTAGCAAGATCAAGCTCGAGTTTGTTATACACTTCGTAACCGTAATTATTAAAAAGATGTTTATCATTTTGCGGTTTGTGCACAATAATTTTTCGCCAGAACCACAATGCACGGTTGTATTTTACTTTTACCACGGCACCAATGGTTGGCGGCAATACGGCAATATGAATGGTTGCAAAACCGGAATCGCGAAATGCAGAAAGCGGAATGTTTAATGATGAGTAACCAACGCTGGTTATTTCTAAAGTATCACTTGCATCATTAATAAAGGTTAAAGAAAAACGACCGGCTGAATCTGTTAATGCGCCGATGCCCTGGTGTAATAATCTTACTGAAGCAAAAGGTATAGGCTCGTCGCTTTGTTTATCCAGCAATTCACCCTGAAGTTTTTTTTGTGCTTGCAGGAATATTGGACTTACAAAACAAATCAATAAAAAAAGCAGGGCGCGAGTCTTGCTCATGAGGAGGCGAAATTATTGTGGAAACCGCATATGTTTTCTTAAATGCCTTTGATGTATGCTTTTTTAACTTTTATGTGGAAAGTTGATTATATGCTGAAGAATGAGGAACCATTTCTATTTATTGTAAAACAAAGGGCTCTTCTGCAACGCGGTTTTCATTCCACTCAATAATAAAATTATTGCGGCCTTCACCCGAAAGTATTTTCATATAATCCTGTTGTACCAGTTCAAGCATTGATAGAAATAAAAAAATTGCGTGAATGCGGTTCTCACAAATTTCAAAAACCTTTTCAAACGAAACTGATTTTTGCTGTTCTACCATGTTCAGCATAAACTCCCGGCTTTCCTCCATGGTATAGTTATAACGAATAACAGTATGCACAGGCTTGTTCTGCCTTTCGTTCATGCGCTTAACTACTTTTTCAAAAGCTTTCATTAAGCGGTATAATGTTACCGTTTGTATTTCGGTGCCTTCTGATGCTTCTTCGCCAACCTGCAATAATTCTTTTTGCAGGTTGCCGCGTTTCATAATCAACATACGCAGCGCCTCCATTTCTGCCATTTGCGCTGCCGCTTCTTTATATTTTTTGTATTCGAGAATCTTATCAACCAATTCCTGCCTTGGGTCAATTTCATTTCCTTCAGCATCTAATTCTTTTCGCGGCAAAAGCATTTTTGCTTTAATGCGCATCAGTGTTGAAACAAATAAAATAAACTCACTGCTGAGTTCAATATTTACCTTTTCCTGCTCGTGAATAAATGCAAGAAAGTCTTTTGTTATTTTACTGATAGGAATATTATAAATATCGATCTCATCCCTTTCAATAAAAAATAAAAGCAAATCGAAAGGTCCTTCAAAATGTTCAAGCTTTATCTGATAAGTTTCTGTATTCACTGTATGGGTTTAAAAAACAACTGTGTAAAATCATCGCAATGTAAATACAAGTATAAACACAGCGAAAGAGAGTTTTACACAGTTCGTTTTATTGAGTGTGAGTTGTAAGTTTTAAGACTTGCTTTCACTTATCAGAATACACTATATCTTATGGTTTTTTCTTCAGCTCATCGCGAATTTCCATCAGCAACTGATCGGTGCTTGAAGGACCAGGAGGCGGAGGCGGAACTTCTTTTTTCTTTGTTGAATTTATTGCTTTAATAATAACAAACAAAGCAAG
This sequence comes from Bacteroidota bacterium, assembly GCA_048498595.1. Lineage (GTDB taxonomy): Bacteria > Bacteroidota > Bacteroidia > Chitinophagales > Chitinophagaceae > Parafilimonas. The sequence goes on from JBEHXR010000349.1 coordinate 3,648, forward strand.
CGCAATTATTACAAAATCAAGTAAGGCAGAAAGAAAATTGCCATATTTTATAGCTGTGCCGGGAATTACAAGCTCACTGAGATTAGTTAAGTGAGCCGCTTTTAATGCAGGTGTTAAAATGGCGGGCGTTATAATATCATCTACAAGCGATGTTACAATTTTTCCGAACGCAGCGCCAATAACTACGGCA
>JBEHXR010000350.1:0-3837 GCA_048498595.1 Bacteroidota bacterium
TATCAGTCGTGTATTTATTTTCCATTGTGAGATTAACAGGCGCAGCTTTAATAATCTTCGATCATTATATAGCCATTGTTTGCTTTGGATATGTGATTTTATCTTCAGTGTTGAAAAACTCAATTATAAATTTTGAATATCCATTAATAAAAGACTTAGGAAAAATTTCGTACGGGATTTATATTTATCACATTGCGGTTTGCCAAATTGTGATGTTCTTTTTCAGAAAATTTTTAAACTACCCCGGGTCGCACCTTATTTATGATGTTCTCTATCCGCTTACAAATTTGATCCTCACTTGTATAGTTGCTTTTATTTCTTATAAGTATTATGAATCTTTTTTCCTGAAGAAAAAGAAAAAATTTACGATTGTACAATCAGAAAATGTTGCTTTAAAACCAATTTAAAAAGCGACTGTAGTTATAAGTTTAGCGCTGGTATTTCCAATTGCGGCTTTTGCCTTCTGCAATCCATTCAACGGCGGTTTCAATGCGTTTGTTTTTTGTGTCCGCTGTTTTTGCTTCAGTTATCCATTCAATATATTCTTTCTTTCTACCGGGAGTAAAATTTTTAAAAACAGTATTTGCTTTTTTATTTCTTTTCAATGCGGCTGCAAAATCAACTGGCATTTCTAATTCTGCCATAGGTGTTTTTTTTCTTGCAGGAAGTTTTACGTTGTCTTCATTCAGCTTTGCCGCTTCTTTTATATACGCCGTTAAAATTTTGTCTGATGGCAAATCTTTCAGTGATTTTATATTACCAAAATTTCCCATTGCTTCCCGCTCTGTAATCTGCAAAATTCCTTCCGGGTCTTTCATCAATTTTGCTTTCCAAAACATAAAAGTGCAGTGCTCTTTAAATGCAGCCATCGCACATAACACACTTCCCTTATAATCAAAAAAAGGCATTCCCCATTTAATTGTTTCTTCACAATTAGGGCAAGCTTTATGAACGAGTTCTCTTATATGTTTTAAGATAGGTTTTGCAAAATCAGCTTTCTTTTCAATGTAAGCGTCAATGCGTTTATCGGTTGCAGGCATTAGCAAATAATTTGTAAATAAAAATACACCTTTGCAAGAAAATAAGAAGCAAAACGTTATAAGACGTATAGCTATTCAAGCTCTAACAATAAAATAAACCTATGAAGTGCGGTGCAGGAATATTATTTTTCATGTTGATTGTTTTCGTCAATCCTTTATTTTCTCAATGCAAAACTTACCAGTTAAATGCAAAGCACGATACTATTAATTGTACCGATTTTCAAAATCGTAAGCAAGGATATTGGTATACAAAAATTGTAGATAATCATGGTGAGCCCGGTTACCAGGAAGCAGGATTTTATAAAGATGATGCAAGAGAAGGAGCGTGGACACGTTTAAATTTAATTGGTGACACACTTGCCCAAGAAAATTATAAATGGGGTTATAAAGATGGCGTGCAACGATATTATAACTTAATGGGTTTAATACGCGAAGAAAGCTGGAAAGCAATCAATCCAAAAAACCCTTATGATACTGTGCGTGTATATGACTTGAATATTCCTGATAAATATGATTTGAAAATTGTTAGAGTAAATGCATCAACTGTAAAGCACGGCACCTGGACATATTATGATCCGGAACAAGGAACAATTACAAAGACAGAAGAATATGTAATCGATCAGCTTGTAAGCAATAAAAAATCTTTGGCTTCTTTGAATGATTCATTAAATGCATTACAAAAACTTCCGGCAGATTCAATTTCTGCAGCCAATAAAAATAAACCGCCTGAAGTGCTGGAATACGAAAAGAAAAATTCACACAAAAAGAAAATTAAAGTAAGAGATGGTGCAACAGGTGTTAATTAATCATTCTCCGTTTTAAGTTCAGGCTCCTGCGGTTTAATCACCATTATTTTATCAATACGATTATTATCCATATCCACAATTTCAAATTGGAAACCGTGCCATTCAAAGCTGTCGCCTGTTTTTGGTATACGTTCCAATTCGTTTAAAACAAAACCTGCCAGCGTATCAAACTCTTGCTCTTCATCTTCATCAAGAAAATCTGTATGATTAAAATAACTTAAGAAATTATAAAACGGAATCTGCGCATCAATTAAATAACTTCCATCTGCGCGTTCTTTAATTTCATACAACTCCTCATCAAGATGCGGCACTTCACCAACCAATGCATCAAGAATATCGTTCAGTGTAACCATGCCTTGCAGTGTTCCGTATTCATCAACAATAAAAGCTATATGCGATTTTAATTCTTTAAAGCGCTCCAATAATTTATACGCAGAATTGTTTTCCGGCACATACAATGCCGGCGTCATCACATTTTTTACTGCGGTTCCGGGTTTTGCGCGGATAATATTTTTTAATGAAACGATGCCTTTAATGTTATCAATATTTTCGTCGCATACCGGGTAAACTGTATGCAATTCGTCTTCCGGCAATTGTTGTATTTCTTCAACCGTTGCATTTACATCAAGCCAGGTAATATCGCTGCGATGCGTCATTAAAGAAGTAATGTTTCTGTCGCCTAAATGAAAAACACGTTCAATAATTTCCTGCTCTGTTTCTTCAATAGTACCCTGCTCTGTTCCTTCATTAATAATTGCTTTTATTTCTTCTTCAGTTACGCCAGATTCATTACGGCGTATCTTAAAAAGATTTACAATAAGATTTCCCGATTTTGTAAGCAGCCAAACAAAAGGATAGCTGATAAAAATTGAAATGCGAATAAATGAGGCGAAAAATTTCGCGATGCCTTCGGGATTGTTTAAGCCTATACGTTTTGGAACAAGCTCGCCTAAAACGAGTGTGAAATATGTAACGATTATAACTATTAAAGCTGTAGCCGCAATTTCATTATAATGACCAATAAAAGAAAATCGCGTTAGATAATTTGCAGCAGTTTTTTCTAACGCACCGGCAGAAAATATACCGTTTAAAATTGCTGTTAGTGTAATACCAATTTGTGTTGTAGAAATAAATTTGTCGGGATGGTTAGCAAGGTCTAAAGCTTCTTTTGCTTTTTTATCGCCTTTATTTGCTTGTGCTTCGAGACGAATTTTGCGCGCCGAGACAAGCGCCATTTCCACCATGGAAAAAATTCCGTTTAATATAATAAGGAAAAGGATAATTAATATATCAATCATAAAATGTAAAACTAATCAATCTGCGGTAAGCAGATAAGATGGAATTGCGGGTGTGTATAATTTGAACATGCAAAAAATATTAATCAGGCTTAGGTTTAAGTTTAGAATAGGTTAGCTTGAATACGTCGCTCTTAGCGCTGGTAATTTTACTGCTTTATTAAAGATGAAAGCTAAAATATAACCAACCATACTTCCAATTATTGCGCCGCCAATTATATCTGTTGGATAATGTACGCCCACATACATTTGCCCATAGCAAATAGTTGCTGCCCAAAAGAAAAATAAGTAAGCGTAATTTTTTATATAGGGTTTAAGTGTACAAAAAAAGAAAACAGCAGCTCCAAAATGATTGGTGGCATGAGAAGACGGAAAGCTGTTTCCGCCGCTGCAATGGTTTACAACCAGGCGAACAATATCATGCATAGAAGGATCCTGGCAAGGACGTAATCTCGGCACCCAATATTTAATTACATGGCTGGCTAATTGATCTGTGATAGTTACATTCAATACAACAAACAAAACCCATTTCCATGCTTTCCAACCGAAATTAATAAAGATAAAAATCAATAAAAACAAATAAAGCGGATACCATGTTGTTGCATCGCGCCACCAGGGAAAAACATGATCGAGAAATGAGTTTGTCCAAACGCTGTTTATTTTGTAAAAAAAATATATATCCCAGTAGTGTAATCG